>CAMIWE010000023.1 GCA_946402335.1 uncultured Lachnoclostridium sp.
TTCTGTCATTAACAAGCCCGCAATCCACAAGGTTTTTCATGTGATGCGACAGAGTCGGCTGCGTTATCGAAAACCTCTCTAAGAGTCTGCACCCGCATTTTTCCCCATCCGACAACATTTTCACAATCTCCAGTCTGTTTGCATCTCCCATAGCCTTGCAAATAAGAGCAGCATCCAATTCATTCATAAGCGTTTCCTCACATAGATATTTTTCTATGCGAGGATATTATCACATACATAGATATTTGTCAATATAAAAGGGCACGTGATTTCCACATGCCCTTAGATTCGTGATAAACCTTCACGTCATAAATACCCGGTTCAGCGTTTCATCAAAAAACTTGCAACGGATAATTCTATCTGCTCCATACTTTCTTTGAAAATATTCCCGGTTAAGGTTCTCTTTAAACTCGATACACGAGCCACACCAGTTTTCAACACCGTCCCGCTCCCGAAAACTTCCAACCGAGCATACCTTGTTGTCCAGAAGATCCTCCAGAACCTGACGAAATTCTCTCATGTCATGTATTACATCCGTATAGTAATGTCCGTGCCAATCTCCCAAATAAATAGTATATGCGCCGGCAAGATCAAGCATCAGCTTAGTATCACCGTGAAAAACTTCAATGTATGTAAAATGCTCGTTTTTCTGAATATCAAAGCCCTCATTGATCTGATTCACAAGACTGCGTCTGTCAATAATTTCTCTGATCTCTTCTATCGTCAAAGCGGATTTTTTTACGTTTTTCATTTTATCTCCCCTTTTGAACATTATCCTCACATAACATTTTTTCTGTCATATGCTATCTTCGGATTTATAAAACTATTTCACCGCTCAACACTTTAATCCTCTTCCGAACAAAACAGTTCAAGTTTTGCCATAAAATCCTCAAGAATATACCGGCTGTCCACATCCGTATAAACCCTTATCTCGCGGGCATCTGCTGCGGCTACGGACGATGTGTCCGAAGCGATTTCAGGTGCGGAAATTGTCTTGTAGTGTCCACACCCGGGATTGAGAGCAATCGCAATAGCCGGAGAATCACCGAGAGACCAGCTTTCCCCCTGTGTCCATCCGGCTTCTCCGGAATTATTATAGGTTATAAGGTTATCATACAGGTGCCAACCGATTTTTCCACAGACACTGATTCGTCGTTTGATTTCCGCAATCCCTATCGTTACCGTTCCGTATACCTGTGAAGGAACAAGCCACAGGTCCACCTTGCTTCGAAGCACGCGATTGGCAGCAAGAATGTCATTTCCCGCATTAAACTCCCGAAAATGCGCCTTACAGGGTGCTTCTCCGTGGGTTCCGATCCAGATTACCGTCATCCGGCCGGCAATTTCCGGACAGGTTTGCAAAGCCATGGCAACGTTGGTGACAGCTCCCTGACATAACACAAACAACGGCCGTCCACTGTCCTCCATTGCCTCATCAATGATGAAGCGAACGCCTTCGGAGATGTCCCCATCTAAGGCCAAAGGGCCTCTCTGTCCCCGAAATGTCGGTATGGTCACACCCATCGTCTCCGTGATCGTAACAATCTCTTCATAGCTTCTTTCCATCGAATCCGGTCTCACAAAATGTTCCGCGACAATCCCCCTTACGATCAATTTCGGTGAAAGAATCGCATGAACGATTGCAAACGGATCGTCGGCCTCGCAGGCTGCATCCGTATCGATAATTACACGGATTTTCTTATAGTCCGGAACGTCAAATCCGCAAAGCATGTGTCGTTTCATGGTTTCTTCCTCCTTGGGTTAAACGGCAAATAAATCATTCGCACATTTCGCAGCCATCACCCTGTCATATTTTTCTTTCACCAGGTGTTTCAGATCTTCGCTCAGTTCTTCATAATCTCCGGTCAGCTTATCCTGCACAAAACGTACCGAGTCCTCTTCGCTTAAGCCCATGACTTTACTCGGCAAGGAATAAAGCGTCTTAGCGACATCAAAATGAGACAATCCGTCGGCATCGACAAGGATCTGTTCTTCCTCCGTGCTACGGTATTGCTGTCTTCTTTTGCTGTGATTCAGAATGCATTTGACGACAAGCCGCGCTTTGTCTTCCGGGTAATTATTCTCCCGTAACAACTGTTCCGCAATCTCTGCACCGTATTCATTGTGCCTGCTTCTGTCCAGTGCCATATCGGTCATGGAGATGTCATGTAAAAGTGCAGCCAATTCCAATGCTTCACGGTCGACATTTTTATCCTTCGAGAGCCTTACAACATACTTATAGACATACTGAATATGCTCCCGATATATGTTGTACTCATCCTTCGTGCCTTTTGTTTGTTCTTCAAACCCGGCACTTCGGTCCATGATTTCCTGACGCATTTTCTCAACAATCTGACTCATTTGGCGCCTCCTCTTATTGCATGATTCTCAATCCGAGTTCGAATGCCAGGAACATTATTTTCGTCTTATCATCAAGGCGTGAGCCTCCCGATAAGCTTCTCGGATCCCACGAGGAATGATTCAGATTATCTCCGGCATAGAAAAACTGGAAAAATTCCGTTCCTCTGAAATCACATACTGCCTGCATACCGGCACATTCCATTTCAACGCAGATTGCACCCTGCTCTTTCCTGCGTTTCACCTTATCTCTTGTTTCACGATAGCAGGCATCCGTTGTCCATGTCATGCCTTCAACATACGGATAGCCGCAATCCGTCAGAACCTTCTTGAATGTATCCCGATACTTTTTATTCACCTCTATCACGTCAGCCGGCTCGACGTAATGATAACTCGTCCCCTCATCTCTGATCGCAGCGGTCGGAATGATAATTCCGCAGTCCTCGATGGTTTTATCTAAAACCCCGCAGTTGCCGAGCAGGATGAGACGTTTGCTTCCCATTGCCATCAATTCCTCATACTGCGCAACACATAACGGTTCGCCGACCAATGCATGAAACAGCGCAAACCTTTTCCCTTTGTACTCAACCTCATATACCGGATTAAGATTCACGGCCGAATGAAGATCCGTAAGCTTTTTTGCATCAAATGCCGCAAGAACGCTGTCAAACAGTTTCCACGAAAAGCATGCGACAGTTACCTCCGGAAAATTTTCTATTTTCTCCGCGCACATTTCCGGATTGATTACAGCATTGATTTCTCTGTCAAATTCTTCAAGCAGCATACTTTTACTCCATAACACTTTTATTAATCTGTTTTATTTATCCCTTGCATTCTCATATAATCTGCTCTAAGCAATCCGTAGATATTATAGTCGCAATAAACCGAAACCATTTTCCCCTGACGAATTGTTCCTTCTTTTATTAGACCGCATTTTTCCATAACTCTGTTTGAAGCAACATTTCTTACATCCACACGTCCATTCAAACGGTCCAATTCCGTGTTCTCAAATATAAATCGTATCACTTCCTTCAAGGCTTCTGTAGTAATTCCCATATTCCAGTACTCAGGATTAACCCGGTATCCTATATCACCCATTCTGGCATTTTGGATATCAAATACCGCAATCATGCCTACCATTTTATTGGATTCTTTCAATACAATTCCCCAATCAAAATCAGGAGAAGGTTTTCTTATTACCCAAGGGCGGGGATCAGGCGCAAACATAAGATCAGGATTTTTCTCGTTCCTGTTTGCTTTTCTTCCCCAATACGTATAAATTTCATCTCTCCCCAGCCACTCTTTTAAATCAGCCACATCGCTTTCGCTAATCTTACGAATAATCAATCTGTCTGTTTCAAGAACCGGCTTGTTTATCTCATAATCTTTTAACATCTGTCTCATCTCCGTTTATTATTTTCTGCTTTTACAAATGCTTTGTTTTGCAGCTTCCTCAATGTCTCGTATTCGTTCATCAAGTTCCCGAATTCATCCGGCCGGATATTTGCCGTACCGGAATTCGTTGACACAGATTTGCAGAAACCCGTTTTCGCCCGCATAGTCATCATAATCTGCGGGAACAATCTTATATTGGATTTCAAACATTTCTCTATACCCTGTTGTTTAAATGTATTTTATCAAAAAATACTTTGTTAAATTCTCATCTTTGTTTTTACGAACATATTCCACTTCATATCCGAGTTTTTTATAAAACCCAAGCGCCTGGAACCCGTATGTCGTAAGATTAATCTGCTCTCTGTTATCGTCTTTGAAAGCCTCTTCCACAGCCTTAACGAGCATGGAACCGACACCGGTTTTTCGGTATTCTTCCATGACGATCAGGTCACCGATATGGACTTCTTTGTAATAAGCGTGTCCCTGGATCACACCTGCTATCTTCCCCTCATCTTTTGCTACAAAGCAGTATTCAACATATGCCGTATCTATGCCTTTTTTCAAGGCAAATTTAGTGAATTCCTCACCTACAAGTTCACCGATAGTTCCGTCCCGGTCTTCGGTTCGTTCAATTATAAAAGACATATCTCCCGGTATCTCCTTTTCACTCTCTCATATTCCCGGATAATGTGCTTGTCCTTAATGGATTGAATCTCAGCGATGCATTGATCCGGCCAGGGCCCGCTAATGCAGTAGTCTCCCGCAAAAATGAACTGATGTATGCTCTGTTGTCTTGCATCTTCCAAGATGGCATTTATTATCTTCTTTACCTCTGCGTCATTCCTCGCCCAAAAGGTCCTTTTGTTTCTTCTTACTGAAGCTCCCAAGCACTATCTGATATGCCTTATCAAGCAGATCCTTTAGGATGTCATCCGGCACCTCTCCGTCAGCCTTTACCGAATTCCAATGCTGTTTGTTCATATAATAACCTGGGATTATATCTTCATACTGTTTCCGAAAGAAATCCCCCTCAAGCGGTTCCAGCTTCAGTGTAATATAATAGGGTTGGTCACTGTCATCCAGACATATCGCTGCAAACATTTTTCCTCCGATCTGGAAACGAATCCAGTTCCAATCCGCCTGAAGATCTTTGGTCACGCCTTTTTTCCCTAACAGATACTCCTCAATCCAAGGATATTTCATACTGTTATTATCTCCTATCTCTTATACCTCTAACCTTTCTTTTTCAAATCCCAATACTCTCTGTCTTCGGTTGATTCCGAATACACGCTCAGCACGACGCCCTCGGAAAAGCGAAGGATCAAGTCGTTGTATTTGTTAAGCTCAGCCGAGACGACAGATTGTCCGACGATCCCCGGCAGCCCGTCACGAAGCCATTGATCAAAGGCGTTTGCGCCCGGTTCATCCCATTCGAATTCGTCCAGATCATCATCGAATCCGTCTTTTAAAAACACGTCCGTTTCGGTCACCAGAATTCGGTTGCCGTCCGTGATGCGGAAGAACGTATATATCATCAGAATGTACCCGGTTCCGTCATCTGCGGCAAATGTGAACGCCACATATTCATGCTCCCGATGTATGTCTTTCAGTTTTAAATTTTGTAATACGGAAATGCTTTGCTCGCTCATCATTCACCCTCTTTGGATCGGATACCCTTCCCGGTAATAACCAGGTGCCGGTCTGTACCATGGTATTCGAAAAATCTCCAGCACTCACAATCCGTGGTCGTTTCGATCAGGATTTCAAGTACCATGGAATTGCTGAAGGAAACCGTCATGTCACCGTTCTCCTTTACCGCAATCGAAGTAACTGTTACGGTGTCGGAATACTCTTCGTTGAATCTTTTCGCCCAATCGTCAAAGTAATTGTGGCCCTGAACATCCCATGCATCGTCATCGTCCGCGTCGGTTTCATATTCCGGAAGCAACCAATACATATCGAACTTCGTAACAAGGACGCGGTTTTCATCACATACCCGGAAGAAAGCACTCGGATGCAGGGCGTAATCCCTGCCGTCCGTTCCCTTAAGGGCAATCCATATGACATCGATGGATCTCCCGAACCGGATCTTCTCTGACCCAAGTAAAGCCCTTATTCTGTTCTCAACTATCTCTTTCTCTGATTGATTCATGTTTGTTCTCCCCAAGCAATTAAGATACCTTCACGGAGTATCTATCTTTCATTTTCTTTTCAATCCAAAAAAGGAGCGTACCGCTTCATGGTTTCGGGGTTCCGGTACTCATGTTTTTCGTAATACCCGATCAGCGCTCCGGAATCGTCACGCAGCGCGACCATGTACACATCCTTGTTTTCTTTCTCATTGTGAAACGTAAATACGATATTGTGCGATATATCTTCCAGAAACCACGCCAGCACTTTGACAATCATCTTCCGGGACTGTTCGTTATGGCAATCGAGAAGGCTCTTTCCCAAAAGCTTTGCGCCTCCCCATTTTTCGTAACGGCTGATTGCCACCGGATTCATGTATGTGATCGTATGATTCAGGTCGCAGATCACGATAGCCGTCCGGTCCGCCTCAAGGACGCTCTTATAAAGTGCTCCGTTATTATCAGACACAGGGTGTAATGTATCTTGTTCCATCTGTATTCATTCCTCCGTCAAATGCTCCACGGAATCACGGTTCCTAATCCGCTTTTCCGTCTTTCTTCCATCGGTCCATGTAAACTTTCGGCTGTCCGGTATCCGGTTCAAACGCTTCTTCCGACACACGGATAAACGCGGCTCCCACCGGACTGTCAATATACTTCATCACCGTCGGATCGATGGACACGATTGCTCCGACCGGACAAATGACGAAGTTCTTATCGTCATCGACATATGCCTGGTCCTCGTTTCCGCCGTAGAAAACCCAGCCGCTGAAATCCTCCCGCCCGGGCTGTTCCCGGTTCATCAAGGCGACCCTCCATCCATCCTCGGTAATCCGCTTCGAGACGAAGGCCATTTTCCCCATGATTTCCATTCTTCGAATGGTAGGCTCGAAATTCTGACGGTTTTGAACGAACTCCTTTACCGCCTCCGCGGAAGGTTCTTCGTCCGATACAATCCGCCGTATGGAGGCATCCCAGATTCGCTTATCGTCTGCATTGATCCGAAGACATACGGCGAGACGCAGGAGCTCGTCCCCGGAAGCATGAATTTCCGCATCCACCTTGATTGGATCGGCATGCCCGTTATCGCCATACAGATACAATAACACCCCGCCGTCCGTGTACACACGTGCTTTCGCTGCTCCGAGGTTTTCTTTATCCCCGTAAAATACCATAAAGTACGGCAGAGCATCGTTTACATGCCAGTCAAACTCGGTCCCGTTCTTTCCGTTCATGTAATACACTTCCCCACGTTCTTCCAGTACCTCCGGCGAAACCTGCGGCAAATGCTCCCCCAGAGCCTTTCGGATGATTTCCTCTATTTCCTGTAAAATCCGATGCATCACTGCCTCCTATAAGGGTTTTCTTGCAACAATCAGAAACCGGTGGATCGTTCCATTGATTGCTCCGTCCGTTTCTAACGTCTCCTGCAGTTTCAATAAGCGGTCAAAACATGAATCCACGGAGAATCCGGGAAACTCCCATTGAATGATCCGTGCGAACCATACGAAAGCGCCGACATCGAAAAAGCGGATCGGGCAAAATGCTTCTTCGGCCCTGATCATCTCAAAACCGGCCTTCTCAAATGCCTCCTGCTGTTCTTTCAGATTGTTGTGCGGAAAAGGCTTCTCAAGGCCCGGCAGAACCGCCTCAACCAGTTCCCGGTCATTCTCGCTTCCCACCTGCTGCGTAATAAAATAACCACCGGCTTTCAGCAGGCGTTTGATCTCGGACGGGTCGAAATCGCCGTGGCGGTTAATGATGATATCAAACGAATTGTCATCAAACGGCACATGCGAAGCATCCGAGCACTCGCGTAAGTCAATTCCGAGAGGCGTAAGCGTCTCACGGCACAGCTGCACATTGGGCGGATAGCCCTCGGTCGCCGAGGTGTTCTCATAGGGATGTTGCAGCGACAGCAGGAATTCGCCGCCCCCGGTATCGTAATCCAAGAGCTTCCGCTCATCCGACAGCAATTCCCTTATTAAGGCTTCGTAATCCCACGGAAGGGCTTCTTCCTCTTCGTATCTTCCGTGAATATGGGAAAAATCCCATCCCTTAATCTGCGCAATGCTCTCTTCCTTTTCCCAGATCTTTCTCCATTCCTCCGGTTTCATTTCAACCTCCATAGTTATGGCTTTTACAGTATCTCTTGAATTCTACCGTTGTAGAATATCGTCTATCATATTATCCTTGCTTCCCTGCCGGGATCGGCATCTGGGCCGATTTTTGGCTATTTGATTTATTATACCATACTACGCCCCAACAACCAACACCTTTCTTCTTCCACAGATAGTATTCCGAAAAACAACGAGACGCGTCCCTCGATCCCGCTTCGCGGCTACGCCGAGGAGGCCGTCGCTCTCCCGATAGGGAGAGTTGCAACAAAAAAAAGGCTCTCCCGACGGGAGAACCTTTTTGTTGCAAATAATCTTATCTCTTGGAGAACTGCGGAGCACGACGAGCTGCTTTCAAGCCGTACTTCTTTCTTTCCTTCATGCGGGCATCTCTGGTGAGGAAGCCGGCCTTCTTGATTGCCGGACGATTCTCCTCATCTGCCTTGCAAAGGGCACGTGCGATACCATGACGGATTGCACCGGCCTGACCGGAGAAACCGCCACCGCGTACGGTAACGATAACATCGTATTTGTCTGCAACACCAAGAAGTTCAAGGGGCTGACGAACGATAACCTTGAGGGTCTCAAGACCGAAGTAGCTGTCAATGTCCTTCTTGTTGATGGTTACATTACCTTTACCAGAAAGTAAGTATACTCTGGCAACACTGCTCTTACGTCTTCCTGTTCCATAGAATTTGGAATTATTCTTTGCCATAATCGTAAATCTCCTTTCTGATTATTAGAACTTCAGCTCTTCGGGCTTCTGTGCAGCATGCGGATGCTCAGCACCTGCATATACATGAAGCTTCGTGAGCATGCTCTTACCGAGCGGTCCCTTCGGAAGCATACCCTTTACTGCAAGGGAAATAACATCTGCGGGCTTCTTCGCCATCATCTCGCGAAGAGTAACCTCTCTCATTCCACCCGGATAATCGGAGTGATTGTAGTAAATCTTCTGATCAAGCTTCTTACCGGTAGTCTTGATCTTCTCTGCATTGATTACGATAACATAATCACCGGTGTCAATGTGGGGCGTGAAGATCGGCTTATTCTTACCTCTCAAAACCTTTGCGATTTCGGAAGAAAGACGACCGAGAGTCTGTCCCTCTGCATCAACAACGTACCATTTTCTCTCAACGTCAGCGGTTGCTGCCATGTAGGTCTTCATTGGTGTACCTCCTTATTATTCTGGGCTTGCGCCCATTACCGTGTCCCCGTCTGTGGGAACAGTCACTTTCCGCATTATACTTTACGGAAAAGCGTATGTCAACAATTCTTTTTCAATCTTCGCTTTCATTTTATGTAAAATGTCATTTTCAATATAACATTTTACATCTTGTATCGAGGAAAATGTGGCGTTTACTCCTCTTCTTCCCCTTTTCCGGCGCCGTCATACCAAATCTTACATAACCGAAGACCGTTTGCAGGTGCCGTCGGGCCGGCCAGAGACCGGTCTTTCCCGGCAAGAATCGTCTCCATCTGCTCCGGCTTAAAGCGGTGCAGACCCGCCTGGATCAGCGTTCCCGCAAGGATGCGGACCATGTTATACAAAAAGCCGTCTCCCTCGACCGCTATGACGATTTCACCGTTCTCTTTCGATACCGTAAGCGACGTAATGGTCCGGACCTTACTCTTAACCTGCGCTCCTGCTGCACAGAAACTCGTAAAATCGTGTGTTCCGACTGCATGCCGTGCCATCTCCGCCATCGCCTCAATATCCAGTTCTCCGCGAATGTGAGCGGCGTAGCGGCTTGCAAGCGGGGAGCATACATTGCCCGTTACGATATGGTATTCATAACGTTTGCAGTGCGCGTCGAAACGCGGATGAAACTCTGTGGAAACCTCTTCCGATTCCATGATCCGGATATCCTCCGGAAGGAATGCGTTAATGGCATACGAAAAGCGGTCCCCGGGAATCGGCGACTCCGTATCGAATGCGGCAACGTTGCCAAGCGCGTGTACGCCGGCGTCGGTTCTGCTTGCACCGGTCAGTTCGGGCTTCACGCCGGTCAGTCTTCCGATTGCGTCAGCCACCGTTTCCTCCACCGTCGCGCACCCTTCCTGCGCCTGCCAGCCCGAATAAGCCGTGCCGTCATATGCGATTGTCAGTTTAATGCGTCTCATATCCACCTTCTGAGTATAATCACTGCCGTCAGATACAATGCCAGATATACATAGGCGAGATAATCCCTCACCTGATACTTAAGCGGGTGCATTTTCGTCCGTCCTTTGCCGCCGCGGTAACACCGGGCCTCCATCGCAAGGGCGAGGTCAAATGCCCTTCGGAATGCGGACAGCAATAACGGGATAAAAATCGGGATCATGGCCTTCAGACGGCGGAATATGTTTCCGCTCTCGAAATCCGCGCCACGTGCCTGCTGCGCCTTCATGATCTTGTCCGTTTCCTCAAGAAGAATCGGAATGAACCGAAGCGCGATGGACATCATCATCGCCACATCATGTACCGGCACCCCGATCCAGGAAAGCGGTTTCATAAGCCGCTCCAGACCGTCGGTCATCTGCACGGGCGTCGTCGTGAACGTCATCATCGAAGAGCCGAGAATCAAAAGCACAAGGCGGGAACCGAAGAATCCTCCGCGGTACAGTCCTTCCTTCGTGATCCGGAATATCCAGAACTTAACCAACACTTCACCGGGCGTCAGGAAGAAGTTGAACATTACCGTCATGATGATCAGGATCAGAACCGGTTTCAGTCCTTTCAGAATGTAATGGAACGGCACTTTCGAAAGGAGCAGAACCCCTGTGAAAAATGCGACCGCAACCGCCAGTCCCCAGAAAGAGTCAAACAGAAACAGACTCACGATATAGACGAGCGTGCCGACGATTTTGACACGCGGGTCCAGTCTGTGAATCAGCGACGGGGCGGGATAATATTGTCCGATTGTGATGTCGCGGAGCATTTGCCGTAGTCCCTTTCTGTATGAGAGTTCAATATTCTTTTACCGCTTCGGACACAGTGCCGAAACGGCGTCTTCCACTGTAATAAAATCCATGGCCGGACGTTTCTCCTGCGGATATAATCCGCGCATGATCTCCGTCACCTGCGGAACACCGAGTCCGACCTTTTTCAGTCTTTCGATATGGGAAAATACGACGGCCGGCTTTCCGGCATACAGCAGTTTTCCGCTGTCCATTACGTGAACCCAGTTCGCGTATTTCGCCACATCTTCCATACTGTGTGAAACAAGTACGACCGTGATCCCCGCCTCGCGGTGGATACGGCTGATCTCCGAAAGGATCTCGTCCCTTCCCTGCGGATCAAGTCCCGCAGTCGGTTCGTCCAGGATCAGCACTTCCGGATGCATTGCCAGAACGCCTGCTATCGCCACGCGGCGTTTCTGTCCGCCGGACAGTTCAAGGGGCGAATCGTTCCAGTTCTCCTCTGCGATTCCCACAAGCTTAAGCGCGCCTTCCGCGCGTGCCCGCTGCTCCTCTTCGGAAAGGCCCTGGTTCTTCGGCCCGAAGCATACGTCACGAAGAACGGTCGACTCAAACAGCTGGTGTTCGGGGTATTGGAATACAAGGCCGACCTTGCTGCGAAGCGCACGACGGTCGTATTTGCGTTCATGAATATCCTCGCCGCGGAACAGGACTCTGCCGGAAGTCGGCTTTTCGAGTCCGTTGAGCATCTGGATCAGGGTGGATTTGCCCGAGCCGGTATGACCGATCAGGCACACGAATTCGCCCTGTCTGATCTGCAGCGATACATCCTGAACGGCCTTCTTTTCATAAGCCGTCTGCGGCGAATACGTAAAGCATACATGCTCCAGTTCAAGAAGCGGTGCCTCATCTTCGGCAAGTGCCGTAACCGACTCCTCAATGTGCTCCGGAATGGATTTGTACGGATCTTCGGCCTGATATGCCGCGGGAAGTGCCCTGTAAGCGTCCAGAAACTCCGAAATTGAAAGTATACCTTCCGGAAGGGGAATTCCGCGTCCTCTAAGCTCAGAAGCCAGAATCGTCGCCTGTGGCGCGTCCAGGCCGAGTTCCTGCAGCTCCGGAAGGCGGGAGAATATCTCGCGCGGCGTGCCCTGCATGGCAACCTTGCCGTGGTCCATTACGATGACCGCGTCCGCATCCGTCACTTCGCTCATATAGTGGGTGATGTGAATAACCGTAATGCCTTCCTCTTTGTTGAGCCGGTGCACGGTCTCCAATACCTCTTTGCGGCCAATCGGATCAAGCATGGCTGTCGGTTCATCCATGATGATGCATTCCGGCTTCATGGCCATGATTCCGGCAACGGCGATACGCTGCTTCTGTCCGCCGGAAAGATGATTCGGGGAATCGTTCTTCCGATCTAACATTCCGACCGCCCGCAGGCTTTCCGTTACGCGCTTTTCGATTTCCTCGGCGGGGACGCCGAGATTCTCCGGGCCAAATGCGACGTCGTCCTCGACAACGGTCGCGATGATCTGGTTGTCCGGATTCTGGAATACCATACCTGCGGACTTACGGATGTCCCACAGATGATCTTCATCTCTGGTGTCCATACCGCATACGAGTACCGTTCCGCCCGTCGGTGTAAGGAGCGCGTTCAGATGCTTCGCCATCGTGGATTTGCCGGACCCGTTATGCCCCAAAACGGCAATAAACTGCCCCTTTTCCACGTTAAGACTCACGCCGTCCACCGCACGCTTTTCGCCGATGCGGTCGCCGTTCTCGTCACGCCGGATATACTCGAATACCAGATTGTCCGTGGTAATGATTCCCATGTAATTCCCTTCTTTGTTCCGCCTTTAACAAAACAGCGTAGCCGATACGGCTACGCTGCTGCAATTTCGAAGATTTATACGAGCTCGATCAAAACTTCCATGGCTGCATCGCCCTTACGGGGACCAATCTTAACGATTCTGGTGTAGCCACCCTTGCGGCTTGCATACTTCGGACCGATTTCATCAAACATCTTTGCAATCAGGTCAACTTCCTTAACTGCTTTCTTACCCTTCTGCTCCGGATCGTTCTTGGTTACCGGATAGAAGTAAGCAAACATCTCTCTTCTGGCATGAAGTCTCGAAGGGCTGTCCTTCTTGATGGTCTTCGTCGTCTCGATCATAACGTCGGTCTTCTTACCGTTGACAACCTCTTTAATTCTTCTGCCGTCCTTATCTTTCTGAGCAACCTTGTAGGTTACGGTTACATTCTCGTAATTGTCCTTTTCCTTTGCTGCGAGCGTGATGAACTTCTCGGCAATCCGACGAATTTCCTTTGCTCTGGCTTCGGTAGTAATGATCTTACCATTGGACAAAAGAGCGGTAACCTGGTTTCTCAACAATGCTTTTCTCTGACTTGAAGTTCTTCCAAGTTTTCTGTAGCCTGCCATGTTATCCTCCATCTGCCGCCCAACGCGGCAACTATTTAGTAATGACGATACTTACTCATCGCCTAAGTTTAACGATAATCCAAGTTCTTTCAGCTTGGACAGAACTTCCTCCAAAGACTTGCGGCCAAGGTTACGAACCTTCATCATGTCTTCGGAAGTCTTGCTGCACAACTCTTCAACCGTATTGATACCGGCTCTCTTGAGGCAGTTGTAGGAACGAACGGAAAGTTCCAGCTCGTCGATATTCATCTCCAGAACCTTTTCCTTCTCATTCGGAACGGTCTCAACCATAACCTCAGCAGTCTTAGCGCTTTCGGAAAGGTCGATGAACAGGTTCAAATGCTCACTGAGCACCTTTGCTGCAAGACTGATTGCCTCATCGGGAGCAAGTGTTCCGTTGGTAAATACATCAAGTGTAAGCTTGTCATAATCGGTAACCTGGCCGACACGCGTATTCTCAACCGTAAGGTTCACTCTCTCAACGGGAGTATAGATGGAATCCACAGCGATCACACCGATCGGAGTGTCTTCTTTCTTATTCTTGTCAGCGCCGATGTAGCCTCTGCCCTTTGTGATCGTCAGCTCCATGTAAAGCTTGCTGTCGGCTCCGCCGTTCAGCGTTGCAATTATCTGGTCGGGATTCATGATCTCGATATCGCTGTCTGCATGAATGTTGCGGGCGGTAACCACACCTTCACCGGAAAACTCAATATAAGCAGTCTTGGGCTCGTTCGAATCGCTGTTATTCTTGATCGCAAGGCTCTTAATGTTCATGATGATCTCGGTAACATCCTCCATCACACCGGGGATGCAGCTGAGCTCATGTACAACGCCGTCGATCTTCACCTGGCTTACGGCAGCGCCGGGCAGGGAAGAAAGCATGATTCTTCTGAGGGAATTGCCCAATGTTGTACCATAACCTCTCTCAAGGGGTTCCACAACAAAACGGCCATACTTCTTATCTTCGGAAATCTCTGCGATTTCAATTCTCGGCTTCTCAAAATCAAACATATGCGCCCCTCCTTATGGGAATCAAAGTTATACTCCGGATTACTTGGAATACAACTCGACAATAAGTACCTCGTTAACCGGAACATCAATCTGGTCTCTGGTCGGATACTCATTTACACTACCGGTAAGGTTCTCCGCATCAGCAGTCAGCCAGCCGGGAACAGCTCTTCCGGAGGTAGCCTCAAGGATATCCTTGAATCTCTGACCTGCCTTGTTCTTAGCCTTCTCGGAGATGGCAATTGCATCGCCGGCCTTTACGGTGTAAGAAGGAATGTTAACGCATTTGCCGTTAACCAATACATGCTTATGATCGACAATCTGGCGTGCTTCCTGACGGGTTCTTGCAAAACCGAGACGGAAAATAACATTGTCCAGTCTGGTCTCAAGAAGGATCATCAGGTTCTCACCGGTGGTGCCGTTCTTCATCTTCTTAGCTTTATCAAAGTTGTTGCGGAAAGGCTTCTCCAGAACGCCATAGATGAACTTAGCCTTCTGCTTCTCACGAAGCTGCATTCCATATTCGCTAACCTTCTTGCCTGCTCTGGGGTTGGCACGGTTAGACTTCTTATCAATGCCGATTACGGAAGGTTCAATACCAAGCGAACGGCATCTCTTTAAAACAGGACCCATTTCTCTAGCCATAGTTTAATTCCCTCCTTAATCAGACTCTACGACGCTTAGGCGGTCTGCATCCATTGTGCGGAACCGGGGTAACGTCTTTAATACTTGTAACATCAATACCGCATGCCTGAAGAGCACGGATTGCTGCTTCACGGCCGGAACCGGGTCCCTTAACCATAACGTCAACGGACTTGAGACCGTGCGGGATTGCTGCCTTTGCAGCGGTTTCTGCTGCCATCTGTGCAGCATAAGGGGTGGACTTTCTGGAGCCGCGGAAACCAAGGCCGCCGGCACTAGCCCAAGAGATTGCGTTACCTTCTGCATCTGTCAGGGTAACAATTGTATTGTTAAAGGATGACTGAATGTGTGCCTGACCGTGGTCAACGTTCTTCTTGACACGCTTCTTCGCTCCCTTTTTCGCAGCTACTACTTTCTTAGCCATCACGAAACCTCCTAATTAGTTTTCAAAATTATTTCTTCTTGTTGGCAACCGTACGCTTCGGACCCTTACGGGTTCTTGCATTGGTCTTGGTCTTCTGTCCGCGAACAGGAAGTCCCTTTCTGTGACGTACGCCTCTGTAGCAACCGATTTCCTGAAGTCTCTTGATGTTCAGGGCAGTTTCTCTCTTCAGATCACCTTCCACCATCATCGTCTCATCGATGACAGCGGCAATTCTCTTAACCTCATCGTCAGTCAGATCACGAACACGAGTGTCCGGATTAACTTCAGCCTGGGCAAGAATACGATTGGAGCTCACTCTGCCGATACCATAGATATAAGTGAGTCCGATCTCGACACGTTTCTCTCTCGGTAAATCAACACCACTGATACGAGCCATGTACTAAAACCTCCATAAAATATGTTTTCTTACGGGCAAATGCCCGGGACCTGAGTCCCCGGGAGTGCTCTCCCTGCCGGTTTAACCGGCTCAGCCGCTTTAAAGTGTGACAGCCCTCATGCGAGGAACCGAAAGCAGACGTAGATACTCATCTGCTAAAGCAAAGTCGTCTTTCCTTACGTGACGCTCTTTGCCCACACTATCACAATGTGTGCCGTTCTTTCGGACGGCGTGTCGTTTTATGGGTTTGTAAAACGACGATTGCAACACAAAAAGCAAGTGCTGTTCTATCGAGTCACCAATACTCTCGGAACAACGCCTCAAGTACTGATGTTATCAGCCTTGTCTCTGTTTGTGTCTCGGGTTCTCACAGATGATCATGATTGCCCCTTTTCTTTTGATGATTTTGCATTTTTCGCAAATGGGCTTTACCGAAGATCTTACTTTCATAAGTGTTATTCACTCCTTTCTCGAAAAAAGTCCGTTTACTATAATAACAGAGCGTTTGGCAAATTGCAAGCACAAATTTCCCGAAAAACAAGGATTTTCCGCGCTTTTTTCGGTCTTTCTGACGGAAAATGAAAACGGAACCCGCGAAAGGCTCCGTTTTCTTCTTTTCATGTTTCATCCCCACTCTCTTCTTAATCCTTCCGAAGCCGAGACACTAATCGTTTCCGTCACCGGTATAAACGGTAAGCCGGAATGTCTGCCGGAAAGGCTTGCCGGGTTCTTCCTCATTCGGCTCATAGGAACAATCACCCTTCACGGAAACCGTCTTTCCGGATGCGTCATAAGAATAGGTTACGGTTCCCTTGCCGAAGTACCCATCAAGGAAAGCAGGTGTATATTTGTATTCCGTCTTTACTACACGCCCTGCCTTGTCATAGGTAAAGGTGTATTCCCTGCCTTCTTCCGCTCCTGCTTTCACATTTACCACGTGGCCCGAAGAATCGTACTTGACCTCTGTGTAGCAGTTCGAACCGCCTCCGCCGGCATAATAGGAACCGTAGACCAGACGGTCATTTTCGTACAGCCACCATCCTCCTTCATCGCTTCTGACCGGTTCATCCAAAGGAAAATCCTTTAGCTTGAGCATCTTCTCAACAATCTTGTTGCTGTCCTCGGGGAAAAACCCTTTGATGGTGGCGAGCGCTCTTCCTTCCTTCGGGTAGAAGTACATATTCCTTAATTGTTCATCAAATAACGGACTCAGGATGTCAGGCTGATAATCATCTGCTTCCGAGTATTCCAGTTCCTCTTTCTCTTTCTTCAACGCAGAATACGAAAAGCCGTTGCCGGTTTCCAGCATTGCTTTCATTTCTCCCGTCGGGACAAATGCCGCGCTTCTGTTCTGAATTTCCAAATACTCCCCTTTTTCCACCTTCGGAATAACCAGAATCGGACCGTTCTCGAAGTATTTGATTTCCAAAATGCATTTTCTGTCACTGTCACCAAGGGATTCCGCAACACTCGTAATGCGTCCCTTATCGTCATGCGCATAGGAATACACAAACCGGTCCGATCCGCTTTCGGTTTTTACGGTCATTGACGACATGGCCCCGACAGTATCATACTCGTAGGAAACCTGAAACGTGCCGGAATAGAGCGAATCCTCAGGCATCGGAATTATTTCCGAAGTCCAATAGGATTCCTTCGAATCCACCTCACAAAGAACCAGTCTTCCTTCGGAATAGGTCTTTTTCACGTAACTCTGATTCGTTGTGTCATCCTGATACCGGGTTATCTCTTCCGTGAGGACGTTTCCTTTTCCGTCATAGGTATACACTTCTTTACCGATGGAATTATCGGCCCAACCATAAATTCTCTTCACGGTCAGATTTCCGTTTTGATCGTATTCGTAGAATTCTTTATTTGATTCCGTCAGTTCAACCGTCTTTCTCCCCCGGCCGTCTGTTTCTGTATACGGAAGGCTGTCCCAGTACAATTTGGGCTCGGCAGTTCCGTCATTTACCGTACTTAACGAGCCGAAATGCGTTCTGACTACGGATCCGGTTTCTTTTTCATCCAGGAAATACCGTAACCGGCGGATCTCCCCGTCCTCATCGTAGTACGCGATGACCTTATTCCACTCCACCCGGTCACCGTAGATGTCATATATTGTGAATTCCGGCTTGCCACCGTCATAAACGATTTCCGCCCGGTACGCATACTTCATTTCTGCCGCTTCCGCCTTCGCCCGTTCCTTTACCTCCGAATACGAGAAGCCTTCCGGAACCGGGTCCGGCGTCGGAATGGGTGTCGGCCCGGGTGTCGGCTCGGGCGTGGTTGTTATAACTGGCGTTGCTTCTCCGGTAGGGGTAACCTCTCCGGTCGGTTCCTTTGTCGGACCGGACTCCCCTGCCGGCGTGGCCGTCGGGGTCTTATCCTTCCCGGCGCAGGCGGTGAGTGCTGCGAATACCATGATCACAGCGATAATTAACATTATTCTTTTCATGCCTCGTTCCTTTCGCTCAGTCCCTGCCGTTTCCGTTATAAGCCTTCAGCCGGAAATACACCTGATATTTCTTAGGCTCGTCGTAGCTTTCATCATCATAGTCATAGTCGCCGTTAATGACCGTAAGCTTTCCGGAGGCGTCATACGAATAAGTAATGGTGCCGCCGTATTTTCCAAACGAAGACGTTGACTTATATACGCTCTTTACAAGCCTTCCGGCTCCGTTATACGAGAATTCATAATGAGCATTGTCGTAACCGGTCACGTCTATGTTCTTCAAGCGGCCGGCCGCATCGTATTTCATGACTCGACGATATGTCGAGCCTCCGTCTGTCGAATAGTATTCCGTCATTCGGTTTCCGTCATATAAAACGTAACCCCCGCGCGGGACATCCGCAACTTTATTCATGGGAAGGGTTTCCCTCTCAAGTAACTTCGGCAGCAGCGAGTCGGTTTCTTCTTTACTGTTCCACAGATAGAGATCATATAGAAAACGTCCTTCTCCCTCTTCCGCAGAGAATGCTTTCATAAGATACGAAGGGCTGTTTACATCCGATAAGGAAGGGATATCTTCCGGGAAACGTATGGACATCCACAGTTTCCTGTGGAATTCGTCGTACGAGAAACCGGAGCCGGTCTTGAGCATAGCATTCCGTTCCGCGTCCGGGAGGAAGATTTCGGCATTTCCGCAATATACAGCTGTCTGCCCGTCCGCGGTGAAGCACTTTTGAACCATCAGTACCGGTCCGTTATTATAATACTTGAACTCATAATGCAGCTTCTCCTTATACTGCGTTAAGACCTCCGTATCAATCGTGACGCCGGTGATTCTGCCTGCCTCATCCGAGGTATAGGCGTACTCTTTTTTAATGACTTCCTCTCCCTTTTCATTGAGGGTCCGTTCAAGAGCCAGGTCCCCGGCCGTATTATAGGTATATTCCGTCTTTGCACTCTTACCGACCGGAACATACTTCGAATCCGATGTGGTGTGCATGTCCGAATCAACCTTTTCCAGGTTAATATACCACTCCTCGTCCTCGGCATAAACATTGTCCCGAAGCACTGTCTTTCCGCCTTCCAACGTGTACCTGGCGGATGAGGTCAGGGTGTTCTCCCCTTCAAATGTCTGATAGGATCTTTCTTCCTTAACGGCCAGTTCCCCTTCCCCGTCATAGGTGTAAACGGTTTCGCTGTTGAGCTTATCCCCTGTGTACTCACGCTGACGTTTCAGATGACCTGCATCATCATACTCATAGAACAGTTTTGTATTGTTCTTTCCGCTCAGCTCCGCCGTCTTTCTTCCCTGCTCATCGGTTTCGGCATAATCCAGAAAACTGCCGTTCCAGATCTGCTTTCCGTTAACGAGTTTCAAACGTCCGAAATGCCCCTCGGCGACTGCTCCCAGTTCCTGATTATTCAAATAATAGCGAGTCAGCCGGATATTGCCTTCCGCATCCCAAAAGCATACTTCTTTATCGTATCGCACGGCCTCATCCGGATTCCATTCCATGTCGTAGAAATCCATTTCGTTTCCTTTTATCGTTTTCTCCGAACGGTATGCATAGGTACAGCTTTCATACTCCGCTTTCGCGCGTTCCTCCAGTTCCTTATCCGAGAATCCCGCAGGAACCGGCTCGCCGGTCGGAAGCGGTGTCGGGGTAAGGGTAGGCGTCGGTGTGGGGCTCGGAGTTGCCTCCGGCGTAACGGTTACAACGGGGGTTGCCTCCCCGGTCGGCGTTACGGTTTCCCCGGGCGTTGCCGTTTCCCTTGCGGATCCTGACGCCGGCGTCGTTTTGTTTCCGCCACAGGCGGTGAGTGTGGCAAGGCAGATCAATATGGTTACAAGCAATACTGTCTTCTTCATGTTATTCCCTCCCATAACCGGTATCATTTTTTAATCGGTTCACCGATTGTTTTCGCGGAAACGGTGCCGTCTGTCTTGCTGTATACTTTTTCATAGAGAATCGGGAACTCTCCGTCATCATATCCTTCTTTTTCATAGACCACTTTTACGTTCTCGTATATTCCTGTTGTCAAGGTTGCGATGTGATTCCCGTTCTTATCATAAGAATACTCTCTTTTCTCCGTGTAGATCCGGTCGCCGGTATAAATTCCCAAGGATACATCATCGGAGTACCAGTCGCAGATCCTAGTCCGGGTCAGCTGTCTTCCGCTGTTATCATAGGTAAAACGGTATTCCGTATTGCCGAGAACGGCATCGTTCTCATCGGCCTTGATCAGCTGCCCTTTCGCATTGTATTCATAGGTGCAGGTATTGCCGGTTTTCATATAACGTCCGGAGTAAACAAGAAGCCCGTTCTGATACCTTCTCTCGTTAAACACATCGGTAAAAACCCATCGGCCGTTTTCCTGCTCGACATTCCCTTCTTTCAACAGCTTGTCACCGGGCCGCAAGGCATTTTCCACTGCCACTTCAAAAAATACTCCAGCGGCAATCATCTTCTGCGTTTCTTCTCCCGGGAAGAACATCGACCCGACATTGTGCCCGCTTGGCCCGGGTTCTTTCACACAAAGCACGGATCCGTCTCTGTTATAGATGATGTGATGATTGACGGTCGACGACTGCCCGTCATCGGACTGCGTGACGGATTTCTTGAGAACCATCCGTCCGGAATCATCCTTGCTATACCGGTTCTTCGTCACCTGTCTCGGTACGTTTGCCCGGGTTACCTCGGATTCAATAATGTTTCCCGCCTCATCATAAGCATACTTTAAGGCTTCCGAAACGGAAACAACCGGTACTCCGGAAGAATGATTGCATGTATAATCGGTTTTCCCGGAAACTCTTCCTTCGGGAGTGTATGACACGGTCCGAAGCTTCTTCAGAAAACCGTCCCAGTCATAGGTTGCGGTGCGGATGGCTCTCCCTTCCTCATCATAGGAACAAAAAGCGAAACCGTCATCGCTGTATTCGACTGTGTTACGTTCGTCAGTTTTATCCGTAAAGCTGACGGAATATTTCTTCTTCCCGGGTCGTACTTCCCTCAAAGTTCCGTACTCGCATCGATAATAAGCCGTTCCATAAGTCTCCTTCTCCCCCAGATAATAGATGGCGGAATCGTAAGACCGTTCCTCCAAGTTCTTAACCGAATCGGGAATGATATACTGGGGTTCCAAAGACGTATTGATGTCGGCAACGGCTTCGCTACCCGCACAATAGTACCGTTCAAGCTTATCATACTGAAACTCCGTTCCGCTTAAATAATCGGTTTGTGCGTCCGTATATTCAGTGGTGATTTTGTAGGCATATTGCGGCGGACGTTGCTGCAAGGATACATCAATCAGTTCCTTCAGCTCCTCTGCCGTATAACCGGCGGTTTGCCCGCTCAGAAGTATGGCCTCCGGAAATCCTTCCGGAATTTGCGGCTGTGCCGGAGTCGGCGTATCGGCAGGCGTCGGGCTCGGTACCTTGCTCGGCGTTACGGCTTCGCTCGGCGATACTGTTTCGCTTGGCGTTCCCGTAACCGGTGTGCCGCCCGGCGTCGGATCGTTTCCTTTGCACGCGGTCAGAACCGCAAGACACATTATTACCGCAATAACCTTAACTGCTTTCTTCATCTTTCTCCCCCTTTGTTTTTCTGCCGCAGCGGTTATTTTTCAATCAGCTTTGTCCTTTTCCAGAGTTTCACGGAAAGAGGATTCCACAAAACCGCATAGGTCACAAACACGCCCGGAAAATTCAAAATCACATCATCGATATCGAGGCTCCCGCGGCCGGTCAGATACTGTGTCAGTTCCACCAGGCAGATCAAGGCGAGCATGGCCGGCAGGAACAAATACCATTTGCGCGCCCATTTTCGAAGGAACGGGACGAACCAAGCCATCGGCGCAAACAGCATAATGTTGCCGATCAGATTGGATGCCACGACGCGAATCCGAAGCGAGCGTTCTTCGTACGCTTTTACGTACAGCTTAATGCTCTCAAACGGTTTCAGCGAATACTTCCTGTCCGCCCGGCCGGCATACCAGTTCCTGCTCCCTCCGAACAAAAGCCCGCACAGGATCATCAGGTACACGCCGAAAAGAATTGCCATAGCAAACCGTGCCGCACGCGGACGTTTCTTCTCGGGTGTTCCCGCCAGCAGAAATACCGTCCCTAAAAATGCCAATCCCCCTGCCAGCACTCCGTGCATCAGAAACTGCTCGGTAACAACGATATGTCCGCTCAACTCGGACACTATGTAAAGATACCCGACAACCGCAGTTGCCAGATAAAATAGTACCGCAAGCGTCCGAAACAGCAAAATCCGGTTGTCATTTTTCTTTCTTTTTGCCATCAGTTAATTCTTTCTCCGATCCTGTTCCAGACTTCTTTCCCTTCAAAGAAACAATGTTCTTCAAGCCGAACGGTATTTCCGTCCTTGTCAAAGCTTTGTTTGGAAGTTCCTACGGTCTTTCCGTCTACCGTGACCTTATATTCCTTAGTGGTTTTCTTTCCTTCGTTGTCATAGGAATATCGGATATTTTCCACTGCTGTTTTATCGGAATAATACTCGTCTGCGGTAAACGGACCTTCAACGACATAAGCTCTTCCCTTTTTCTCAATAGCCGTCCGGTTTCCCTTGTTGTCATACGTATACTTAATTTCCGATTCCCCTACTACGCCGGCACTTCCGTATACACGGACCAGCTGCTTTTTCGCATTATACTCGTAATAGTAATCGCCGCCGTTTTTGGTCGTATTCACTTCATGGACCAGCAAGCCGTCACTGTTGTACGTATTGAACTCCCACATCGTTTCATCAGGATTCCAGGAGAAGCAGTTTTCCTCGTTTCCTTCCAGAATATGCGTCAGCCAGCCGTATCGGATCATCTTTCCGCCGGTCGATTCATAGTCGGAGAAATATCCTCTTTCCAGTTCTTTAGCCATCTTCTCGGAGGGGTAAAACCACTGTCCGGTTGTTTCCTCTGACACCGGGGTATTCCAAAGCCACAGCACGGATCCGTCATCATGATAAAAAATCAGCCGTTCCTTTTCCTCTATCGTATCGCTGTCAGAAGATGTCTTCTTCGACTGAATCGATACCAAACGGCCTTTTTCATCCTTATGGTAAGTATATTCGGTCTTCACTGTTTTGTTTCCGGTTTCCCCGAACTCCGTCTGCGCTCCCGAAAGAACATTTCCAACGGCATCGTATGTAAACTCCTTCTCCGTTTTCGCTTTGGCCCAGCTCCAGTCGTAATCCGTAACCGTGTAACGGATGATATTTCCGTTGTCGTCATAAACATATGCAAAAAGTGTCTTACTCTTAGGATATGCTTTTCCGTTTGAACCGCGGTAGGTATACAGTGCCGTCCGGTTACCGTGTTCGTCATACTGCGTTATATTCAAAAAGACGAGCCCGGACTCAGTTTCATAAGCAGCGCTGTATTCCGTACCATCCTCATCATACTCCGTGTAGGTATAACTGTCTGCGGACTGTAAATAGATTGTCCTGCCCTCTTCGTCGTCTTCGACAAAGGAAGGGCTGAATATCGTCTTCCCGCGATAATCCTCAATCTCGCCGTAATCCGTGACATAAGTGGAACTTATTTTTTCTCCGTTCAAATAAAAGATCTGCGCTTTCATATGACCATCGTCTTCGGGTGCGACATCATAATATCTTTCCACTTTGTCGTACTGAAATACCGTTTCGTCCACAAACGTTAACCAGTCCTGCGGCTCTGCATAAGAAGTTGTCTCGTGATATCCGTTTTTTAAAAGACCTGCGGCTTGCTCCTTCGCAAGCGCAAAGAATTCCTCCTTTGTCTTCTTCGTTTCCCTGACAAGCGGGATCCGCTCCGGAAACGCTTCCGCCTGCGATTCAGGTGTCGGTTCGGGCGTCGGTGACGGCGTTGGTTCAGGCGTAGCCGTTGCAACCGGAGCCTGGGTGGCGGTGGGCGTCACGGTTTCCGTCGGTGTATCCTGCACGGATTCTGCGGGCGTCGGTGTTCCTTTTCCGCTTTCCTTCCCGCAGGCCGTCAGAACAAAAAAACACCCCGCCAGCACAAGAGCCGCTGACAGAATGCGCGCAAAAAGTCTCCTCGTATTCATATTTATTCCCCCTTTGAAATAACAAAAACTATCTTATGTATTTTACACGAAAAGAGCATTCATTTCAAGTTTATTCCGCCGCAGGGTGCGAAGACCTGTCCGGGCCGGACCGCGGGGGCATAAGAAAAGGCGCATCCATAAGAATGCGCCGCTTCCTGTAAAATGATCGGTTTGTAGTTTATTTATCACGCCAAATGATACGACCCTTGGTCAGATCATAAGGGGAAAGTTCCATCGTAACTTTGTCGCCGGGAACGATCTTGATATAGTTCATACGGAGCTTGCCGCTGATATGGGCAAGAACAATATGACCGTTCTCAAGCTCAACCCGGAACATTGCGTTGGGCAGCTTTTCCACTACAGTACCTTCAATTTCAACTACGTCTTGTTTCGACATGCAAATCCTCCGTTTAATGTTTGATCAGAGATAAGATTTCCGGCTCGCCGTCCGTAATGAGAATCGTGTTCTCATAATGGGACGAGAGGGAACCGTCTTCCGTGACAATCGTCCAGTCATCCTCCAAAAGGCAAACCCGCCAGTCACCCATATTCACCATAGGCTCGATCGCGAGCGTCATGCCGGGTTCCAGTTTAATTCCGCGGCGTCTCTGACGGAAATTGGGAATCTGGGGATCCTCATGCATCTCCGTACCGATTCCGTGTCCCACCAGGTCCCTGACACAGGTGTATCCGTGAGCCACGACATAATCCTCAATGGCTGCAGATATATCATACAGGTGATTGCCTGCTTTTGCAAGTTTAATTCCTTCGTAAAAGCTTTCTTCGGTCACTTTGATCAGATCGGCCGCTTCCTCGGAAATCTTTCCTACGCCGTAAGTTCTTGCCGCATCGGAGTGATACCCTTTGTAGATAAGTCCTGCATCCAAGCTGACGATATCGCCTTCCTTCAGGATTTCCTCCCTGCTCGGGATTCCGTGTACCACTTTGTCATTAACCGAAATGCAAATGGATGCGGGGTATCCGTCATAATTCAGGAATGAGGGAATGCAGCCGAAGCTGCGGATCATCCGGTCACCGATGTTGTTCAGTTCCATCGTACTGATTCCGGGTTTGATGTGTTTCGCCATCTCCTCATGCACAAGCGCGAGAAGACGACCTGCCTCTCTCATCTTTTCGATTTCACTTTTCGACTTAATTGTAACCATAATCCGATCTCCTGTCAATCATTGAGGATTGCCTTGATATCCTCAAAAACGCCGTTTACATCCTGCGTACCGTCAACCGACTTCAGAATGCCTTCTGCGGTATAGTAGTCAATCAGCGGCTGTGTCTGGGCATGATAAACATTCAAACGCTTCTGAACGGTTTCAGGCTCATCATCCTTACGGATCGTAAGCTCTCCGCCGCACAGATCACAGATTCCGCTCTTCTTGGGCGGATTAAATACAATGTGGTAGGTACCGCCGCAGGAAAGGCATGCTCTCCGTCCGCCCATACGCTCCACAATATTCTCGTCCGGTACTTCCACATCGATTGCGTAATCAAGCGCGTCGCCAACCTTCTTAAGGCTTGCGGTAAGTGCCTCTGCCTGGGCAATCGTACGCGGGAAACCGTCCAGTACATAACCGTTTGCGCAATCATCCTGGGCAAAACGGTCCATGATCAGCTCTAAGGTCAGTTCGTCCGGAACAAGCAGTCCCTGATCCATGAAAGCTTTCGCCTTCTTGCCGAGCTCGGTTCCTTCCTTGATATTTGCGCGGAAGATATCTCCCGTGGAAATATGCGGAATCTCATAACGGGCTGCAATCATCTTGGCCTGTGTTCCTTTGCCTGCACCGGGTGCTCCGAGCATAACAATTTTCATATCCGTTGTCCTTCTTTCTGTTATTCCATATATTCACGGAAAAAGGGTGAAGCTTAGCCTCACCCAAAAATCCGATCTTTTACTCACTAAGGAATCCCTTATAGTGACGTGTCAGCATCATTGATTCAATCTGCTTCAACGTTTCGAGAATAACACCGACAACGATGATGATTGAAGTTCCGCCGAAGCCGAGACTTGTAATATTGAATGCACCGCATGTCACAATCGGAATCAAAGCAACGATTGTAAGTCCGACTGCTCCGATGAAGATAATCTTGTTCAGAACACTCGTAAGATAATCAATCGTAGGCTTACCGGGACGGATACCCGGAACAAAGCCGCCGCTCTTCTTCAGATTGCCTGCAATCTCAACCGGATTGAAGGTAATGCTGGTGTAGAAGTATGCGAAGAAAATAATCATCGCAATGTAGATCAGTGCGCCGACCGTATACTTCAAAGCAAAGCGGTCGCCATCGAAATCGAACCAGTTCTCGGTACGGCACATGTAAAGTACCTTGCCCCAGAAACCGCCGTTACGATCCGGATATTTTCCGAAGAACGAAGAAATAACAAGCGGGAACTGGAAGATGGAAACAGCGAAGATTACCGGGATAACGCCGGCGGTATTCACCTTTAACGGAATGTATGTTGCGCTTCCGCCCATCATCTTTCTTCCGACCATCTTTTTGCTGTACTGAACTGCAATTCTTCTCTCTGCATCCTGCAAAAGCACAACCAGAACAAGGGTGATCAGGACAAATGCGATGATCAGAGCGCCGGCAAGAAGCTTGCTGACAAGTTTGCTCTGGGATGCTACTTTGTTCGTAAACAGAAGAGCGAATTCGGACGGGAATCCGGATACGATATTGATCAACAGGATAATGGAAATACCATTACCGACACCTGATTCTGTGATTCTCTCCCCAAGCCACATCAGGAAAGTGGAACCGGCTGTAAACGAAATCACAACAAGGATAACACCGAGCCATCCATCCTGGATCGGAGAACCGGACATGTTCTTGAAACCGATTGCCATAGCGGTCGATTCGATCAAAGCAAGAACAACGGTAAGATAACGGGTGTATTTCTCGATCTTCTTCCGTCCGCTCTCCCCATCTTTCTGCATCTCCGCAAGAGGCGGAATCGCGATCGTTAAGAGCTGCATAATAATGGAGGATGTAATGTACGGGGAAATGCTCAATGCGAAAATGGACATTCTCTCAAGAGAGCCACCGGTCAGCATGTTGATGAAACCGGTATTCCCCTTAAACATATTGTTCATGACATCGGATGCAACTTCACTGTTGATTCCGGGTGCCGGAATCAAAGTTCCGAGACGTACCAGCACAAGACAGGCAAATGTGAAGAGAAGCTTTCTTCTGATTTCCTTTACCTTGAATGCATTGATAAACATCTTAAACATATCAGATCACCTCAGCACTTCCACCAAGAGCCTGAATTTTCTCGATTGCAGATGCGCTGAAGGCATTTGCCTTAACATTCAATTTCTTGGTAAGTTCACCGTTGCCAAGAACCTTGACACCGTCCTTCGGGTTGCTGAACAAGCCGATCTCTACCATGGAATCGATCGTGACATCTGCGCCGTCCTCAAAACGATTCAGCATGGATACGTTTACGGAAACGATTTCCTGCGTATTTCTGTTCTTGAAGCCTCTCTTCGGAAGACGACGATACAAAGGCATCTGACCGCCTTCAAAACCGGTTCTCGGAGCTCCGGAACGAGCCTTCTGACCCTTATGACCCTTACCTGCGGTCTTGCCGTTTCCCGAACCGTGACCACGGCCTCTGCGGAACGCGTCGCTGTGCTTGGAACCGTCAGCCGGTTTGATATCTGTCAAATTCATCGTGTGCACCTCCTATCAAATAATTAGATTTCTTCTACCTTGACAAGATGCTTTACCTGGGCGATCATGCCGCGGGTTGCTGCATTGTCCGGCAACGTGTTGAAGCTGTTGAGCTTATGAAGGCCCAGAGATTCAACAACTTTCTTATGTTTCGGAATTGCACCGATTGTAGATTTTACTAATGTAACTTTCAACTCTGCCATTTCGTAATTCCTCCTATAAATCGCTTACGGAGATGCCACGAAGGGAGGCAACTTCCTCGGGAGTCTTCAGTTCGGAAAGACCTGCAAGCGTAGCAAGTACTACGTTCTGCTTGTTGTTGGAACCAAGAGACTTGGTACGAATGTTCTTATAGCCTGCAAGCTCAAGAACAATACGTGCAGGACCACCGGCGATGATACCGGTACCGATGGATGCCTTCTTCAGAAGAACGCTTGCGCTTCCGAAGTTTCCGATGTAGTCGTGAGGAATGGAACCATTCTCATCGATCGGAAGAGAGATAACCTTCTTCATTGCATCTTCTTTAGCCTTACGGATAGCTTCCGGAACTTCGGCTGCTTTGCCGAGGCCGGCACCTACATGGCCGTTCTTGTCTCCGACAACAACGAGTGCGGCAAATCTCATGTTACGACCGCCCTTTACAACCTTGGTTACACGCTTGATGGCGACAACCTTGTCTTCCATCTCCATATTGCTCGTATCAACTGTACGTTTCATATTGTCCCTCCTCGACTAAAAGTTCAGACCAGCTTCGCGAGCTGCATCTGCTAATGCCTGAATTTTGCCTGCATATATGAAACCGCCTCTGTCGAAGACAACTGTGTTAATTCCCTTTTCCAGTGCCTTCTTGGCAATTACCGTTCCGAGACTGGCTGCAGCGGCAACATTGTCAGTGTACTCGAGATCCGCCTTAACATCCTGATCCAGGGTAGAGGCAGCAACCAGAGTCTTTCCGGCAACGTCATCAATAATCTGCACATACATGTTCTTGTTGGAACGGAATACGGCAAGTCTGGGTCTTTCAGCAGTACCGGAGAAACGATTACGGATTTTCATGTGCTTTTTCACACGGATTTCAGATCTACTTTCTTTACTAACCATGATTCTCTACTCCTTTCTACTTCTTACCGGTCTTGCCGACCTTGCGACGGATTACTTCGTCAGCATACTTGATACCCTTGCCCTTGTAAGGCTCCGGTCCTCTCTTGCCTCTGATCTCGGCAGCATACTGGCCGACTTTCTCCTTGTCGATACCCTTAACGGTGATCTTGTTCTGTCCGTCAAGAACCGTCTCGATTCCTTCAGGGTCGATCATGATAACCGGGTGGGAGTAGCCGAGGGTAAGGTTCAGTTCCTTGCCCTGCTTAGCAGCACGATAACCAACACCGTTGATTTCGAGAACTTTCTCGTAACCGTTCGTAACGCCTACAACCATATTGTTGATAAGGGTTCTTGTAAGACCGTGGAGAGATTTGATTCTCTTCAGATCGTTCGGTCTCTCAACAACAATCTCACCGCCCTCAACCTTGATGGTGAGCTCGGGAGTAAGAACTCTAGAAAGGGTACCCTTGGGTCCCTTAACAGTCACTTTATTATTTTCTGCCACTTCAACAGTTACACCTGCGGGAATGGCGATTGGCATTTTTCCTATACGTGACATGCCCGTACCTCCTTATAAATGTTTTACCAGATATAAGCAAGTACTTCGCCGCCAACGCCTGCGTTTCTTGCTTCCTTATCTGTGATTACACCTTTGTTCGTGGAAATGATTGCAATTCCGAGACCGCCGAGTACACGGGGAAGCTCGTCCTTGCTTGCGTAAACGCGAAGACCCGGCTTACTGATTCTCTTCAGACCGGAAATCGTCTTCTCGCTCTTGTCCTTACCGTACTTAAGGGAGATGTGAATGTTCTGGAACGGACCTGCGTCCTCCATCTTCCATCCCTTGATATAACCTTCCTTCACGAGAATGTCGGCAATAGCAACCTTCATCTTGGAAGCGGGAACATCTACGGTATCATGCTTTGCAGTATTTGCGTTACGGATTCTTGTAAGCATATCTGCAATCGGATCACTCATCATTGATATGTACCTCCTATCATCTCTGTGGGGCAGGCTTACCAGCTTGCCTTTTTAACGCCAGGGATCTGTCCCTTGTATGCCAACTCACGGAAGCAGATTCTGCAGATTCCGTACTTTCTCAATACAGCATGCGGACGGCCGCAGAGTCTGCAGCGGGTATATGCTCTGGTGGAGAACTTCGGAGTACGCTGCTGCTTAACCTTCATTGATGTCTTAGCCATGAAAATTTCCTCCTATTTACTTAGCAAACGGCATGCCGAACAGTCTTAACAGCTCGCGTGCCTCTTCATCCGTCTTAGCAGTGGTTACGAAGATAACATCCATACCGCGTACCTTGTCAATCTTATCGTACTCGATCTCGGGGAAGATCAACTGCTCCTTAATACCGAGTGCGTAGTTTCCTCTGCCGTCGAACGCGTTCGGGTTTACACCACGGAAGTCACGTACACGGGGAAGAGCAAGATTGATAAGACGATCAGCAAACTCATACATCTTGTCTCCGCGAAGGGTAACCTTGCAACCAATGGCAAGACCTTCACGAATCTTGAAGTTTGCGATGGACTTCTTTGCTTTCGTAATAACAGGCTTCTGGCCGGAAATGGTCTCGAGATCCTTTACTGCGGACTCAAGTGCCTTGGCATTTTCCTTTGCTTCGCCGACACCCATGTTAATAACGATCTTATCGAGTTTCGGAATTTCCATTACATTCTTGTAACCGAATTTGCTCTGCATAGCAGCCGAAATCTCATTCATATATGTTTCTTTTAATCTTGTCATGTTTGAGACCTCCTCTCCTATTAATCGATTACATCGCCGGTGGACTTAGCCACACGAACCTTCTTGTCGCCATCCAACTTGAATCCCACTCTGGTGGGCTTACCCTTATAAACGAGCATTACGTTGGAAGCATCGATGGGAGCCTCCACCTTAACAATGCCGCCCTTCGGGTTATCCTGGCTGGCTTTCTGATGCTTGGTTACCAAATTGCAGCCTTCAACAAGCACCTTGTTCTCATCTACACGAAGTACCTTGCCCTCGCTGCCCTTATCTTTACCGGTAATAATCTTTACGATGTCGCCTTTTTTAATCTTATTCATTCCGACACCTCCTATAATACTTCCGGAGCAAGGGAAACGATCTTCATGAACTTCTTATCACGAAGCTCTCTTGCTACGGGTCCAAAAATACGGGTTCCCTTGGGGGTCAAGTCATCCTTGATAATAACAGCTGCGTTCTCATCGAAGCGGATGTAGGATCCATCCTTACGACGAACGGACTTAACGGTACGAACAACAACTGCTTTAACTACGTCGCCCTTCTTAACAACGCCACCGGGGGCAGCATCCTTAACAGCGGCAA
>CAMIWE010000024.1 GCA_946402335.1 uncultured Lachnoclostridium sp.
ACAATCTTAGCGTCGGGCGTCAAAACGTTGATTACGTCGAGATTATGACGCAATCCTACCTCATAGTCGTTCGGGTCATGTGCAGGCGTGATCTTAACTACGCCGGTACCGAATTCCATATCAACATAATCGTCTGCGATAACCGGAATCTGACGGCCTACGAGCGGAAGGGTGATCATTTTGCCGACGCAGTCCCTGTACCGTTCATCGTTCGGATTTACCGCAACGGCGGTATCGCCGAGCATCGTCTCGGGACGGGTCGTTGCCATCTCGATGTAGCCGCTGCCGTCGGTGTAGGGATAACGCAAATGCCAGAAATGGCCTGCCTGGTCCTCATAGTTTACCTCTGCGTCCGAAATCGCGGTCAGGCAGTGCGGGCACCAGTTGCCGATACGGTTTCCGCGGTAAATAAGACCCTTATTGTAAAGGTTTACGAATACTTCCTTAACGGCCTTGTTGCAGCCCTCGTCCATCGTGAAACGCTCGCGGTCCCAGTCGCAGGACGAGCCGAGTTTCTTCAGCTGGGAAACAATACGGCCGCCGTACTGGCGCTTCCATTCCCAGGCTCTCTCTAAGAACTTTTCACGGCCGAGATCTTCTTTCTTGAGGCCTTCCTTTGCCATGGCGTCTACGATCTTCGCCTCCGTTGCGATGGAAGCGTGATCGGTTCCGGGAAGCCAGAGGGCTTCGTAACCCTGCATTCTCTTGAAACGGATCAGGATGTCCTGAAGCGTATTATCAAGTGCATGGCCCATGTGCAGCTGGCCGGTGATGTTCGGCGGCGGAATTACGATCGTGTAAGGCTTCTTGTCGGGTCTTACTTCTGCGTGAAAATACTTCTTCTCCTGCCAGAAACGGTACAGGCTCTCTTCAATCCCTTTGGGATCATAGGTCTTTGCGAGTTCTTTCATGATTTGCTCCTTTCTCTAAGGGTGCGCGCCCCTCGCGAACTGCGTTCGCTCGGTGTACGTGCGCACAGAAATGCCCCTCGTCGTATAAGGACGAGGGGCTGTCGTGGTACCACCTTATTTCGCAGCAGATGCTGCCTCTTTACGCCGCTCCGATAAGCAGCTCATCGTTAACGGGATTACCCGGAGACCCCTACTTCAAACGGTTCAAAGTCTCAGCTCCGAAGCTACTTCCGCATCCCCTTTTCCGAACCGGTCTTTCAGCCATGAACCGGTCTCTCTGACGGTCGGTAGAAGCGTACTCCTCTTCTTCCTTGCCTTTGCATCAATCAATTGGATGGTCATACTTTAACCCAACCGCAGACATTTGTCAAGCAAAATCCCATGCACGGTCAGGATGTTTTCTTAAGCATCGCGGTAATTCTTCTTAAGACGCGCAACCGTTTCCTCGAACAGCCACCAGAATCCGCCGTCCTCGTCGGGCGCTTCCTCCTCACGGTCCTTCAGCTCCCGAAGCCTTAAGACGTTGATGTATTCCGGCGAATACTCGCGGTTCTCCTCTAAGAAGAAGAACTGGTTCTCAAGAACCCGCATAACCTCGGTCTCATCTGCGTATTTGGTCAAAGCGTTATTGAATTCCTGCTCCATTCCGCCGATCTTTAAGGCGTACAGATACTGGCACAGGCTTTCCTTTCTCGCACCCTTCTGGTAGGCAATCAGAAAATACTTCGCGGCGTTTTTGAACATGCCGTTTTTGGCAAGCAGAACGGCCATATTATGATAAGCTTTCGCCTGGTCTTCCTCCGGAACATAGACGAAATCCCGGTCATCCAGGAGGTTGCGGTACTCAAGCATCGCTTCACGCGTCTTGCCGTAGCGAAGGAATGCGTCTGCGTGACGCTTCTTACGCTCGATCGGAAGCATGTCGAAGTAAACGTCGATATCGGCGATCAGCTTATTGATCTCTTCCTCGGTGTAATAGTCGGTGCTACAGAAGATCGACACGACAAGATCCTTGATCCCGGCGTTGCGGTCCATCAGCTGCTGCAGGAAATCCGCCCGTTCCTCCATTCCGAGCTCATTGCGGATCCACGGCACCAGCTGCCGCTCCGACAGATCCTCCTCAAGCGTCTCGATGTTATGGTAGAGGTAATAGCACAGCTCTTCCATCGTGTACACTTTCGTCCCGGTGGACTGGAAGAAATACGGTTCTTTTGCTTTGTTGCCGATGCAGAATATCAGTCTTCCCACAGTCTGTGCTGCCTCCTTTCCCATAAGTATCGGGCTGCCCCGTTAAATCTCTACAATCTTCTCCCAGACGCGGTACGTATTCGGATAGAACTGTCCGAATCCGAGGTCCTTCACGGTAATGACCGCCGTCTCACGGTCCAGGCACCGGATTCCGATGGAAACCCGCGTCGTTTTATTCTCCCGTCCGTGCAGATTCTTCAAGCTTACCACAACGTGCTTGGAATCCTTCTTAACGGTATGATAAATGGAAAAATACACTTCTTCGGTATCGTCCAGAATTCCGACCGTCTTCGCGTTGACCTCGCTCCAGCGGGTGCCGGCGCGGACCATCGGATAATCCGCGATCTGATTGTCCTTGAACATGCGGATCGCGATTGTCGAGCGGATCATGTCCTCGGTGAGGAACAGGAAATCCCGCATTTCTTCATCGTTCTCGTAAAGCCCGAAATATGCGGCTCCTTTGGCGTAAAGGTTCATCCCCTTGAACACACGCCGCCCGGAGCAGAGCGACTTCAAAACATCGTCGGACCAGTTGCTTTCAAACCCCTTTCCGGTAACATACACGGTGGAAAGGATCTGGCGGTACAGAACCTTGTCGGTGATCGTCCGGAAGCAGTATGCCAACTGGTTGTCCGGCATCGTCTCAAGCATCGTCTCGTCGAGCAGGTTGCTTAAGTCGTTGATCTGCGCGGTAACCGTGATGGGCGCGACCTTCTTCGCCGTCGAAAGCTGGGTATAAAAGAGTCCGTTCTCGTTGAAGTCGAACAGTCCGACATCGTTGACCCAGAGTTCCTTCTTCTGGCGGACCGCATAGAACATAAAACTTTGCAGATGGCTTCGTACGAGGATGTTCTCCCGCCGCATTCCGGTCGTTTCCTCCATCGCCTCGGTAACCAGACGGATCATCTTGTCACTCGGGTCGCGCATGGAAATGACCACCTTGTCAACCGGCTCATTCGTATATTTCTGACGGAGTACCGTCATGATCTTACGGAAATACCGCTCCAGCAGATTGACCGGCGTATATTCCACTTCACGGATGTATACGCTTTCGTCCTCCTCCGCTTTTTTGAGAAGGTTATCAATAAAGAATCCCGCATTCCGGTTCTTACAGCGCACGGCTTCCTCGCCGAACAGCCAGTCGCCGCTGTCGTTCCGCACACAAAGGGCCGTCGGAATCAGGTACTGTCCGCCCGTTGAGGAAACGCTGACGGATTCCGGTTCCTCTCCGTCTCGGCTGATGGCAATCTGTGTTGTCTCCGGGGATAAGTCAAATCCTATGACAATCGGTTTTGTATCCGGCATGATACCTTCCTCCAATCCCAAGTAGTGTGCCTGTCATTTCCGCGGCCGGACACTTGCCCGTTCCTCCCGCGGAAAAACCGAACGCTATTCCGAAATCTCACGGAACAGCTGGGAAATTGCAAATTCGTCTTTAATATAGTGGTCTAACAGATCGAGCGCCTTCTCACGGTCTCCGTCCTTCTCGGACGCGATGATCCGGTTGATCTGCGCGAAACGGCTTGTCGATTCGTTGTTCTTGTCAAGCGTTCCTACAAGTGTTGTCTTTTCGGAAACGGTGCTCTCCCCGTCCGCTTCGTCCGTAATGATATATTCAATCGTCTCACCGTAGAACAGCACGAGTTCCTTTACGAAAATTCCGTAACAGATATCCCGCATCGGGACGTCCCTCTGCTGGCGCTTGCCCGCAACACGGTAGGAATAGTGTAACGTCACACGGTGCTTCGGGTTGGTACGGTATTCGATCAGGCGCTTGTCCTCCAAGCTTTCCGGAAGCGAAAAATATTTGCACAGCCGTAAGAATTCCGGAAGTACCTTTCCGCGGCTTTCCATCCTGGTCAGCCAGTATTCCGCGAAATCGCGGTCCTCGGTGGAAAGGTCCTCCGCCTCGGAGCAAAGCTTCAAGAGGGCAAGAATGCAAATGTCATACTCGTCCAGATTCGTATCCTTCTTCATGATATTGACCGTTTCCTCGGAAATCGGCGTATCAAAAAGCAGATACTTATAGGCCACATAGGTCATGTATGCCTTGCAGAGCTGGCGGTTGCTGAGCGGGCTGTAATACTTGCGGAATACTGCGTCGCCGTACGGCAGATACGCCTCGGTGAACAGAATCTGCGCCAGGAGGCGTTCGTCCATCTTCCCGGTATCGATCTGACGGTCGGTAGCTTCCTGCCAGAGCGTATACAGATCCACCGTGCGTCCCTGGTAATTCTCCAAAAGAACGGTAAACAGTCTCGAATTTCTGCGTCCCTGACGGAATACATAATACATAAGGTCGGTCATGAACGTCAGATTGTCCGAAAGCATATCCTGCGGGATTTCCGCGCAGAACCGTTCCAGATGGCGGATATCCACGGAGCGGTATCCGTATGTCTGCAACAGCTCCAGTGCCTTGCGGTGTGCATTCCGCTGAATCAGCATGCCGATCATACGGCTGCGCTGCCGGTCGGGGACAAATGACCAGTTGAGTGCCTCGAACATCGACTCTAACCGCGTATCCTCCAAACTTTCGCTGAAGTTTAAGATCAGCGTCCGGTTCAGCTCGTCCGCGAAAACGGAACGGAGGCCCGGAATACGGGAGGCTTTCTTTCTAAGTTCGATCGAATAGGCGTCGGTCTTCTTCTCTTTTAATGCCTTCTCGGCAAGCGCAAGCAGGATCTTGTCGCTTCCCGGATTCATCTGGAAGGCTTCCTGGAAGCTGTCCTCGGCATTCATCAGCTTGCGGTCTTCGTAAGGGATGCCGTGGAGATAGCGGTTGTGCTTCTCGTCCATCAACGCGATGGTCGCGTGCTCGGTATAAATATCCACCTGCGCCACACCGCCCACGAACGGAACGATGATTTCCTGCTCAAACTCGCGGTGGGAAACGCATACATAGCGGATACCCGGTGCCGAGCAGCGGATCTCATGCCGAAAAGCGATGCCCTCAAGACCGTTCAGAATCTCTTTCCGAAGCACCTCATCGTTCATGCACTCATTGTAAAGAATCGTCAGAAACGCGTCGTTCTTCTGCTCGCGCATGGCCGAAAGCGCATATTCGGAAATCTTGTTTTTATAAATGTCATAAGCGTCACGGTTGCTGTCCTTATGCATTACGATGTTGGCGTAAAGATAGGAAAGCCGCTTGTCGTGAAGCTTACTGTTATAAGCGAAATACGTCAGAACCGCGGGCTCCAGAACCTCATCCAGATCGCTGTTCTTCGTGTACATATAGTATTCGTACAGTTCGGGAATTCGAAGCTGCTCCTCCACGCCCTTTTGATACCAGGCGGCGTAAACCGGATCCTTCTTCTTGGCCCGGATCAGCATCTGGCAGAGTGCGGAAAGCGCTTCCTTTAACTGGAACTGCTTATAAATACCGGTCAGCACGAGATAATAAATATCCCGGTATTCCTTCAATCGTTCGGCAAGATATGAAAACTGCAGGGCGGCCTCACGCTCAAGATAGCTGTGCCGTACGGCAAATGCGACCGTCTGCACTTCGAACATACCCGGCTCATGCAGTAACGACGGCTCCTCGTTGATCAGTGCCGCCGCATCCGCGAACAGAATCGGGGAGCGGTTTCCGTCATCGTACATGCCGCGCAACTCGTCGAGCTTCAGACGGCGGTTCTTCGCATAGCGGGGATCCAGCTCTAAAAGGAGCAGGCCCGGCACAAAGCGTGCGTCGTCTTCGCTGCAGAGAATATACAGCTGTTCCATCAGCTCGCCCTTGTTAACGGAGGGCAGGTCGGTACTTAAGAACAGATATACCGCTTTTACGACCGTTCCGCTGTTCTTCCATTCCGCATCGGTAATGGTCCGCAGTCTCGCATTGGCCGCGCTTTCCCGGCCCGCAAGACGGTCCAGATGAACCCGGTACAGGCGAAGCGCGATCTCGGGCTGCGCGCCGGCGCTTTCGAGCCTCGATACGCAGTTTTCGGCTTCCGCCACATAGCGGCCCACCGAAATATGATTCATGCGGTAGGAAAGGAAATTCTCAAACAGCTTGCTGAACGCTTCCTTGCGCTCATGGCGGCGGATCATCGGCTCGGGATCGGGAATGATCTTGTCGCAGCAAACCGTAATATGAATCTGCTGGTTCTGCGCCTCAATGGCGATCGTTGCGGTACTGCTTCCGTATCCGAGTTTCTCGGCGATTACGGAAAATGTGATGTCGCAGCGGTTGTCCCTAAAACTCTCGGTCGTAATCTGCTCACGGTCTACCACAAGGAATTCCGCTGAAGACGTGATTCTTGCATTGACATAACCCCAGTTGCTCTTGGTAAGCTCGATCTTTCCGGAGATCGGAGCCCCGCTTACGGTGTAATCCATCCGCTCACGGTCCGCCTGCAGGACAACGCCCATCTTCTTGCCGGTCGCCACAAGGAATTCCTCCATGGCGCGGTCGCTTGCCGGACTCTTCCGAAGAAACTCGAGCAGGAAGACGCTCTTCGGCTCATGGTACTGCAAAAACGGAAGAAACGCAGGGTCATTGTATAACCGGAGTGCCTCATCCCAGTGATAGCGGGCAAGAGACACGAATTGATTCATATCGGAAATGGAGCCTTCGGACGAAACAAGGGACGGCGCGGTTACGGTGATCCGGTAAGGAAGGGAAACCTCTCCGCAGTCCGTAATAAAGGTAATCTCACCCGAAAGTTCTTCGCAGTTTAACAGATACTCGCCGCGGATGACATATTCCACCGTATTGTTCACGCCGACGAACTGCGGCGTCGTGATCTCCACGACACGGCTGTCGGAGCATACGATTCCCTTCATCGTAACGCCGGTACTGTTGGTGATTCCGATTCGCCCGGCCTGCCTTCTCCACATTTCCGCGGAAAGAACGAGCTTCTCTTTGGACAGAATGATCCGCGGAAGTTCATATTCGATAATACCGCGGGAAATCTTTCCGATTTTCTCTTTCATGAGAGCTCTCCTTTCCTGAAAATTCCGGGGCCAAATCCTATTTCACCCTTTGTTAAACATACAAAGATATTGTACCACAGCGGTTCGGATTTGTCACGAAAAAAAGGCAGTTTCCGATTCGCATCGAAAAACTGCCTTTGTGTGTGCTTAAATCCTCTTAAGCGAGCTTTGCCTTAGCGGTATCGCAGAACTTTGCGAAGCCTTCTGCGTCATTGATTGCAAGGTCGGAAAGCATCTTGCGGTTGATGGAAACTTCAGCCTGCTTCAAGCCGTACATGAACTTGCTGTAAGAAAGTCCGTTCATTCTGCATGCTGCGTTGATACGAGCGATCCAGAGAACACGCATCTCTCTCTTTCTCTGCTTACGTCCTGCAAATGCGGAAGTCAGCGCGCGCATTACGGACTGCTTTGCAATGCGGTACTGCTTGGAGCGCGCACCACGGTAACCCTTTGCCAGTTTCAAAACTCTGTTATGCTTCTTTTTAGCGTTTAAGCCGCCTTTAATTCTTGCCATAGTATTCGTCCTCCTTCAGACACTCTTACAGATAGGGTAAGATTTTCTTCATATTTCTTTCCATTGCATGGTCAACCGTAGTTGCATGTCTCAGGTTTCTCTTCATCTTGGTAGACTTTTTGGTAAGAATGTGCTGCTTGCCGGCTTTCATTCTCTTAAGCTTACCGGTTCCGGTTTTCGTAAACCGCTTTGCTGCGGAACTGCTTGTCTTCATCTTAGGCATAATAAAATGTCCTCCTTGTTAAAAAATCTTATTTCTTCTCCGCCAGAATGACGACCAGATTACGGCCTTCCATCTTCGGCGGCTTATCGATTGATGCTACATCCTCAAGCTTCTGGCAGAATGACATAAGCGTCTCCATGCCTCCCTGCTGATGTGCCATCTCTCTTCCTCGGAAACGAAGCTCGACTTTAACCTTATTCCCTTTCGCAATGAACTTACGAGCCTGACCTGCCTTTGTGTTCAGGTCGTTATCGGCAATACCGGGGGTGAGCTGAATCTCTTTCGTTTCGCCTGTCTTCTGTTGTTTCTTCTTGTTCTCTTTCTCTTTTCGACGCTGCTCGTAGCGGAACTTGCTGTAGTCGATGATACGGCATACAGGCGGTTCTGCGTTGGGCGCAATCTTAACCAGGTCAAGATTCGCATCCTGCGCGATTTTGAAAGCATCCTTACTCGGCATAATGCCAAGCTGTTCCCCATGCTCACCGATCAGACGGATTTCCTTGTCTCTGATCTGCTCGTTAATCATGTATTCGCTAATAGTTCAACACCTCCTAAAAGGGAATTGAGGCTTTTTTCACAAAGAAAAAAGCGGATACCATGACCCGCTCTGCACAAATACACTCTCCTCGTATGGGGAAAATATAAAATTGCACAACCTTTTCGCTGAATCGCTTAAGGTGAGAGCGGATACTCTGCTTCGTTGCTGTTACAACATGTGAGAGTTTAGCATGCCCCATGGGAAAAGTCAAGCACTTTTTTCACGGAAAATGCCGTATTCCCGTGTTATTTTCCGGGGATGGGCGGCAGGATCCGCTCATCCCGTTATCTTTCCGATTACCGAATCATAAAGATCCAGTCCGAAACTGGTCATTTCGGGCTCGGTCCGTATCATATGATACGTTCTCGAACCGTCCTGCCTTCGCTCCGCCGACAGGAATTCCACACCCGAATCGGGCACGTCCTTCGTTTCGTCGTACAGGCGCTTTGCAAAGGAAAGCAGATGCGTTACGGTCAGAATCCGTACCCCCGCCTCCTTTAACGCGCGGATAATGTCATAGGCGATCCGGGCGCCTTCCTTTTCGGAAGTGGTCGCAAAGGACTCATTCAAAAGCACAAGCGAACCGTCCCCGATATGCTCGACGATTCCGTTCATGCGGCTGAGTTCCTCGTCCAGCCGGCCGCTGTTCATCGTGCTGTCTTCGCGCCTTGTGAAATGGACGAAGATCCGCGGGAAGATCCCGCTCTCAAACGACTGCGCCGTCACCGGAAGACCGCACTGCATCATTACCTGGGCGATCCCGATGCTTCGAAGGAAGGTGGATTTTCCGCCCTGGGTTGCGCCGGTCACGATCAAAAGGTCCTTCTGCTTCATCGAGCAGGTGTTTCCGATCACGTAGATCCGCTGCTCCACACCCATCACGAACTCCTTTAGGTCCGTAAACGAAAGGTCTCTTTGGTCGCATACCTTCGGGAAACAGTGCTTCATGCCGAAGCGTTCCATATGCTGCTTCAAGAAGAAGGCACTCAGATAAAAAGCGGATTGGAATTTCAAGTAGTCGAAAAACATCTGGAACTCATCGGAAAAGCCCTTCAGCTTTTTGATCAGGTGATTTACGACGCTGTACTCAAGAAGAAGCGTCTGCTCCTGGATCTTCGCGTCCTCCCCGGTCGGAAACGAATCCGGGATCCGCGCATCCATAAATTTGCGGAACTTCTCCCGGGCGCTGCCCCTGCGGAGGAATTTCGTGCTTTTGGATGCAACCTCCTCCACCTTCATGGAGCTGAATTTCAAGCCGTCCTCCAGACCGCACTCAAGAACGATCTTCGGCCGGATGACCTGGTCGCGTCCCTCGTCCTCCCGGTCAAGTCCGCTTGTATAAAACGACACATCGTCGAGAATTTTACGGATATCGGCTTCCCTCTCTTCGGAAAATGCCCTGCTCAGTTCCTCGCGAAACGAAATAAGTCCCTGCGAGGCCAGTTCTTTTTGCTCCGTAAGCCGGTTGCGGATAGACGAAAGCGCGTCGCAAAACAGATGCAGCACGCGGATTTCCGAAATCAGCTTCATCACGGGATTGCTCTGGCGGATCCTTCCCTTGATCCCTCTTCCGAGTTCGTTCCATTTGGCGAGCACGGCATCCGCGGTCTGATACAGGAAGCGGAACAGTTCGGGGTCTTTCCAGGCGTCCGCGACGATTTCCTGGCGGAATACGATTTCCTCCTCCGTCGTAAGAGGCACCATCATGACCTTCCGGATCGTGTCCATTAAAAAGCGGTCTTCCTTCTCGACCTGCTTGATCTCGCCGTTTTCAAAGATAACTTCCTTGGCGGCCACAAGAAACAGGGCACGAAGCCCGAGATCCTGTATGATGCTCTCCGTGTCGTAATAGGGCTCCTCCAAAAGCCGTTCCCTGTCTTTATAAAGCAGACAAACTTTCATAAACGCTCCTTCAGCTGCTCGTAATTCAACCGGTATTTATTCATCTGGTTGGCAGCGCTGGCGATATCCTCCGCTTCGCCGCGGCGGATTTCAAACGTCTGGATCCCGTGTTCGTCAAGCATTGCCTTCAAGCTTACCACGCCGTCGCAGGCGTCGGTCAGTTCCTTCAGGTGCGTGACATAAATACCCATGCACCCAAGCTCGTTAAAATGCTTTAAAACGCGTTTTCCCATAATCTGTGCGTCATAGTTCGCCGCAGTCGTAAAAAGCTCGTTAATGACGACAAATGAGCCGTTCCTGCGGTCCTTCATCATCGGGGCAAGGCGCACCAGTTCCTCCATCAGCTTGCCGCGGCCCGTCTGCACGCTCTCCTCCACCGAGAAGTGCGTCTGAATGCCCGGGAAGAAAGGCACCGATGCCGACGCTGCCGGCACGTCCAGTCCCATTTTGCAAAAATAAACCAGCTGCCCGAGACTTCTCGCGAAAGTTGTCTTTCCGCCCTGGTTCGGTCCGGTGAGCACAAAGAACCGCTCTCCCTCGCCGAAGTAGAACTCGTTTGCGATTACTTTCCGCCCGGTAGAAAGACTTGCGGCCGCAAGCGCAAGGTCATAAAGCCCTTTTGCTTCCATCCGCTTTCCTTCGGTCGTATCGGGTGTGGCAAATACGAATCCGGCCTTTTCCATGTCCCGCTGAAACGTCGCATAGGCAAGATAATATAATATTTCCTTTTCAAACCGCCGAAGAACCGGCTTTGTGTATTCCTCATCCCAGTCTGCCACCTTCGAAAGCGCCTTGAAAAATTCCGGTTTCTTCTTCTCCAAAACGTCGAGGCATGCCCGCTCCAGCTCGGTGACGGGCACTTCCGCGAAGAACGGGTTTTTCATCTGCATGCGTTCCCCACCGGTGGCACGTTCCAGCCATTCCTCATAGGCGCCGGCTCCCCCGACTTCTCCGAGGCTCACGCTGATGCGGTCCCGGTCATAGGTTAAGAGGAAGCGGATTCCCTTGATTTCCTTAAGAATCCCGTCGGTCTGTTCCTTTGCCTTAAGGTATTCGTCACTTTGCAGGATTCCCTGCAGGATCGAGAGAAATTCCCGCATTCCTTCCGATTCTGTCCCGGCCTCCGCGAGATTTTTCGCCAGTTCCTCGTAAAGATTCCAGTAGGCGCCTTCCTCGCGAACCCGCCATACGGCTCTCTGCATCGGGTCGGACACATTTTCCTTCTCCTTCCGGATGTCGAAAACGCCCTCCAGACCGCTCCGGTAAGAAAGGAGCGCCTGATAAACCGCTTCCTTTTTGACATCCCGGTACACGGCTCTTCGGAATTCCTGTACCTGCCGGTCCGTCGGCATCACGTAGAAGTACTTGCGGATGTCCTTGCCCCATTTTGCAGCCATTTTTTCAATCAGTTGCAGCAGATTCAGATCCTGATGGTACGCTTCCGATTCCGCATCCTCAAACGAGGCCGCGATACGGCTTAAGATACTGAATTCCTCGGTTGTGTTTTTGTTCTCTTCGTTCATGCTTTATCCTTCCGGTGCAGCGTTTCGTTTTGCTGCAAATGCTCCGGACCGTCCCGTGCCGGATGCCGCTCTCTACTCCGCGCCGAGCATATCCTTTGCAATCCTCTTAAGTTCCTTTACCTGAGAAGACATGATAAGGTATACGTTGCCGTCCTTTGCGGCCACTACGGACTGCCTTGCGACTTTGGCCTGTTCCGGAAGATAGGCATCGTAATTCATGGTCTGCTCTTCCACGTACTTTTCCAGTTTCTCCTTAATCGGGGCGGTATCCGTTCCGTCTTTTACCCGGATCAGAACAACCGTCTCGGCAAGAAGTCCGTCTTCGCAAACCGCATAGACATAATCCTCAAAATCCCCGGCCTCAAAGCCGAAGGTGTTGAGCAGATCCTCGTCCCCGAGCCGGACCATCGTCCCCGGGAAGCTCACCTGCTCCTCCATGCTCCCGAACACTTCCGACGGCATGGCTTTCTTCGCAGCGGGTTTGTCCCCGCCGCCGCAGGCCGTCAGGCACAATAGCATCAGACAAAGTACTGTTAGCGTTAATCGTTTCATTTCCGTCCCTCGTAATATTCTTTTCGAAGTTCTTCTCTGGCAAGTTGCTCTAATACGATATCCCAATATACATAACCGGCATTGGTCAGATGCACATTGCTTCCGTCGGAAAGGCTCTTGCCGTCCTTCACCGTGATCAGGTATCCTTCCGAATCCGAAAGAATCGTCGTGACATCGACATATACCAAGCCGTTTTCTTCACACATTTCCAAAAGGCGTTCATTGGTCTTTTGGATGCTCTTGCTGTTCAGCCAGCCGTCCCTCATATCCTTCCTGACCGGCGTAACGCTCAGAATATAGAATTTGGCGTCCGGCGTCGTCTCCCGGATATGTTCGATCACCGCTTTATAATCGGCAATGAACTGATCGATTCCGACGGGGCCGATATCATTCAGCCCGAAGAACAGCATTACCCTTTTCTTTCCGGTCTGCGGTATGGCGTCCCACAGATTGACCTTTTCGCCGCGGAACGACGGAACGCTGGCCTTCTCCCAGGGAAGCATTGTGCTGACGTCCTTTACGGCCAGCCGGGCGCAGTAATTCGTGATGGTCAGCCAGGAGGAGGTATTCCGGTCTCCGAATATGTCGGGAGTCGTCGAAGGGCCTCCGCGGAACCGGTACAGGTGCATCAGGGAATCCCCGCAGAATACCGCTTCTTTGAAAAACTCCTTCGGATCGAATTCGCTCAAATCCCTGATCGGTTCCGGTGTCGGGGTAGGCGTCACGGTCGGCGTTACGCCTTCCGCTGTCGGAGCAGGGGTTGCCGTCGGTGTTGCGGAGACTTCCGGCGTCGGCGTTTCCGTCTGTACCGGGATCTCAGAAGGTGAAACCGGTTCGGTTGCGGCATTGGTTCCGCACGCGGACAGGATTCCCGCAGCAAGGATTGTTACCAAAACGGCATAGCACATTTTCCGCATGATCTGCATGCTCCTCTTATTCTTCGTCGGTTTCCGTAAGCGAAAACCGCTTCATCCAAAATTCGTATATTTCGCGAAGCACCGGGGTCCCGTCGGGGATGCACTTCTTCGCCTGTTTCATGGCTTCCCGTGCCGTCTCCCGGTCTCCTTTTACGAGCGCGTAGTCCGCCCGCGCAATGTGCCGGCTCATAATGTCCGCCGGCAGATTCAGAGCCATCATTTTATCGACATACTGCCCTGCCTTATCGTAGTCCTCAAACAGCATATAATAGTGATAGCAGATGAGCTCTTCGGAGAGCGTCAGCGACGGGATGGAATAGGTTTTTGAAAGGAACGGCTGTACATCCGCAAACGTTTCCTGCGCTCTGGCGGGATTGTGGGTCCCGCGGCAGGCCTCCATCAAAACACAGTAATACAGCAAAACGGTCGTGCCCTTATCCAAAAACTGAATGCTCTTACTCTCAACATCCTCTTTACTGAGGAGGTCAAGACAGGCCAAAGCCTTCTCGCTCTGCTCAACCATGTTATAATAGTCGGCCGTATAAATCACGAAATCCTTCAAATATACAAAATCGATTTTCGTACCGTTTCGCTTCCATTCAAAAGCCTGCTCCGCCAGTTCAAAGGAACGGGGCGTATAGCCTTTTTTGCGGAGTTCTTCCATGTATTCCGCATGCAGCTTTGCATCGGGCTTGTCAATCTCGGCCTTTCGCAGTTTGCCAAGAAGAAAAAGCGATACCGGAACAGCCGCGACAAGCATGATGACAAAGGCAATCCCGAGCGGCACGCCGAATATCATATGCAAAAGAAGCACCAGGATGCTTCCGAAAAACGCCACAAGCAGATATATCAGTCCCCAAAGCTTTATTACTACACTCATGATACCCTCCTAATGTTTTTTATCCTCCCGTAAAACCGCGACCGTCTCGACATGCGCTGTTACCAGTATCGGAACACACATCATTTGCCTGTATGTCCATATCGGAACACACATTTTCGTCTGATTTGCCATTCTTCGGAGCAAACCTTTCTTTGGCTCCCGGCATTCCATCCTTGAATCCGTTTTTGTATATAAAAGTTACTTTATAGGGATCTTTATTTCCTTCATCGTCATATCCGCCGACGATAACTTTTTCTATCACACTTTCAAAAACCGCTCTGTCAAATGATGTAAGAACCTCATTCTCCGAAAGCGTTCTTTTGAATTCTGCTATACGTCTTTGAATGCTCTCCTTATTATCCAGCTGTTCCTCGCTTTTTTCTAACTCTTCTTCTGCTTCGCGGAGTTTCTTCTGGAGTTCTCTGTCCATGGACTCATAGACATCCTTCTCAACCCCTCCGTCCACATATTTCTCGAGCAACCTCTTTCGTTTCTCCGAAACCACAAAAACTTCTCGCCTGGCTACCTCAAATCTGTTTTGAACAGCATCATCCCCAAGCTCATCTTCCATGCGCTTAAGGAATTCAGTCATAACACTCTTATTATCGGCAGTAAGTAATCTATAGGATTCTACGAACGCTTCCTCCAAGACTTCTTCTGGGATGCCTTTGGAGTCCGGACAATACCGTTTTCCTCCCTTTGTGGATTTCACACATTGCCAGATTGTCTTCTTGTACTTGGAAGAGCTGTGCCATCGCCTTCTTGAAAGATTGGCTCCACAAAATCCACATTCCAAGAGACAGCTAAAGGCAAACTGCCGGCTGAACTTCTCCCGTTTCCCCGGACCGACTCCTCGCTTCCTGCCACCGTTTCTTCTGTTCTTTATGTCATGAACCTTATCGAAAAGCTCATGGGATATTATCGGTTCATGATGATTCTTAACAAAGAACCGATCCTCTTCCCCAAGATTATCCAGTCTTCGTTTTGAAATCGGGTCGACCGTGAAGGTCTTCCCCATGAGCAAATCCCCAGTATATTTTTCATTGTCAATTATATCCATAACAGCAGATGTTGTCCACTGATTTCCCCGGAGTGTAACCGCCCCTCTTTCGTTTAATTCGCGGGCAATCATCGTGCTGCCGGCGCCCTCTGCATATCGCTCAAATATATATCGTACGATTTTCGCGCCTTCCTCATTTATCGATAAAGTCTTTGTCTTATAATCGTAATCATATCCCATGCACCCTTGGAAGCCGACCATTTCTCCACGCTTCATTCGCATTTTCAACCCTTTTTTGACATAGGCCGAGGTGTTTTCCACTTCCTGTTGTGCGACAGAACTCAAGATGGTAAGCAAAAACTCTCCATCTTTCATCGTGTTGATTTTTTCAACTTCGAAATAAACAGCGATTTTTCTCTCGCGTAGCATTCGCACATACTTCAATGTGTCCAGCGTGTTTCTTGCAAATCTGGATAGACTTTTTGCAACAATCATGTCTATCTTGTCCGCTAGGCAGTCCGCAATAAGCTGCTGAAACATCTCTCTGGTCTCTGCTTTTGTCCCCGTCGATGCTTTATCCGCATAGACACCAGCAAAATCCCACATCGGGTTCTTCTTAATCAGATCGGTGTAGTATGTCACCATTGAGTTATAGCTTTTAATTTGATCTTCATCATTTGTGCTCACCCTGCAATATGCTGCGACCCTAAGGCGGTTTTTTCGTGCCACGGCAGAACCTTCATCAAATTGATTATTGGCCTTTATAACTTCAACTTCCATGTTTTCCTCCTTGTATTCCTACCGTAGTATCTATACATAAAATACCACAAAGAAAGGAAAACATCAAGTAGTAATGTTCGATACTATTCCATAGTCTCTCTTCAGTCTCCGTAGTACACGCTTATATTCTTCCTCGCTGATTAGTTTCTTTATCAGGAGCTGTTTAAGCATAGCCAGTTGAACGCTGTATCTGATAATTCTCTTCTCGTCTATGATAACCACCTCCCGATAAAATCTAAAAAAGCGGGCAGAAGGAATAACCAACTGCCCGCACCTATCACAATCTCTTTTGAGACAACATTCTTACCAATAATAGAATTAAACCGATTCCTTCATCGATTCCCATGAACACGTATGCTTGGTCAGAGCAATCCGGTACATACCCCCGTGAGCCATTTGCTATTCCGGTCCGCATATGCGGAGGTGACAACTTAAAATGCGCGTACCAATAGCGCCCGGGATATTCCGCCGCTCCCTCGCCCAGATCATCGCAGTTGTTTACCCCTCGTTGCCATTCGTGCTCGGATGCAATTGTCAAGGTACAATAACAAGGGATTACTGGTATTTTTCCAGTTGCTCCTTCAACCACGCGTTTTCCTTTTCCAGAAAAGCGATCTTGTCAGCAATTGTTTGAAGAAGTGCTCTCGAATCCGTTAAGGGTGGAATCAAAATGTTTTCCTGCGGTCCTCGGAATAATTCCGCCAACGCCGGTTCCATCTCCACGAAATAAGAAAACGGTTTTTCGAAATACGCAATGATCTGGATGAGTCGTGGGACGGTCGGGAACTGTTCTCCGGACTCATATCGCCCCAATTGCTTTCTGGAGATGTTCAATTCTGCTGCGGCGTCCTCTTGCGATATGTCACGTTCCAACCGTAACGCTTTCAGCCGATTGGCGAAAGAATCGCACGAGTAGAAAAACTGCGTGCACATAAGCATCTCCTTTCTTCCCTGTTGCCGGCATTATACGATAATGATACGTGCTTTTCCACGTCTCTCAAGTCGCATCCGGGACTAATAAGTCTCACTTTCAGAACTTTTTTCAGAGAAATGTGTATTCTTTTCTTTCTCCCACCTCCATCATAACAAAAGTGCTGTCCCCGCTATGAGGACAGCACTGAAACTTTTTCAATATTTCTGTTGTTTTCGAAGCAAAATCAATCCCTGTAGATGTATACACGAATCTGATCGTCCGTAATTCCCTGATAAAGGCTTCCTCCGATATCATTTTCGCAGATATCAGCAAACAAGTATTTTAACGCCCTGATACAATCCGTAACGGTACGGTAAATCCTGTAATCTCCCCACGAATCATTCCATTGGTGAAAAATATACCTTCTTTTTTGTTTATCCGTCAGCGAATTGTACTCACTTTGTGTCAGCCATTCTGAAAATTCTTCCAATTCATATACTTCGATAGCCGCCAATTCTTTCTTGAGAACATATCCTTCATATTTGTACGGCTTATCCTTATTGATTTTTGAAGCAATCGCCTGACTGAAATTCACGTAAAACAATGAACTATTGTACCATTCGCCCCATGTAACAGGATGCTCACCCCACTCCTGCGCCACATCCTCAAGATTCTCATGAAAAATCTCACGAATTCCCTCGGACATATCCTCGGGAATTCCCCAGCCTCGGGCATAATCCTCGAGGTCGCAATAAACATCGTAAAATCTCGACTGCGCCCAGTATATGCAACCGGTCTTTTTCTCTCCCTTGCTGTTTTTAAAATACGGGCAAAGGCTGTACCATTTCCCGTCAACATTTGCTTCCGCATAAACACTGTAATATGTACTCATGCTCTACCCTTCCTCCTGGTTCTTAAACTGCTCATTGCTCTCAAACGAACGGAACAGAAAATGCATCCGATCAATCCGCTTATCAATATGCCAGTGGCCGCAGAACCATGCCCTGTATTCTATTCGCTCCTCGATTGAATCAAGCCAGTGTTCAGTACTTGAATCCACAGTGCTCTGATCGACCGTCGGAAGGAAAACTTCTGTTGGTTCATACTTGAACGGGCATGTATGTGACAGCACGACATCGAACGGTTTCTCTGCAATTTGTTTTTCCACATATCGCTTGATTTCTTCATCCGGCTGCTCGTTCTCGAACCAGTTCATTCCCCTGGCCAAACGATAGAACTTATCCACGCTGTAAGCCCCGCCGATTACCAAATGTTTCACTCCTTCCAATTCGAAGATTTCTCCATCCTTTGCAAACAACAATCCGGGATACTTTTCTTCCTGCCATACCGCCCCACCATTCCATTCTGTCATTATGTAGGATTGGATTCCGGCCGGACGTGCCTCATGATTCCCGTGTACGCAGAAAACTGTCGGCTTTATCTTACTTAGCGCAGCTTTACACTCCCGATCTCTTTCATCGCAATAGTAATTTGCTCCGACATCTCCGAGGATTACGATTGTATCCTCTTCTGACAACAGAAACTTTTTACTGAACTTTACTATATTCCACGGCATCCCGTGAGTGTCTCCGGTATAGAACACCATGCTTTATTCCTCCTCTACGACCAGAATGCTTTCCGGTTCTGATAGTATTCTGTTAAACGTCTGTTTCTGCCGGTCTGTCAATTCATCAAGCGTCTTCCCCTGAAGCACCAGCGCTGCCCATACCGTATCCATCATCATACAATTTGGGCATGTTCTCGGTGAAATAATGCGGAACTGTCCCATCTTCGGCGGATAGTCCCATCCTTGGCTGTGAGCTTCTTCCGGCGTCAGAATCTCTGTCCTTCCGCAAACCTCACAAATATGCCTGAGTAGATACTTTTCTTCCATTTTTGTTATTCCTCCGACTTATCCTATCCTCCCACCCTTGTATAGTATAGTCGCTTTGCAGTATAAAAAGGAGATTTCAGGCAATTCATAATCAGATTTGACCAAATCATAATTAAAGGGCTCCATCGAAGATTACTATTGATAAACCCACGGTCAATTCTTCTGTCCGCCCGTGTATTCCAATTCCTGTTTCTGCTTTGTAAACTAACTATGATCGATATGGGTAACAACGGTAAAACAGGTTGCGGTTGGTTCTAATAGACATCTTGACTGTCAGGAGCATATCCAAGAGGATCTTCTGTTCATAGTCCGAACAATCTCCAAGCGCAACAGCAAATTCATTGTTCATAACAATCGAAGCATTGCTCAAACTTCCCTTAAGAAGAGCATCCGTCGGCACATTGAGCACATTAGCCAGATCGACCAATGTATCAAGACTGATACATCGCATACCGCTCTCCACATAACTTAAGAAAGTCGGCGATTTATCAATCTTCTCCGAAAGTTGAATTTGAGACCATCCCCTCTTTTTTCGATAGTGGCGGATGTTCCTTCCCAGAGCAAAACTGTTAAGTGGCATAAGACTACCTCCTTGATAAAGAATAATAAGAATATCTTATCCACTCGCTTAAGTTTTATCCATACGCGAATGTATTTTATAGTCGTTCGTTGATAAAATATAGTCAAATGTTAATGAGGGAGGTGATTACTTGAAAGATCAATTGGAGTTTTACCGGACAATCGGCGCCCGAATAAAAGAAATTCGCATTTCCAAAGGAATGACGCAGGTTGACCTTGCTGAGAAAGCAAACCTTTCCTCTCCGGTAATCAGCGGTCTGGAAAACGGTCACAGCAAAATGTGGCTTATCACCTTCGCAAAGATATGTGAAGCTCTACATGTATCCGCCAACGATATCCTCCGATTGGACACTCCGGCCGCCATCAACGATTATCCAAAAGAGTTTACGGCCCTCATCGCCGACTGTAACTCTTCGGAGATTGAATCCATACTGAAGATTGCCCAGGAAGTAAAGACATCCATCCGAAAAGGAAAACATGATTACTGAAAAGCAGGTAGAAACGATTGATTTCTATCTGCTTTTTTCATTTTATAAACCGGGAGTCAACGAAGTTGTCTCCCGGTTTATCGCTTTTCTTGTAAGTGACTCCTATAATCATATCGATGTGCCATTATGAGAAAGGAAACTATTTGCATGGATGAGCCTGATGTATTTGCCAAACTTGAAGAAGTAAGTGCCATTACTCAGTATGGAGAAGTATTCGGTGATAATACCGAGAAAGCCAAACAGCTTGCAGCGCACAAGGCCTGGCTTCAGATTGTTCGAAAAGAACGCCCCAGTCCGTCATTTCCGTACAAGGTCGGCGTCTACATCCGGTACTACAACCAGACTAAATACGATAACTATCTTACCTATCACAAAAAACTGTTTACTGATTCCATCGCGCTTTGTCCGAAGTGGACACTTGCAGGTATATATGTAGACAGGGGCGCGACTGCGCCTCGCATGGAAAATGCTGAGAACTGGAGCCGTCTCCTGACCGACTGTATGGACGGAAAGATCGATCTGATTATTACTCAAAAGATTTCAAACGTATCTTCAGATCCGTCTGAAATCGCGTTCTGTGCAAGAATGCTCGCTGCACAGGACCATCCGATCGGCATCTATTTCATCTCCGAGGAAGTCTTTACGCTCTCCTCCTATTATATGGAGGATCTGCATGATACCGGTTTCTTCCCTCGGGGGTGGGATTCTCTGAAAGACAATGCGCAGATAGGTGGTATGCTCCATGATTGATCCCAAGGAAAAACAGGCCCGAATAGACCGAAAAGAGAAAGTCCGTCGTCGGATGCGTGTAGAAATCGACCCGGAAAAATATGTCTATTTTCCTGCCAAAAAGACAGTGGACTACTACGATAACGAAGTCCCCCAACGAGTTGCCATCTATGTACGAGTCTCAACCGATGATGTCCGACAGACTACTTCCTATGAGTTACAAAAAATATACTATGAGGACTTTGTCCGGAATCACCCGAACTGGACTCTGGTTAACATCTATGCGGATGAAGGAATCAGCGGAACGTCTCTTAAGCACCGCGATGCCTTTAATGAAATGATTGCTGACTGCCGTGCTGGAAAAATCGATTTGATTATTACAAAAAGCGTTTCTCGATTCGCCAGAAATGTCATGATTACGATTGGCATGGCCAGAGAGCTCTCCCAACTCAAAAATCCGGTCGGTATTTTCTTTGAGTCCGAAGCCATCTTTTCTCTGAACGATGAGTCCCAGATGGCATTGACCTTTCAGGCAACGATGGCTGAAGAGGAATCCCATACCCGCAGCCGAAGCATGGAAACCTCACTTAAAATGCGTCTTGACAATGGCATCCCATTAACCCCGAAACTGTTAGGATATACTCATGACGCAGACGGAAATCTTATTATCAATCCGGAAGAAGCAAAAACAGTGAAGTTGGTCTTTTATATGTATCTTTTCGGCTATACCACCCAACAGATTTCCGATACCCTCATCGCACTTGAACGACGTTCCTATCTTGGAAATATCAAGTGGACTTCAAGCGCTATAGTCCAGATACTCCGCAATGAGCGTCATTGTGGAGACGTACTAACCCGAAAAACCTTTACACAGGATTACCGCAGCCACAGACAACTAAAGAACCGTGGAGAGCGAGCTCAGAGCATGTATCTGGATCATCATACCGGCATTGTCAGCAGAGACGACTTCATTGCAGTCCAACGAATGCTGGAAAACGCCAAGTACGGAAATCGCTCTATCCTGCCGGAACTGCGTGTGATTAACTCCGGCATTCTGAAAGGCTTTGTTTCCATTAATCCGCGCTGGGCAGGCTTCAAGGAAACTGAGTATTACCAGGCCTCTCAGAGTGCCTATGACCCCGATGACAGTGATGCAGTTCCCGTTCCCTCAGTGCAACAAGTGGAGCTGTCCGCGGGAGATTTTGACCTGCGCGAATTTGAGGTTGCAAGATCTGAGTTCTTCGATGCACAAAACCGCCCATATTTATCCTTTTCAGAAAAGTTTCTGAAGTTTAGCGCAGCCTGTGCAAGAAAATTCAACGCTCGAAATACAGTCGAACTATTAATCAACCCGGTGGAACGCAAGTTTGCCGTTCGTCCCACAGAGAAGAGCAACAAAAACAGAGTTGTGTTTTCTCATATCTCCGGGGAAAAAGCGACACCCAAAGAAATATCCACAGCAGCTTTCCGCTCCACCGTTTACAGTCTCATGGGCTGGAATCCGGATTACAAGTACCGAATCCTCGGTACGTTGTATGAGCAAGGCGCGGAACTCGCCTACATTTTTGATGCAGCCGATTCCGAAGTTTTCTTCCGCTATAATGTATTGTCGGCAAAAGAAGTAGAAGAATCCGGCATGGAGAGCGCTACACTACAACCCTTTCTCCCCTCTGGTAAACGGATTCGCGCAATCCCACAGCAATGGGCCGATTCTTTCGGAAAACCATTCTATGTTCACGAAATGTCTCTGAGCGCTTTAGCCGATCAAAACGAACACGATTGGAAACTGCGTATGCAGGGCCAATTGTTTGAAACTGGTAAAAAACTGAATGTAACACCATTCCATGAGCTCAAAGACTTTATTCGTCAACAGCTTAGCGAACTTAACGATATGGAGGCGCAACATGACCGATCCGAAAGAACACCTTGAGTTTATCAATCAGATGCTTTCTGAAGCAGAATCCTTCCCGAAGGAGTCGAAATCAGATTCGATATCATCAATTCCCTCGGAAACAGAAATCCTGGAGTTGGGCAATGGTTTCAACTTTGACGGGTTTGAAGTTGTACGAAGAGAGTTCTTCGCTCACACCCATGAACCGTCTGTTTGCTTTAACAACTGCCGGTTTTACGTGAACAGCACTTGTCTTCAGAAGTTTCCGGACACCGATTACGTTCAGGTCTTGGTCAACAAGAAAACAAAAATCCTCGCTATCATGCCATGTCCGGAAAATGCCCGCGATTCCTTCGTCTGGTGTACAGCCGCCAACGGCAAACGGAAACCCAAGCAAATTACGGCCAAATTGTTCTTTGCTAAGGTTGCTTCCATGATGAACTGGAATCCCGATTATCGCTACAAAATACTGGGAAAGTTGATTCATGCAAACGGAGAATACCTGATTGCCTTCGATCTAACCTCAACAGAGACCTACCAGCGATCCTTTACGGAAGGCGCAAAGCCCAAGACATCCCGCATACCGGTATTCCCCGCCGAATGGCAAAACCAGTTTGGTCTTCCCTACAATGAGCATAAACAGTCCCTTCACGTTAATGTTTTGGACGGTTATGTCGTCTATTCCCTTAAAGACGATTCTCCGGAATCCTCGTCCGAACAGAACTCAGTTTCTCCTGAAGAACCAATTCCTGTTCCGGAAGAAGCCCCCGTTACCAACTCTTGATTTTCAGTTAATTGATGACCCCAGTCTATGAAACGGAGTATGAAGCCATGACAGAACAATCCTACCCGAATGTAAAAATCTCTATCGACATGAAACGGTCGCGCATTCGAATACATAGATCCACGATACATGCTTTGGGCGATCCGGCCTATATACAACTGCTGATAAACCCTTCCGCGGGATTTGTCGCATTTCGAGCTGTTCATCACAATTTATCCGGAGATTCCATTCACCGGGTTTCCAAGAAATGCCTTCTCTCTACACATTCCTTAGAAATTTATAGTTTAAGCCTTACACGCACGCTTACGAACATTGTTCCTACTCTCACAAAAGCAAGTCTATATCGTATGACGGGCAAAGTAATCCCTTCCGAAGGGCTTGCCGTATTTGCTTTTGATACTCTGAAAGAATGCTCGGAGGGTGAATCATCATGACATTCTCAAAAGAAAAGGGACTATACCGTCTCAAAATCGACAAAGAGTTCAAAGAATTAATCCGTCCTCTATTCAAAAACGAATATCTGCAACTGGAATCCAATTTGATTTCTGACGGATGTCGCGAACCCATTTCCGTATGGAATGGCTTCATAATCGACGGACACAATCGATACCGAATATGTTGCGAACACAGCATTCCATTCGCTGTAGAAGAACTCTCGTTCTCCTGTCGTGAAGAAGTTATTGCATGGATCTGTGCAAATCAACTTGGAAGGCGAAATCTTACCGAAGAAAGTCGTAAGTTTCTGATTGGCAAACAATATGAATCTGAAAAAATACTAACCCGTAAGCGTGGAATGTATCAGAACGCAAACTGTAACGAAGATAATCAAGAACTACCGTACGAAGAGTATAATCCCGCGGAAAAACCGCAAGTAACCGATACAAAGCACAAAACAGCTGCGAAAATAGCCACGGAGAACCACATCTCACATGGAACAGTTGAGAAGTACTCCCTCTATGCCCGCGCAATCGAAGCAATTGAGAAAAAAGTACCCCAGATGGCCAGAAAAATACTCAGCGGACGATACAAGATTTCTCACGAAGGAGTACTCTCCTTATCCAAAAAAAGCGCCGAGGAGATTCAGGAACTAAATCAACGGTTAGAGCAAGCCCAATACCCTTTTGCCAAGTATCAGGCAACACGACAGGAGATCCAAGGCTCTCCCCGCGCGCCCAAAGTTTCCGTTAATGCAAAGCCGTCCATTAAAGACATGCCAAAGTATGATCCCGACGCAGAAGTAACAGGGCTGACACTGACTATCCCGTCCTGGTCGAGTTCCATCGACCGGATTATCCATTCCGACTTGGATAATATTTCCGATTCTGCAAGAAAGAAACTTCATAAAGTACTAATCGATTTACAGAATACCGTTTCTCTTATGCTCTCATTAATCAAGGAGGAATCATAAAAATGGATCCTTACAGCGGCTTTGTCCCGAATGTACACTACGAAAAGATTCCGATCAAAAACCTGGTTTCAAATCAGGAATACCAGCGAAATCTATCACAAGCGCACATAGCCCGTGCTGCGGAAAACTTTGATCTTTACCAAATCAATCCTGTTAAGGTCAGCCGCAGAGACGGAATCAATTACGTTTTCAATGGTCAGCACACCATCGAAATCGTAGCATTAGTTTCCGGGTCACGGGATACACCTGTCTGGTGCATGATTTATGATGATCTATGCTATGAGCATGAGGCAGATATTTTTGCCAATCAGCAAAAATTCGTAAAACCATTAAGTCCCTATGAAATCTTCATTGCCAACATCGAAGCGGGCAATGATCAGCAGCTTATTATCAGAGATTTAGTAGAATCATACGGCTTATCAATCGGCTATACCAAGGCATCTGGGGAAATCTGTGCTATCTCCACTTTGGAATCTATCTTCACAAAGTATGGATATCATGTCCTGGACCATGTTCTCCGTCTTTGTATTGCAACTTGGGAAGGAGAAGATAACTCCCTTTCCGCCAATATGCTGAACGCGATAGCGAAGTTGGTTACAACATACGGGGAAAACCTGAATGACGAAACCTTTAAAGAACGACTGAGCACGGTTTCCATCAAGCAACTGACCCGAACAGCAAAAGAACGACATCCCGGGATGCTGGGGGTTGCCGAAGTTATGGTCATCGAATATAACGGAAAGAAGAAAAACGGATCCTATACTCGGCTTCCCATGCGGTATCTGTATGAAAAGCCGAAACTCCCTCAGGATTTCACACTCGCAACAAACACCACCGAGCCAACGAACAGTCCTGAGATTACGGAAGACGGCATTCCCATCCTTAATGAAAATGAGGACTATTCCGAATAACTAACAACCGGGATGCCCCTAAAATGTAGGTGCATCCCGGTTTAGTTTTCTCACTCAATTGTCGTTCAAAAATCCATGGAAGGATTCGGAATCAGTCTTTTACCGTCAAATCCCCAAACAGCCAATCGTTTATTGGAACCGTATTCATTTGCCAGTTCAAACATGTCACAAAGCACAAGGTAAGCAGAATACTTCTTCGCGTCCTTCTTCGAATGCGCATAAACACTCTTTTTTATCCCATGGCTCAGAATAGTACAGTTACAGACCCATCTCGGATTCCCATTCTTGTCATATCCCAGATCTTCCGGACCAGAAACATCATACACCGGAGGCGAGCATCTTTCATGCTCCGCGAGCTCTTTTAAGGTATTTACCGCATTGTCTGCGGCAAACTCCGGACTACGAAAGTTTTCCTTCTCGTAGGCAAGAATGAACTCTTCTATGGGAAGAACCTTTTCGACAATCTTTGCCATCATATCCGAATTCCAGTCAAGCTGCACTGCACAGGCACCGATGATTGCTTCAAAAAGATCCGCTTTGATCTTCTCCTGCCGGTCGATCTCGTTACTCAGATCCTGCTTTCCCACAATGAGGTATTCGATGACATCCCACTCATCAATGATACCGGCAAGCGTATGATTGCTGACGATACGGCTCTTCAGGGCTGACAGGACGTTTTCCTGAGCCCGGAACGCATAGTACCACCAGCCGTCCGCATCTTTGTTAATCGTCCCGTAGTGGTCAAAAAGCTTCTTTGTGACCTGGTACCCAATAATCGTGTCCCCGATGAACTCGAAGTTCTCGTTGCTGCCGCCACCGTGACTTCGGGCATAGGAACTTCTGGTAAAGGCCTGCTGAAGCAGATACGGCTTGAGCGGGACACCTGTTTTCTCCTGAAGGATCTTCCGAAGCTGCTCCATCTCATGTGACTTCAAAGGTTTTTCTGTTCTCATGTGTTGTTGTCCTCCAACTTTATCTATTTGCCCCGGACAACAAAAAAAGACCGGTTTCCATGAAAACACACGGAAACAAGCCCGGTCTAAACATCCAAAATGGTTTTTGTAAGGCTTTTCGCTTGACCGTCCGCTTGCACAGACGGGACAAATGATACGCATTACGCCGCTACTTTGAACGCTTTATTCCGAAGCACCTTCAGTATGCCACAATACGCCCGCAAAATCAAGGCGCATGTTTAATTCACTCCATAGCTATCCGCCAACTTTGCCAAAGCTTCCCTGACATCATCAATCACGGACTGCGGCGCCGTAGCCTTTACGAACTTATGATTCTGTAACAACCATCCCGTCAGTGTCGCACCCCGACGCACACGGAAGAACGCGTGACTGATATTGCTCTGTTTGTCATATCTAGGAACTGTCACCCGCTTCCCTGCAAGGTCATGAACAATCTCCATTGCTTCCGGGCTGTAATAAATATCGAGCTCCAGCATGACTTCTTCACCATCAAAGTGGTCTACCATTTCTTCCCTCATTCTGAGAATCTCCCTATATGGATCTCCATCGATGTACTTGCCGGGCGGCTCAGCGCAAAGCCCCTCGTCACACTCCATCTCCTCCATACGGTCCAGGCGGAAAATCTTCAGCTTCTCTTCATCTGCATCAGCGCCGATCATGTAAAATGTCTCCTTTGCAAAATGACAGTCATACGGGCTCACGCTGTATCGCTTCCCGTCATGCTTCCGGATTGGCCGCATATACGGATCAAATGCCCGATAATAAAACAAAATCCGCCTCCCTTTCCGGATGGCGGTCGCAACGATGCCGCGGAATGCAATTTCCGCATTTGTTATATAGTTATCTGTAAAGGGCCCAGGGAAAGCCTGCAGCGCTTCTCTCGCGCTCGGACAGACATGCTCTTTCATCCTGTCACGGATGTCCTTCTTCTCGCCTGGTGGAGCGCAGCGGAGCGAATCCGTAACATCTGCAGTCATCAGCACTTCCGCAGTAGTGTATGGATGCTCACAGTACCAGCCATCCTTCAAATGCCTCGCACGAAATATGTTCTTAAAGAACATCATAATCAGCACTATGGAAGCATATATTCCCTTTCTTCCGCCTTTTTTATACGCTCCGTTGATGTTCGTCCGCTTCAAGATCTGTCCTGCATTCACCGGATGGTCTATATCCGAATCCAGTAACACCTGTAAAACATCCAAAGTCCGTTCAGCAGTTGGGTAATACATATGATTTCCTCCTTAAAACATAGAACCGGTGCCGCATACAGCCGGCACCGGCAGGAAATCAATCATTTTTTAACAGCATGCTGTAAAAATTGAGAAGAATATGTCTTCTTTCGGGAGACAGTTCCCCGAAAGTCAGCTCAACCATTTTTATGAACTCCTCTTTATCGGAATCAGCCTCATCCCTTTTCTCTGCCGTCTTATAAAGAACATAGGTCTCCACGCCCAGGACTTTCGCAAACTTGTTCACCGTATCCAAGTCAGGAGTTTCCGCATTATTCAAGCGGAACACAGACTTAACGGTGGACGAGCTGATGTCCTTATCCATGAAGTCACTCTGTTTCATACCCTTTAGTTGTGCCAGCCGTACGATGTTTCGTTTTACATCAAGTCCAGATGGGGCCATAGGAATCGCCTTCTTCCGTGTGTGATACACTAATTGTACACACGGGACTTGCGATTTTATAGGACAGGCTGCCGTCCTTAAGGGTTGTTCTGCCGACTCTAAGGCACCAATATACTTCCGAACTGTTTATTTGACGACTTTTCTTACACCTAATGAATCAGACAACTCATCAATTTGAAATTCAATGATTATGGGACAATATCTATTTGTTTTGCCTCTGCCCTTCTTCATATCCACTTCATATCCACTTGTTAGGATGATACACTCTCATAAACTACATAGAGAATCCGTGAGTCGCTCTACGTCGTTCCTTTCAAACACACCATTAAAAACTCCATTTAACAAGACCCCAACGTCTTTGGGGAAATACAAATCAACATGATTTCGATAATCTGTCTCTGCATACAGCCACCCTCTAATTACATCACCGTCACTGGTTTGTTTAACTTCATCTACCGTAATCGTACCTTGAGTTTTCGTAGTATCATAATGAAACTCCCCAAACACGACTTTCTTTAGCCCAAAATGCCGTAATAATGAAATCACTTGTTTGTTGGTCCTTGATAACCCTTCGTATGTAGTAAAGCTAGAATTATATTGAAGGAAGTTATGATGCTTCCCCCTCACAATCTCAGGCGAATCTATCTTAGAGAAGCCATGCACTTTGGCAAGACTAAATAACTCTCTTTTAGCTCTATCGCTTTCGGGCTCAAAATCCATTATGGATTTGAACTCATATTCAGTCAAAAAGGTGGACCTTTCACAGTCGCACCTTAACGAGAAAGCTGTTCCGAATTTTCCCCCGTAGCGAACTCTTGTAGTAACAACATACGATTCAATTTGTACGATTGGATCATAGCAAGAATGAAGCAATACATGAAACAGTTCAACGTATTTGGGATCGTCTTTAAACCCTTCTAAATCTCCACAAAAATCAGATATCACGTATTCTTGGTTTCCACCACATAATTCCATATCTAACGGTAGTAGGATATTATTATCCACTACTGCTTTGGTGAAACTATCATTGATGCTTAAAGCCATGGCCCGTAAACAATCATTTTTTATCTTTCCCACAGGTAAAGGGAACGGCGAATAGTTTCTCTCAAGCATTTTTTCATACAAATTTTGATACAAAACTACTCTCACATGTCTGCCATTGCATAAATTGATTAGAATTCTAAAAAATTGAATGGCATTATTAACCCCCTGCTCATCCACAATTTCAAACATATATGGGTCTATGACTAAATTCATTTTTTATCCTTTGTCAATGCAGCATTCATTATGTCATTAAGTAATTCTTGGGTTTCATCCTTAAAATCATCCGGGTAATCAATCATCCCATATCCAGAAATGCTACAAGGAAATACCTTCGTGCCTTGTTTGTTCTGAAAGAAACTAATTGCGACTGCATTCTTATCGCAGTTTCCCTTTAAGACATGATATCTCAACCTAAGAATAAAAGCTTCGCTATGGGTCTCTATTATTATCTTCCTACCATGATTAATTAATGAAACGAAAAAGTCCGCTAATCTACTTTGAGAGAAAGGATGTAAATGGAGCTCTGGTTGTTCAAATACCAGTGTTTCTCCTTTTTCGGACAGTAGGCCGGTAATTAACACCGGGAGCACCTGACTCGTTCCAATACCAACATTCATAATGTCAGCTGTCTTGTTTTGTGTATCAGAAACA
>CAMIWE010000025.1 GCA_946402335.1 uncultured Lachnoclostridium sp.
GACTCAAAATCTGCCGGGCTAACACTCGTGCGGGTTCAAGTCCCGCCATCCGCATCGGGCGTTCTTCGGAACGCCCGTTTTTGTTTTTACTCTCCCGAACAGATTATTCGGGATGCTTTAAAACGCCATATGCTTGCGGTACATTTCCATCGCGTAACCGGTCTGCGTCGGCTCGCCTTCGATGATCCGGAAGGTCCGCTCGTTCCGTTCGTTCTGTTCGGTTTCAAAGAACTTCGTACGCGGATACTTTTCCGCAAATGCTTTCTTGGCAAACGCATAAATGTGCGTTACGAAGAACACCGTTACCTGGCTTTCGGTCAAAGCCCTTATGATATCATCGGCCATTGCGGCGCCTTCCTTTTCGGAGGTTGTCGCAAAGGACTCGTTCATCAGCAAAAGGCTGCCTGGATTCATCGCATCCACCATATGATTCAGACGGGAAAGTTCCTCCTCTAATCGTCCGGAATTAAGCGTCTCGTCTTCATTTCTCACAAAATGGGTGAAGATTCCGCGGAATATGGACGTCTTCATGGATTTGCAGGGCACGAACATGCCGCACTGCGCCATTACCTGGGCTATTCCGACGGAACGAAGGAACGATGTTTTGCCGCCCCGGTTTACACCGGTAATCAGATACAAAAGCGTATCGTCGCCGGAGAAGGAATTGTCCATGGGCCGCTTCAGCTGGGTGATTGCAAGCGGCAGGTCATATAAGCATTCCGGTTCGATCGCGTGATAACGCTCTTCAATCTGCGGGAAACAAAGGCGAAACGCCATGCCGGCCATATGCGTATGCAGATTGCAGCATCCGTAGAAGAACGCAATCTGTGCCCGAAGCGTATCAAACAGTCTCGAAATCTCTTTGTTAAAATCATCAAAGCACGAAGCCACATGCAACAGTGCCGTATTCTGAAGGTCCAGGCAGTCCTGGTGCAGCCGTACGTTCTCATAACTGATACGGACTTCGTTCTTCTTAAGCCTTGTTCCGAACAGGGCATCCAGCTTCTCGAATTTCCGTTTCACGGCCGCCTTGGAGATTTCATTTACCAGAAGGCGGTCACATTTCATGCCGCGGCCGATCTTACCGCTGATGCGTACTTCGCCGCCCTGCTGGATCTGACGGAGCGCTTCCCGCTTCTCCTGCATCATTTCGATAAAGGCATCATCGTATTCCCGAAGGAAGGATTCAAAGAAATCCCGGAATATGCCGGGTTCAAAATGATTGTTGGCATCAATGATCAGCTTTTTCAGATTCTCAAGCCCTAAAAACAGCATATTTAACGTATCGATGGAATTCAATACGCGGACAGCCGGCAAAGCCGAATTCGCGCCCTTCTTCATACGTTCCCGTAAATTGGCCAGGTCCGTGAAGGTCTCCGAAATGGTTACATAGAGCTGGAAAATGTACTTTTTGTTATCGATTGCCTCCTGCAAAGCCTTCTGGCGGTGCAGGATGTTCTTGCGGTCGCCGCTCGGGGAAAGCATGATGTTCCGACAGGCCTGATAAACATACTTATCGTTTTTGCTCATGGTTTCCAAGATCGGGTTCAGATTCAGGTCCTCTAAGACATCGATCTTGAACGGCATAACATCGCTGTTAACATAATCTTCGCAATTCAGCAGATTTACTTTCATGTTCCACCTCACCGTTTGTTGATCAGTCTTTGTTTGATATGGTCAAAATCGAGTTTGTATTTGTCGACAATGGAGTTGGCGTATGCCACGCCGTCAGCCGGTTTACGAACCAGACGGTAGGTTCTGCGGTAGCTTCCGTCTTCCACAACCGTGGCGACAAGGCTTACATAGAGATCCGAATCATACGCAAGCTCGAAGGTATGGGTTACGACAAAGCAGACCGCTCCGCTTGCAATGAGCCGCGAAAGCAGATCCCGCATCATCGAAAGTGCGTCAACCGTGGAAACCGAAGTAAACAGCTCGTTAAAGATTATAAGCGAGTTCTTCGTCACCTGGTCCATCAACGTCTTCACGCGTACCAGTTCATGCTCAAGACGCCCTTCAACCGTATTGCCGGCCATGGAGGCATACAGTGTGAAGATATGATCAAAGAACGGAAGCTTTGCAACACTGGCGGCAACCGGAAGGCCCATCATTGACATATAGGCAGCCTGTCCGAATGCTCTTGAAAGCGTTGTTTTTCCGCCCTGGTTCGGTCCGGTAACGATGATTGCCGTTTCGTTGTCGGATTTGACGATATCGTTCAGAATGACTTCCTTGTTCGAGGAGGAATTCCGGTTGGCAAGATCAATATCGTAGCAGTCATCGAGGTAAACCTCGCGGTCATCGGAGAATTTGGCAAACGTGATCGGATAATTCTTAAGCTTCATCTCCGCAAGGAAATCCAGATTCAGCAAATAGAAACGGAATTCCCGGATCACATCAAGAATCTCGGTCGTGATAATATCACGGTTGATTCCGCAAAATGTTTCCAGATTCCTAAACAAAACGCGGTTCCGTTTCATAAACTGGTCCAGAATGAATTCCTCAAGCGGGGAAACCGTCATATCCCCGAAGGGTGATTCCGTAAAGGAATGCGTCTCCGAAGCGTCCTCCGTACGAAGAAATTCCGATTTGATTTCATTGCAATAATCGAAATCGCTGTATTCAAAATCCATTACCGCACGGTCTTTGCTGATCGTAATGCGCCATGCCATTTTTTCAAATTCGTCATTGATTTCCTTGGCCTGTGCACGAAGGGAAACAACCGATTTCTCGTTGATGATCTGCAAGAGCTCCTGCCTCAAATCAAGCAATGCTTTCGATTTCGGCGGCGTCGTATTCATCGCATCGCAAAACAGTTCGATTGCATCATAGAAATGGACGATGGTATCAAGTCTCCATTTCCACTTCTGAACCGACTCGGTCTTCTCGGAAAGAGATTCGTACCGTTTGGAAACCGATACGCCGATGATAAAGCGGTTTACCGCGTTACGGATGTCCGGATCGCAAAGATCCTTCGAAACCGCCTGCCGGTATTCCGCTTCCGCCCTGGATTCCGGGAAGAAGTTAAAATAACAATGCAGCTCCGCATTATCCGGTTCCTCCAAAACCGCCTTGACATAATCGTCGATATTTAAATCGTCAAAGTATTCCGGAACCGGAAGTTTTCCGACTTCTTCAAAGCTGAGTTTTTTGGAAGGGCTGAATAAACTGACCATAAAACCCCCGTTCTGAACTGTCCCCATCGACAGTCGTGATTATTTGATGTTAATCGTTCCTACACCGGAAAGATCCTTGTTGGTTAAAAGCGTGGTATCGCTCCAGGTAAGGATTTTGTTCCGCTGTCCTTCTCCTTCGGAATCGTTCACATGAATGTCAAGACCAAGGAAGTTCCCATGCTCCATGGACTCTTTCGGAACCGGAAGCGATACTTCCACAAGATACCCTTCTGCGTTGCCGGTCACCTTGTATTCAATAGCCGAAACACTTGCTCCGTTACCGCATTCAAGTCCGCCGTCCCGGCCGATGCGTACATGCATATCCTTTCCCTTCCGATAGGTCTCGGATTTCGAACCGTCTCCGCAGAGGAACACCTCCACGCTGTCCTTACGCGTCATCACCGTACCTTCGGAATTGGGAGTATCATCACTAACCTGAATCAACAGATACAGCCGGTCCGTATCCCACATGACTTTAAAACCGGCTTCCGCACCGTCCTTGCCCCATGCCGGATTCTGTAACGGGATATACGAAACAGTATCCCAAAGGGCTTCTTCCTTACCGTCAATCACCGGCTTCGGAAGAGCCGACGCAGTGTCTTTTCCAAGTTCCAAAACGCCGATGCCGGAAAGGTCGCGGTCCGTTTTGCCGCTCGTATCGCACAAGGCAAGCTTCTTAACAACCCTGTCGCCGTCCAGATCCGTAACGACAATGTCAAACCCGAGTTTCGTTCCCTTTGTCGCCTTCACCGTGGTAAGCGGCATCAAAACCTGAATAACGTAGCCGTTCCCGGTGTCAAATCCGACGGCTTTCATCTTGGCTGTATCACAACCGGGGCCGTATACCAGACGTCCGTCACGAAGAACCGTACAATAGCAGTCTCCTGCGGCATATTCGCCGGGACAGTCTGCCTTTTCGTTCAAATAAACCTTGACGTGGTCTGATTTATCCACAGTATTCGTAATGGTTCTTGTCGTATCTTCCACATTGACGCGGATATATAACAGATTGTCCGAATAAAAGATCTGTGCATCCGCTTTCGTATCACCCGTTTCGGCAACCGTTTTCTCAATGGGGAATGTCTTGGCCGTTTTCCAGACCGGTTCATCAAGCCCCGAAAAACGCGGCACCACGGAATAGGCGTCCGCATTGACCGAAGGAACAAGCGGCTGCCTTGCCTGATAAGGAGTCGGCGTATAGGTTACCGCAAGCGGCGTTGGGGTCGGTGTAAGGTTGGAATCGGGAATATTCGGTCCTCTGTCCTTCCAGCCGCAGGAAGCAAGCACGCCGGTACACAGAAGCAATGCCGTAAGCAGAATTCCCTTGCGAATCTTGTGCATGTTACAATCTCCTCTCATCGTAAATGCTGTTACCGGGATTAATCGGACTCCTCCCGGATTCTCAGGATATCTCCGATTTGCGGGACATCGTCCGCTTTGGCGGTAATCATTTCCTTCGGATGCGGGCAGGAATCGGTTTCCGTCCCGTCCTCCCCGAACATACGGCGTACAACCGTCGTCGTATAGGCAAAGCCGGGCGTCAGGAACTCGATCGTATCGCCCGTTTTGAATTTGTTCTTCTGTTCAAAGACAAATGAGCCGTCCGGAAGCACCTTCTCAACCGTCCCGAGATAGATATAATTGCGTTCATAAACCTGATTGTCGTAAATCTGCGCGTCGGGTCCCGGTTTTCCGAAGAAGAAGCCGGTCGTATAACTCCGATAGGAGCATTTTTCGATTTCTTCCCGGTATTTCGGCAGATTTGCCGCATAAAGCTGCGGATCGGTATAAAAATCGTCAATCGCCTTTCGATAGGTCCCCGCAACGGTTGCCACGTAAAGGGCGGTTTTCATGCGGCCTTCCACCTTAAAGCTGTCGATTCCGGCCGCACAAAGCTCCGGAATATGATCAATCATGCAGAGATCCTTCGAGTTGAAAATATATGTGCCGTTTTCGTTCTCCTCAACCGGAAAATACTCATTCGGCCTGGTTTCCTCCATCAGATAATACTTCCAGCGGCACGGATGAGTGCAGGCACCGAGATTGGCATCCCGGCCGGTCATATAATTGGAAAGCAGACACCGTCCCGAATAGGAAATGCACATGGCACCGTGGACAAATGTCTCGATTTCCATATCCTCGGGAATCCGTTCGCGTATCTCATGAATTTCTTTCAGAGACAGCTCCCTTCCGCATACGACACGACGTACGCCGAGGTCGTACCAGAACAGGAACGTTTCGGAATTCACATTATTGGCCTGCGTGCTGATATGAACCGGTATTTCGGGGCAGACTTCTCTTGCATAGCGGAATACTCCGGGATCCGAAATGATCAACGCATCCGGACCGATTTCCTTAAGCCTTGCAAAATACTCCCGTACACCGTCCAGGTGGTAATTATGAGCGGTGATATTGGCCGTAACATACAGCTTGCAGCCGTGCTCGTGGCAGAACTTCACGGCCTCTTCCATATCGGCATCGGAGAAATTCTTTGCTTTCGCGCGCAGACTGAACAGTTCGCCGCCGATATAAACCGCGTCGGCGCCGAACAATACGGCTGTTTTCAGTACATCCGGACTTCCTGCCGGGATCAGCAATTCAGGTTTCTTCATGTTTTCCACCGTTTTGCAGGACATCTTCCTGCCTGCAGTCATTTTTCTTATTGCGGCTTCTTCTTCGCAACCGCAATCCCGTCGCCAAGAGGAAGCATCAATGCGTCAAATCGTCCGCTTTTAAAAAGCATATCGATAAATTCCCGCATGCGAAGATGAATCGTGCGGTCTCTTCGGGTTACCGTAAACTTGGATTCAGCCACAGAGCCCTCCTGCAGCACATTGTCTGCAAGAAATACGGCATCCGGTTTCATAAGGGTTTCAATGAGCTCAAGATAAACCGGATACTGGGCTTTGGCGGCATCTAAAAAGATCATGTCGAACTGTTCACCGGCCTCCGAAAGCCTTCTTAAAAACACTTCTGCGTCATCCAAAACGCATTGGATCACCGGGCAGGCGCAACCGTTTCGTTTTTCATAATCCGCAGCATATTCTTTCGTGTTCAAAAGGGCCTGTTCGTATCGGGATTCGTCCTTCTCAACCGTCAGAATCGTCGCATTTGCCGGCAGAAATTCTGCCGTTAAACACGAAGAAAAGCCGATGGCGGTACCGATTTCGAGTACTTTCAACGGCTGTCTGTCTATACAAACAAAACGAATAAATGCCTGTGCCTCCCTGCGGATCACGGGAACCAGGTCCGCCCTGGCCCGTTGATACAGGTTTTCTAGATACTCCGGCAGGTCAGGCTGCAGGGAGGATATATAATCCGTAATATGATTGTTGACCAATAATGAATCGTTCATTCTTCCTCTTCCATGTCATCATCCGGTTCCTTGTAACGGGTTATGATCTTCAAAATCGTATCATAATCCATATCCGTCCGAAGAATATACGTTCCGGGCTGTATATTGGACTTGGAAAGCACGCTCTTCGTGTAAAAGGAATACCGGTCGACGATAACGCCTTCCCGCTTCAGTTTGCTGGCAACCTCACTGGTGGAATCACCGGTCTGAATGTAAAATTCGATTTCCTTTCCTTCTCCTTCCTTGTCTACCGCAACGGATCCAAACAGCTGGTATGCGAAATTGTATCCGTATTGCGACAGCTTGATCGTTGCGATAATCACAACGACATAAAAGAGAATGTCCAAAAGGAGTCTGATAATATTATTGGAAAAATTCCGGATAACTCTTACGGTCTTCAGTTTCTTTTTCTTCACGTTCCGCCCCACCTCACGCATTCCAGTCAACGATTACGGGAAGAATCATGGGGCTTCGCTTCATAACCCTCCAGAAATAATCGCTGAGGTTCTGCTTAATATCCGCACGAAGGCGGTTATGGTCCATGCCTCCCGCTTCCGAGAAACGCATGCAGGTTTCCGTAACAACGTCTCTTGCTTCCTCTAAAAGCTGTTCGGATTCTTTGACATAGACAAATCCTCTGGTCACGATATCCGGTCCGCTGATGATCTCACCGGATGCGGAATCATAACCGACCGAAACGATCACGATACCGTTTACGGACAGATACTGACGGTCTCTTAAAACCGCATTTCCGACGTCGCCGACGCCGAGTCCGTCAACCATAATGCCGTGTGCCGGAACATTGCCGACGATTTCGGCCTTATCAGCAGAAAGTTCCAAAACATCTCCGGATTTTAAAATCGGGATCCGCTCCGAAGGGATTCCGAGATTTAAAGCGATATTCTTCTGCGCGATGCGGTGACGGTATTCACCGTGGATCGGAATCGCATATTTCGGCTTCGTCAGGCAATATAACAATTTGATTTCTTCCTGGTTGGCATGTCCGGAAACATGCGTATCCTGGAAGATTACATTGGCTCCGAGCATCGAAAGCACATTGATCAGCTTGAAAACCGCCTTCTCGTTACCGGGAATCGGGGTTGCACTGATAATAACAACGTCTCCGGGCATTATGGAAACACGCTTATGCGTATTGCTGGCAATTCTCGATAAAGCCGCCATCGGCTCGCCCTGGGAACCGGTCATGATCAATACGATCTGATTGTCGGGATAACTCCTGATCTCCTCTGCAGGAATCATCAAGCCGTCCGGAACCTTGATATATCCGAGTTCCTGCGCGGTTCCGACAATGTTCACCATGCTCCGGCCTTCGATGGCAACCTTCCGGCCGTACTTCTGTGCCGAGTTGATAACCTGCTGTACGCGGTCCACATTTGAGGCAAATGTGGCGACGATGATACGGCGGTTCGGGTTGTCCGCAAAAATCGTATCAAACGTTTTACCGACGGTGCGCTCCGACATCGTATTGCCGGGCTTCAGGGCATTCGTGCTGTCGCACATAAGCGCGAGAACACCTTCCCGTCCGATTTCCGCAAGTCGCTGCAGATCGATGGGCTCACCGTAAACAGGCGTAAAGTCTACTTTAAAGTCGCCGGTATGGATCAGCGTGCCTGCCTCACAACGGATGGCAAGTGCTGCCGCATCGGCGATACTGTGATTGGTACGGATAAATTCCACCGAGAAATCATCACAGTTTACAACGTCACCGTAGGAGCAGACGCGAAGGTCCGCTTCGTCGGCCATTTTATACTCTTCCAGTTTGTTCCGGATGATCGCAAGCGTCAGCCTTGTACCGTAAACCGGAACCGGAAGTTCACGAAGAATATACGGAAGCGCTCCGATATGGTCCTCGTGACCGTGGGTAATAAATATTGCTTTGACCTTTTCAATATGTTCCTTCAGATACGTAATATCCGGAATTACAAGGTCGATTCCGAGCATGTCGTCTTCGGGAAATGCAAGGCCGCAGTCTACAACGATAATCGAATCTCCGTAGCAGAAGGCGGTAATGTTCATGCCGATCTGCTCCAGTCCTCCCAAAGGAATTACGCGAATTCCATTGCCGAGTTTCATAAAAACCTCCCTATGGACGCGCTACACCAGATCGATATCCTCTAAGATCGCGCGGAACATTCCGCCGACCGCATCAATCTCGGTATCATCGTCCACCATTTCATAGATCATATCCTCATTCTCGTCGCGGCTTTCCTTGAGGATGAAAGCTTCCTCTCCGACCTCGTCCGTAACAAGGATATAATTGTTCCCGTTCAGCCGGGTCTCGGAAATCACGGTAAATGTAATCTCCGAACCGTCCTCCGCACGGAACAACACGGTATCATTCTTTTCTTCCATAAATCTCCTCCAGCAGTTTTTCTTTCTCCTGTGGACAGTTTTCGAGGTAGTCCATATAGGATTGCAGAATAAATACCGCGGCAAGCTTATCCACTACCGTGGCTTTCTTTCTGTATCCGAGGTCCGCCTCGTCCAAAGCGCGGTGCGCCGAAACAGTCGTATATCGTTCATCCCAAAGGATTACCTTCAACCCGGTTCTTCTTGCGACATCTGCGGCAAATTCCTCCGAAGCCGACGCTCTGTCCCCGACAGAGTTGTTCAGATGCTTCGGATAGCCGACTACGATTGCATTGGTTCCTCTTTCACGCGCGATTTCTTCGATTCTCCGAAAAGTCTCCCGTAACTGCTTCCCCCGGTTTCTGCGGATCACATCTAACGGCTGCGCAGTCAGAAACAGACCGTCACTGGCAGCAACCCCGACGGTAGCCTCACCGTAATCAAGCCCTAAAAGGCTGAGCTTACGTTCCATACAAATTCCCCTTACTTCAGGTTGTTCTCAATATAATCCGTCAGCAGCTGCTCAATGATCTCATCACGCTCAACCTTCGCAATCTTGGCACGCGCATTCAGATGATTCGTGATATAAGTCGGGTCGCCGCTCATCAGATAGCCGACCATCTGGCTCACCGGATTATATCCTTTTTCGGCCATGGCTACGTATACCGACGCGATAACGCTCCGTACGTAATCATCCGAAATGTTTTCAACCTTAAAGAATTGTGTTCCCTGTGCCATTATATCCCTCCTCCTGTGACATATGGATAGGTATAACATACCAAATAATATATTACTCTATTTTGTGGGAAATAGCAACCATTTTTGCTTGAATAATACCATCTGTTGTGATGTTCTCTCCGATTACATCAACAATCCGTCCGGTGAGGTCCGTATCTGCAGGAAAGCGGTAGGTTCCGTAGCGCGGACAATGTCCGTTTGCATATAAAATACCGCCTTCTTCGGTCATTTCTTCAACCATAACGGACGCCGTTTTCCCTAATAGTCTCCCGTAATAAGCCGTCCTGAGTTTCCGCTCCGTTTCAAGGAACCGTACTTCCCGCTCATGCTTGACGGCTTCGGTAAGCTGACCGTCCATCTTATCGGCAGCGGTGCCTTTTCTTCTGGAGTACGGAAATACGTGAATCTGTGCAAAGCCGATTCTTTCGGCAAATGCGACTGAATCAAGGAAATCCTCCTCCGTTTCGCCGGGAAATCCGACGATAATATCCGTTGTAAGCGCGGGATTCTCAAAGGATTCCCTTAAAAGTCTTACCGCTTCCTCAAATTCCCCGGGCGTATAATGCCGGTTCATCCGCTGAAGCGTCTTTGCGCACCCGCTCTGCAGGGACAGGTGAAAATGCGGACAGATTTCCTTAATCGAGCCAAGCGCTTCAACGAACTCCTTCGTAATGATCCGCGGTTCCAAAGAACCGAGTCGTACCCGCTCGATTCCGGGGATCTTCGCCAGCTTTTCAAGAAGCGATATTAACGGCATGGAGCCGTCATCGGTCTTCAGACTGCTCTGCTCCCGTACGCTTCGCTTATCAAGCCCGTAGGAGGAAAGGTGAATTCCTGAAATCACCACTTCCTTGCAGCCGGAATCCGCAAGAAGCTTTGCTTCCGCTAAAACATCGCTTTCCTTACGGCTTGCAATGCGGCCTCTGGCAAAAGGAATAATACAATAGCTGCAGAACTGGTTGCAGCCGTCCTGAATCTTCATAAAGGCACGGTTGGTCGTTTCCTGTGTAACCGCCTTCATTTCTTCGTATACGGTCAGTTTTGCGTCGTCATTGATATAATAATGCTTCGGCTCGGTCCCTTCGGCCTTAGCCGCAAACCACTCGTTCAGAATAGCCGCGGTTTCGCCTTTTCTGCGGTTCCCGACATAAAGATCCGCCGTCCCGTCATCCTCGCCTTCCTTGCAAAACTCCTGTACATAGCAGCCCTCGGCCACAATGACGGCATCAGGGTTTAATTTACGGGCACGATGCAGCATTTGCCGTGATTTCCGGTCCGCAATATTCGTAACCGTGCAGGTATTTACAAGATAAATGTCCGCTTTGTCGCGAAAAGGCACTTCAATAACCCCGCAGCCCTTTAATGTGTCGCGGATTGCCTCGGTTTCATAACCGTTTACCTTGCAACCGAGCGTCAAATATGCGATTGTTTTTCCATACAGATGATTTTCCATTGCTTTGTCCGTTTCCTGCTTGACTTTTTTCCTGCGGATAGTTACACTTAAAGTAATCTAAGTAATAAAGAGGGGGCGATGCCACATGAAAACCGTTACCATTTGCCTGAATTCCATTGATAAGGTTAAGAACTTCGTAAACGATGTGACCAAGTTCGATTCCGATTTCGATCTGATTTCCGGCCGCTATGTTATCGATGCGAAGTCCATCATGGGAATCTTCTCTTTGGACCTCAATAAGCCGATTACGCTCGGAATTCACAACGAAGACGATATCGACCACATTTTAAGTGTTCTGGAACCGTATATCACCGAAGTGGAAGAATAAACCATAAACACTCATGAAAGCAGGAGGAATGATCCTCCTGCTTTTTTATTCTGCTCAGGCGATGCATACGGCACCCTCAGGGAATAATTCTTTTATTCCCGAAACCAATCTGATTATACAATTGAAGTCCGGTTTCGTCCATAGAAATCTATCCGTTTCATCCCCGAATCTGCTGAAGGATGAACGTATCGGCAATCTTCTTATCCTCTGCAAAGAGCAGTATCTCGCTGATGATCTGCGCGGTCTTCGGATCGTCATCCACAAAAAGCAAGCAGTGCGTTATCGACGGCCTTCCCGACATTCTGCTCCTTATCGCCGTAGCAGATTCCGAACGTGATCCGCCCGACTCCGGCCATATCATTGATTTCACGCTCCGACAAAGGAGATTGAACAACCTCGCCTTTTCGGACACGTTCATTATATTCCTCTACGCATTTACGTACGGTTGCCGCGATCAGTTCCGAAACCGTAGCAGGATTCCCTTCGATTTCAAAGGGTACCGGAACGACTCTCCTGCCCCGTGCACCAAGTTGTTTTACTTCCACTTTCAGTTTCACGTATCTTCCTCCTTAAAGGAATGAAATCCATAATCTTCCACGGTTTCGAAATCGTCATAGAAGGCCTTTGGAACATTTTCCACATCCTTCTTAAGCCCGAAAAGAATAAACAGATTGATCAATGCCACAATACAACCAGCGATAATCACAATATAAAAGAGAGATGATTCTTCGTCAGGCCAGATCAGAACGTGCAAATAAGCCGCAATATGTATGACGATCATCACAGGACGCAGGATACGAATGCTCTGCTCCCGCATGGAATGAAAATCCTCTGCAACCCGAATCATTGCGCCAAGTATTTTATAATAAAAGACGTTATAAACCAGGGCGAATAAAAAGAAAATAAAACGGATGTCATTGGGGTTAAGCGGAAGGTCGGAATCATAAGATATCATGTTAAACATCCATTCATTGATATCTGCAATAAGAAGCACGAAAGCAAGAACACGAAGTCCGGTGGGATTTTTTATATAACCTTCAAGATACCGTATGGACATGAAAAAGAGAACCCATCCGACTGCATCCGGAATAATATCGATGTAAAAAGTATCCGAGACGATATTAAAATCAAGAAAAATAAACAGAAATGCGAACGCAACAAGCCTTACGCCTTTTGCAATGTTATAGCGATAATTATACTGTTCCATAAACTCCTCCCACAAAAAACATCTTTTAAACATTTTAGCATAGGCGGGATGACATGTCAATTATATTTACCGTCATTTAACTCTTATCGGTACTGTTTTTCTCAACACAAACATTATTTGAGTCTTAAAATTTGCAAACAAAAAGAGCACGGTCAATACCGTGCTCTCAAAAAAATAAATTCTTTTAATTCTCCTGTTTGATCTTGATAACTTCCCGCTCGTCAATCGCTTTCGTTACCATTTCGTCAATCTTCTCTTCAAGAAGCTTCTCGCTTCGCTCAATGACCTTAAGAATCGGCTTCGTAACCGGATGCTTCGCCACATAAATCGTGCAGCAGTCCTCATACGGAAGGATACTCGTCTCAAAGGTGCCGATCCGCTGCGAAATTTCAACGATTTCCGATTTGTCAAATCCGATCAAAGGTCGGTAAACCGGCATCTCGCATACTGCATTCGTACAATTGAGGCTTTGCATGGTCTGGCTTGCCACCTGACCGAGGCTCTCACCGGTAATCAAGGCAAGGCAGTTGCTGCGGTTTGCGATCTCTTCGGCGATACGCATCATATAGCGTCGCATCAGAATCGTCAGTTCCTCATGCGGACAGGTCTCATAAATATACATCTGGATGTCGGTAAAGTTCACGATATTCAGTTTGATCGGTCCGACATACTTCGAGATCTGCTGCGCAAGGTCGATAACCTTCTGCTTTGCCCGCTCGCTCGTGTACGGCGGCGCATGGAAATACGTTGCGTCAATGCTGACGCCTCGCTTCGCGATCATATAGCCGGCAACCGGGCTGTCAATACCGCCAGAAAGAAGAAGCATTGCCTTACCGTTACAGCCGACCGGCATGCCGCCGACGCCCTTATAGCCGTCCGAATAGATGTAAGCATGGCTTCTGACTTCGACCGTAATGCTCTTTTCGGGATGCAGCACATCAACTGACAGCCCCGGAAAATGATCCAGAATCACGCCGCCGAGATCCGCAGCAATCTCCGGCGAAGTCTTCGGGTACGACTTGTCACCGCGCTTACAAAACATCTTAAACGTAAAATCCTTCTTTTCAAAGGACTCCTCGACAAATTCAACCGTCATCTTACAAATATCGTCCCAATTCGTGGATTCAATCTCCATAACCGGCATAAATCCGACGATACCGAAGATTTTCGAAAGGCAGTCCACCGTATCATCATAGTCGTATCCGTCCGGGCAGTCGACATAAATACGTCCCTGCTCCTTCCGAACATGGTAATCCCCGAGGTGGGACAGATTCTCCCGGACCTGATTCACAAGACAATCCTCGAAATAAGAACGGTTCTTGCCCTTCAGTCCGATTTCCGCATATTTGATCAAAAATGACTTATATTCCATGGTATTTGCGCCGATGCGCTCCTCTCTTTGGTCTATTTCACCGTAAACCGGCTTAATTTCGGAACAAGTTCCCGCAAGGCGTTGCAGGTTTCCTTTATATCTTCGACGGTCGTTTCCGGGCAGAAACTGAATCGGAGCGTGCTGTCGAGATACTTATCGGCGACGCCGATTGCCTTTAACGTTCCGCTGATCGCAGGATGATTCGAAGAACATGCAGAACCTGACGAAACATAGATTCCGTAGTCTTCTAAAGCATGTAAAAGCACCTCGCTTCGAACGGAGTCAAAGCTGATACTTAAGATATGCGGCGCGGTTTTACGGACGCGCTCGTCAAGGCTTAAGGTATCGGAAAGTTCCGCAAATACGGCATTCGGATGGGCAAATGCCATCGTCTCCGTCTCGGTGAGGAATGCCTTCTTACATTCATACATCCGGTCGATGTAATCCTTCTGGTTCGCGAAATAATCGCTGACGGCCGCACAAAGGCCGGCGATGGCGGGCACATTTTCCGTACCCGAACGCATATTGTTCTGCTGTCCTCCGCCGAGTATTTCAGGTAATATCCGGACTTTGTCCCGTTTATAAAGGAATCCGCTTCCCTTTGGCCCGTGGAGCTTATGACCGCTTACCGAAAGAAGGTCGATGCCGAGTTTGCCGGGTGCGAACGGAATCTTGCCATAGGCCTGGATTGCATCCACATGAAACAGAATGTCCGGTTTGAAGCCGTGTACGATTTCGGCGATCTCACGAATCGGTTCCAAAGCACCGATTTCGTTATTGACCATCATGCAGCTGACTAAGATCGTATCTTTCCGGAGTGCTTCCTTTAAAGCATCAAGTTTCAACAAGCCGTTTCCGTCCACCGGAAGGTACGTTACTTCATAACCGAGTTCCTCAAGTCGGATAAGCGGATTATAAACCGAAGCATGCTCGATCGGCGAAGCAATGATGTGCTTACCCTGCCGTTTCTTTGCTTCGGCCGCGCCGAAAAGTGCCAGATTGTTTGATTCGGTACCGCCCGAGGTAAAGATGATTTCCTTTGCCTCACATTTTAACGACTTTGCGATCACCGTTTTCGCTTCTTTGATATACTGCTCCGCACGGATGCCTTTGCCGTGAAGCGAGGAAGGGTTACCGTAATCGTCACGCATTACCTTTGCCATTGCTTCAATGGCAGGCTCACAAACGCGCGTCGTGGCGGCATTGTCCAAGTAAATCTCTCTCATGACTGCACCTCCGCCATTTCCGCTTCGATCATCAGATAGGAAAGCATCGTAAGTCCGGCCGTCTCGGTCCGAAGAATGCGCCTTCCGAGGCTTACGATTTCGGCACCGGCGTTCTTCGCGAGCGCAACCTCATCCGGATCGAAACCGCCTTCGGGTCCGATAAATACGCCGATCCGTGCACCGGGCCACATCTTAGATACACAATTTCTAAGGGTATTCATGCCTTCCGCATTCTCGTACGGAAACAGGATCATATCGCAATGTTCCTTCGCAAAACGCATAGCTTCGGGAAATTTCATTAAATCTTTAACAACAGGGATCACACCGCGACCGCTCTGCTTGGCAGCAGCCTCCGCAATTGCGTTCCAGCGGGCAATTTTCTTATCTTCACGCTTTTCATCGCCCATTTTCGCAACGGAGCGGATGCAGGCAACCGGAACGACCTCGCAGGCGCCGAGCTCGACTGCCTTTTCGATGATCAGTTCCATCTTATCCTTTTTAGGGAGTCCCTGAAACAGCGTCATATGCACCGAAAGTTCGGTCTTTCCTTCTTTAACCGAATCAATCCGAAGCATAACCTCTCCGTCTCCGTAGGAATCCACGCTGCATTCGTATTCGCGGCCCTCTCCATCACAAATAAGCAGGGTGTCTCCAACCTGCTTACGCAAAACATTCTTAATGTGGTTGTATTCTCCGCCGCCAAGAACGATACGATCCGTTCCGATCTGCGAAGGATCAACATAAAAACGCGGCACGAAAGCCTCCTTCTAACCGGGCATCTTCACAACGAAGCTGTACCAGTCTTTCATTCGCGTCTCCGCGAGGATCTCATATCCGCACCGAAGAAGTGCTTCTTTCACTTCCTCTTTCTTCATTTCAATGATACCGGAGCTGATGAATATGCCTCCGGGAAGCAAAAGCCGTTTCACAACCGGTGCTAATGGTATAATAACATCCGCGAGAATATTTGCAACAACAATCGGGAATTTTCTTTCTTCCAACGTGTGAAGAAGATCGCATTCTTCAAGAAGATTTCCGTAAACCATCGCTACTTTTCCGGGACATTCTTCACTGAGACTGCCCTCATAAAGCCCGATTCCGTTCAAAACGGAGTTCTCCTTCGCTACGTCGACCGCAATCGGATCAATATCCGTTCCGATGCAGGAAGAAGCTCCGAGTTTATAACCGATGATTGAAAGAATTCCGCTTCCGGTACCGATGTCGAGCATGCAGTCGCCTTTTTTGAGATATTTCTTGATGTTCAGGATCACGAGTTTGGTCGTCTCGTGCGAACCCGTACCAAAAGCCGTGCCGGGATCAATTTCAACGACAAGGCGGTCCTTGTATTCGTCCTTCCAGGGCTCCCAAGTCGGCTTAATGATAATATCCTCATCAACGGCAAATGCCTTAAAATACTTCTTCCAGTTGTTGATCCAGTCCTTATCTTCGGTCACGCCGGTTTCAAAAGAAAGCGCACCGAAATCAACGAAATCCTTATAATCTTCGCATGCTTCCTTAATCGCCTCAATCTTTTCATACGGCTCACAGTCTCCGTCCGTATAGCAGGTGATCACGGCCGTCTTGTCATTCTCATCCACCTCCGGAAGGAAATCGATGAACATCTTCTTACGGTCCTCTTCACTCAGCTGCACATTGTCCTGCACTTCAATGCCGTCAAATCCGAGGTCGAAAAGGATGCTTCCGAGAATATCCGTTGCTTCGTTGGTCGTATGGATACGAATTACATTCCAAATCATAGTAGCCTTTCAGCGAATCATCGCAAATCATCCGAAAAGCCTTCTTTAGAACATCTATTGAAGGCTTTCGTATTGGTTTCTTATGCTTTTATTACCGAAAAATCCTATTCTGCCCGTATGGCATATTCCGGATTTCCGTCGTGTATCATTTGCCGAAGAACTTTTTCTTCTTCGTATCATCGGGGTTCTTTCCGCCCATGCTTTCGTTGAATTCCTTCAGCTTCTCACGCTGCTCCGCGGTCAGCTTGGTCGGAACCTGTACAACAAGCGTTACGTACTGGTCGCCACGCTCGGACTCTCTGTGAATGTGCGGAACGCCTTTGCCGCGAAGCCTTACTTTCGTATCGGTCTGCGTACCGGGTTTCAGCTCGTAAATCACATCGCCGTCGATTGTCGGAATGATGATATCTCCGCCAAGGGCTGCCTGGGCAAATGAGATCGGCGCCGTCGAATAAAGGTCGTAACCGTCTCTTTGCAGGAACGGATGACGCGAAACGATAACGTCAACAAGCAGACTTCCACGCTCGCCGCCGTTAATGCCGGGCTCGCCCATATTCGGAATACGTACACTCTGCCCTTCATCAATACCGGCAGGAACCGAAACGCGAATGGTCTTTCTCGTCGTAATGTAGCCGGTACCATAGCAGTCCTTACATTTGTCGCGGATAATCTTACCGGTACCGCGACAGTCCGGACAGGTCTTCTGGCTCTGCATAACGCCGAGAATCGACTGTTGCGTGAACATAATAACGCCCTGGCCTTTACAACGGGGACAGGTTTCCGGATTAGTGCCCGGCTTGGCTCCGTTTCCGCCGCATGTCTTACAAATGTCCTTCAGATTAAGTTCAAGGTCCTTCTCACAGCCAAAAACGGCCTCCTCAAAGGTAATCCGGATGCTCGTACGGACGCTGGCTCCGCTTCTGGGCACATTGCTCCGCTGGCTGCTTCTTCTCGCTCCTCCGCCGAACATGTCACCGAAACCGAACATATCGAAAATGTCGGAGAAACTGCCCGTAAAGTCATACGCGCCGCCACCGGGACCGCCGCCCGCCTCAAATGCGGCATGACCGTACTGGTCGTACATCTGCCGCTTCTCCGGATCGCTCAGAACCTGGTAAGCCTCACTCGCCTCTTTGAATTTGGCTTCCGCTTCCTTGTTTCCGGGGTTGGCATCGGGATGGTACTTCTTGGCCAGCTGACGATATGCTTTCTTCAGCTCGTCTTCCGAAGCAGATTTCGATACTCCGAGGACTTCATAATAATCTCTCTTCTGATCCATAAAAGTTCACTGCTCCTAAACTGAATTCGGGGGCTGACGGTCCGCCAGCCCCGATTTCATCAAACGCTTTTATTAAATCTCACGGTAATCGCCGTCAACAACGTTGTCGTCCTTACCGTTGCTGCCGCCGTTTCCGCCCTGGAATCCGCCCATATCAGGACCTGCTCCGCCCTGCTGTGCCTGCGCCTGCTCATACATCTTACTGAACAGCTGCTGTGCAGAGTTCATGAGTTTCTCCTTAGCGGCCTTGATATCTTCAATCTCGCCGTCGCTCATAACTTCCGGATTGGTCTTTGCTACAAGATCCTTCAGATGAGCAAGGTCTTCATCAACCTGAGCCTTCAGGCCTGCGTCAAGCTTGTCGCCAACCTCTTCCATAGCCTTTTCGGTCTGGAATACAAGGGAATCGGCTTCGTTACGGACTTCAACGCCTTCCTTACGCTTCTTATCCTGTGCCTCATACTCGGCAGCTTCCTTAACGGCGCGCTCGATTTCGTCATCGGACAGGTTGGAGCCTGCGGTAATCGTGATATGCTGCTCACGTCCGGTTCCGAGATCCTTGGCGGATACGTTTACAATACCGTTTGCATCGATATCGAAAGTAACCTCAATCTGCGGAACGCCTCTTCTTGCCGGCGGGATTCCGTCAAGACGGAACTGGCCGAGACTCTTGTTGTCCTTGGCGAACTGACGCTCACCCTGTACAACGTTGATATCTACTGCAGTCTGGTTATCGGCTGCGGTGGAGAATACCTGGCTCTTCTTGGTCGGGATCGTCGTATTACGCTCGATCAGTCTGGTTGCTACGCCGCCCATGGTCTCTATGGACAGGGACAAAGGAGTAACATCCAGAAGAAGGATGTCGCCCGCACCGGCATCGCCTGCAAGCTTACCACCCTGAATGGAAGCACCAAGTGCCACGCATTCATCCGGGTTCAGGGACTTGTTGGGCTCATGCCCGGTAAGCATACGAACCTTTTCCTGTACGGCAGGAATACGGGTCGAACCGCCGACAAGCAGTACCTTCGAAAGATCCGAAGGAGTAAGGCCTGCGTCACGAAGCGCATTCTGTACCGGAGTAGCCGTACGCTCGATCAGATCATGGGTAAGCTCTTCAAACTTTGCTCTTGTAAGATTGATATCCAGATGCTTAGGACCGTCCGCATTGGCCGTAATGAACGGAAGGTTAATGTTGGTCGTGGTAGATGCGGAAAGCTCCTTCTTGGCCTTCTCAGCGGCTTCCTTAAGTCTCTGAAGAGCCATCTTGTCAAGACCGAGGTCAATGCCTTCCTGCTTCTTGAACTCGTCAATCAGATAGCGGGTGATTCTCTCATCGAAATCATCGCCGCCGAGTCTGGTATCACCGTTCGTGGCAAGAACTTCGATAACGCCGTCACCGATATCGATGATGGACACATCGAAGGTACCGCCGCCGAGGTCGTATACCATAATCTTCTGTTCCTTCTCGTTATCAAGGCCATACGCCAGTGCTGCAGCCGTAGGCTCGTTGATAATACGCTTTACATCAAGGCCTGCAATCTTACCTGCATCCTTGGTTGCCTGTCTCTGTGCATCGTTGAAGTATGCCGGAACCGTAATAACGGCCTCGGTAACCTTCTCGCCGAGATAAGCCTCCGCGTCAGCCTTCAGTTTCTGAAGGATCATAGCGGAAATTTCCTGAGGAGTAAACTTCTTGTCATCAATGGTTACACGGAAATCCGTTCCCATATGTCTCTTGATGGAAGAAATCGTCTTATCGGAGTTCGTTACAGCCTGACGCTTTGCGGACTCACCGACAATTCTTTCTCCTGTTTTGGTAAATGCGACTACGGACGGTGTCGTACGGGAACCTTCCGCATTCGCGATAACGGTGGGCTGACCACCTTCCATGACAGCTACGCAGCTGTTGGTAGTACCTAAGTCAATACCGATAATCTTGCTCATAATTCATTCCTCCTGTATTTGAAATATTAATTAGCAACCTTAACCATGCTGAAGCGAAGTACCGTATCCCGGTACATATAGCCCTTCTGGAAGTCCTCGACGACGATGTTCTCGCCGACGGAATCATCCTCCACGTGCATGACCGCGTTATGCAGATTCGGATCAAACGGCTTTCCGACCGCTTCGATCTGCTTAACTCCGGCACTTTCAAGCGCCGCGAGCATCTGCCTGTATGTCTTCTCCATCCCCTGTGCGAAAGGCTCCTGCTTCTGCTCATCCGTAAGCATTGCAAGCCCTCTCTCAAAATTGTCAATGGTCGGAAGCATCTTCTCAAGCATGCTCTTCGCTCCGACTTCGAACATCTGGGATTTCTCCTTCTCGGTACGATTCCGGAAGTTTACGAATTCCGCCTGCTGTCTTAAGACTTTGTCCTTCAGTGCGGCGATTTCCTCATCCCGGTGATCCGGCCGGTTTCGATCCCGTTTGTCCTTTTTCTTCATGCGGCGCTCATTGTCCTTGCCGGTCTTTCCGGAAGGCTGTGCGGAGGCTTTATCCTCTGCAGCGGCGCCATCCTCTGCCTTGGCTTCCGAATCCGCGAACAGATCGATCGTGTCAACTTTTGCTCCGTTGTCGGGAGTTTCCACGGGCTGTTCCGTTTCGTCCGTTTTCGGCTGATTCTCCATGTCTGCCATATAACTCACTGCTCCTTTTTAAAGATCCCGTCGAGATCCGACATCAGATTCCGCAAGGTTCCTACAACCTTATCGTAATCCATACGTCTGGGCCCGAGGATTCCGATCTTTCCATATACGCCGTCCTGCAAATGATAAGTCGCGGTTACCAGCGTGCAGTCCTTCGTGGCTTCAATCGGATTCTCTTCTCCGATATAAACCTGAATGCCGCGCTCGTTATCGCCTTCCTTATACATCAGCTCGGTCAGCTCTTTCTTCTCCTCAAGTGCATACAGCAAATTGCTTGCGCGTCCGGATTCATTCAGCTCCGGATACTTGAAGATGTTCGTGGAACCGCTCGTATAAGCTTCCACGCCCTGCTCATCAAGGCATTTTGCAACTGCATCAAGGATATTCGAAATCAAAGAAGAATACTCTGAGGCCTCGGTCCGAAGCTTCTGCATGACGCTCACGTTGATCTCCTGCATATCAAGTCCCTGCAGGAACGTGTTCATCATAAGATTCAGTTTCAAAAGGTCCTCTTTCGGAAGCTCTTTATCGCAGTGAACCATCATATTTTTAATGATGTTTCCATCCAGCACAACAACGCAAAGAAGATTGTTGTAATCCACCTGCGTCAGTTGAATAAACTTGATTTTTTTGCTTCTGGCCTGCGGCGCCGTGATCATGGAAGCGTAATTCGTGCTGTCGGCAATAACCTTTGCGGCTTCTTTCAAAATGGTATCGAGCCGGTCCGCCTTGGCATTCAGTTCCACCTTCAGTTCATTCAGTTCGTCTTCCTTCTCCTTCATCATCATATCGACGTAAAGGCGGTAACCCTTATCGGAAGGAATCCGTCCCGCGGAAGTATGCGGCTGAATGATGTAGCCGAGTTCCTCCAGATCGGACATTTCGTTTCGAATCGTTGCGGAACTCAGATTCAGGTCCGTATATTTGGAAATCGTACGGGAACCTACCGGTTCACCGGTTTCCAGATAATTCCGGATGATGGCTTTCAGAATCGTCAGTTTTCTGTCATCTAATTCCATATTCTTCTCCGTCCTTATTAGCACTCAACACATTCGAGTGCTAACATCCGTATACAATGTATCACTGTAAAGGCAATTTGTCAACACCATTTCACATCATTTTTCGAAAAAATGTTCTCTTTTTCGGGCAAATGAAAAACGGCCTCCGGATTTCCGAAGACCGTTATCAAAATCATGCTTATTCCATTAATTCCGCAAGGATCGAATTGCTTACTAAAAAGCCTTTGGTCGTGAAATAGAACCGGTCGTAATCATGCTCCATAAAGCCCTCTTCCACATATTTCGAAAGCCTTGCGATCGTATAGCCGGCAAATCCTTCGCCAAACTCCCCGGCAAGCGCGGAATACGAAATGCCTTCCCGCATCCGAAGCCCCAACATGATGGCTTCGTTTTTAATATCCTTCATGGAAAGCTTCTCTTCACTTTCATAGGACAGTTCCTTAAAATACTCGTCCCAGTCGCTTGTCACGCGGTATCTCGTGTCCTCAATCAAAGATGAAGCCCCGAGTCCTACACCGAGATACGGAACCCGCTTCCAATAGCCGATATTATGTTTGCATTCATAGCCGTTTCTCGCAAAATTCGAGATTTCGTACTGTTCGTAGCCCTTCTTCTGTAAGAATCCGATGGCCATCTCGTACATTTGTCCCACCGTATCCTCGTCGGGGAAATCCTCAGGATGTTCCTTAAAACGGTCCTGAAACGGCGTGCCGTTCTCAATCTGCAGCATGTATACCGACAAATGTTCCGGATGCAGCATGCAGATGCGGGAAAGAGACGTTTTTAAGCTTTCCTCGGTCTGCCTGGGGATACCCATCATCAGATCGACGCTGATGTTCTGGATTCCGGCCTTCCGCGCGCTCTCATACGATTTCAGAAAATCCGAATAATTGTGTATTCTTCCGAGAGACTCCAGTTCGGAATCGATGGCGGACTGCAGCCCGAAACTGATCCGGTTGATGCCGTTTCGTTTATACTCAACCGCTTTGGCCGGCGTCAGTGTACCGGGATTAACCTCAATCGAGATCTCCGCGTCCGGCAGGATCAGATAATTCTCCCGGATGCATTCAAAGAGCTTATCATAAAAACCGATCGGCATGACGGACGGCGTTCCGCCGCCGATATAAACGGACGAAACGGTATGCCCGCCGTACCGCTTTAAGTCGCGGCAAAGCGCATTCAGGTAATTCTGCGAGTAATACTCCCTTCCGGCAAAGGAAAGGAAATCGCAGTAATCACATTTTCGTTTGCAAAACGGGATATGGATATAAAGTTCCATTGGCTGTTTATTCTTCATCCAGCTTCAAAACGCTCATGAAGGCAGACTGCGGAATCTCCACATTGCCCACCTGGCGCATCCTCTTCTTTCCTTCTTTTTGCTTTTCAAGAAGCTTTTTCTTACGGGATATGTCACCGCCGTAGCATTTGGCGAGGACGTCCTTACGCATCGCCTTAACGGTCTCACGGGCTATGATCTTGTTACCGATTGCCGCCTGAATCGGGATTTCGAACAGGTGTCTCGGAATCTCGTCCTTCATGCGCTCGCAGATACGGCGTCCGCGCTCATAGGCGCTGTCCTCATGAACAATGAACGACAACGCGTCCACTTCCTCATGATTGATCAGAATATCGAGTTTCACGAGTTTCGAGGTCACATAGCCCTTCAGGTCGTAATCAAACGAAGCATAGCCCTTCGAACGGGACTTTAATGCATCGAAGAAATCGTAAATAATCTCATTTAACGGAAGCTCATACTTAAGAAGCGCACGGGTCTGCTCCATATATTCCATTCCGAGATAGATTCCGCGCCGCTCCTGACACAGTTTCATGATCGGTCCGACGAATTCGGTCGTAACCATGATTTCCGCACTCACGAAAGGCTCTTCCATATGCTCAATCTCGGTCGGATCGGGCATATTGGCCGGATTCGAGATATCTACGCAGGTGCCGTCAGTCTTATAAATCTTATAGATAACGCTCGGCGCCGTCGTTACAAGATCAAGGTTGTATTCACGCTCCAGACGCTCCTGGATGATTTCCAGATGCAGAAGCCCGAGGAAGCCGCAACGGAAGCCAAATCCGAGCGCTACGGAAGTTTCCGGCTCATAATTCAGGGATGCATCGTTTAACTGCAGTTTCTCAAGTGCATCGCGAAGGTCGGGGTATTTGGCTCCGTCCGCCGGATACATGCCGCAGTAAACCATGGAGTTTACCTTTTTGTAACCGGGCAAGGGTTCCGGAGCCGGCCGGTTTGCGTCCGTTACCGTATCGCCGACACGGGTATCTTTTACATTCTTAAGAGAAGCCGTAATATAGCCTACCGTTCCGGCAGTCAGCTCATCGCAGGGGATGAATTTGCCGGGACCGAACGTACCGATTTCGACAATGTCCTCCTCCGCGCCGGTAGCCATCATGCGGATACGGGTATTCTTCGTAATGCAGCCTTCCTTTACGCGGACAAATATGATAACGCCTTTATATGGATCATATACGGAATCAAAAATGAGCGCCTGAAGCGGCTTCTCCGGGTCACCCTTCGGTGCCGGAATCTTCGTTACAATGCCCTCAAGGACATCTTCGATATTCAGTCCGAGCTTCGCGGAAATCCGCGGAGCATCCTGTGCCTCGATTCCGATAACGTCCTCGATTTCCGCTATAACGCGGTCCGGTTCGGCGCTCGGAAGGTCAATCTTGTTGATAACCGGCATGATTTCAAGATCATGGTCGATTGCCAGGTAACAGTTGGCAAGCGTCTGCGCCTCAATGCCCTGCGCGGCGTCTACAACAAGGATTGCGCCCTCACAGGCGGCAAGGCTTCTTGATACTTCATAGTTAAAGTCCACATGGCCCGGCGTGTCAATCAGGTTAAAGATATACTCCTGCCCGTCCTTTGCCTTATAAATCGTCCGAACGGTCTGCGCTTTGATCGTGATGCCGCGCTCACGTTCCAGATCCATATTATCAAGTACCTGCTCCTGCATCTCACGCAACGTAAGAAGCCCCGTCTTCTCGATAATACGATCGGCGAGGGTGGATTTGCCGTGATCAATGTGAGCAATGATACAAAAATTCCGAATTTTACTGCGGTCGATATCTGCCATTCGTTTTCTCTCTCTTTTCTGAAACATTCATGCGTAAAATACTATATCATAAACCTGCACGGATGACAATAAAATCCTACTCTTCCTAAGGAAAATCCGAAAAAAAGTGATTGACAAACACGAAGCCGTGTACTATGATAATTTCATCTGTGTGTACGAAACGTCCGTGTCCGGATTCGTACATCACTTCATGCAAACAACCAGATTAAGATCAGGAGGTGTGAAGGATGGCAAATATTAAGTCTGCAAAGAAACGTATTCTTGTTATCGAGACGAAGACTCTTAAGAACAAGATTATCAGATCTAAAGTTAAGACATTGGTTAAGAAGGTTGACGCTGCCGTGGCTGCCGGTGACAAGGACCTTGCTGTTAAATGTCTGAAGGACGCAACTGTAGCAATCGACAAGGCTGCTGCTAAGGGCGTATATCATAAGAATACCGCTGCCAGAAAAGTATCCAGACTTCAGCTTGCAGTTAACGGTATTGCTTAATTAAGCATTTCCAAGTTAAAGCAAAGTAAAGGAACGGCTAACCCACCGTTCCTTTTTTGTGTTCTGATTTCATTTTATAAAAGAGGCAGACACAAATATGTCTGCCTCTTATCATTAATTCAAACAATATACGAAAAAAACCGATCTTACCACGTTATTTCCATTCAATATCATCATATACGGTAATTACTCTGCTGTAATCTTCGCCTTTAAACTGCTTGAAACTGGTAATTTCTCGAAGCGTGTTCTTTACCTTTTCCGAATATTCTTCCTGGGAAATGGTTTTGGAGACTTCTTTATCCTGAACAACCTGAAGAATTTCGACAATAGAATCAACCTGGGTATTATTTACAATACATACTTTTACCATTTCACCGTATTCCACAAGACGATGTATTACTTTTGCAACAGTTATGGCTGTACCGACATACGGAAGTTTTTCAGCTGCTTTATCTGTACCAAAGCCGAAAAGATCACCAAGCACTTCACCGATTAAAGCATCTACCGATCTGTCTTTTTCAAGCGGATCAGCACCGGCCGCTATCCAGACATGGTCAAAATACTCATCACATCCGTCATAACAGCATTTATACCGAACAATATAAATCACTTCATACGGATAAGGAATATCTTTTCCTTCGTACTGATCGATTCTGTCTATATCAAAATCTTTAAGTTTTTCTCTCTTTTCCGGCGTAAGTTTATCTTCCGGCAGAGTATAAACCCTGTAGATTCGGAATTTAACGCTGTTGTTTTCGTCTAATTGATGTACATGAACATTTGCCTGCCTTGCGCTTCTTACACCGCATTCGCAGACATAAATCATTTCTCCGCTGGTCATTACCTGCTGAGGTTCGAAAACATGTTCCTCGAGCATCACCGTATTACATATACTGCATCTTGCGGAATGATACTTCGCATCCCAAACCTGAGGATAAACGTCATCTCTTCTGGGTGATTTAGACTCCGGAATGAACACATGCCCGGAAACCTCTCTGGTCACACAATACGGACATCCTTCATCCTGACACTTTCTGGCTTCAATACCGCTCCTGTTGTTGGCGCAATCACGCTCTTTTACAACTTCCCAATCACCGAGAGTATGCTGAATGGCCAAATAGGTTTCCACACCGCACTTTGAGCAGCGATAAAGCTCCGATCCGATTACGTTTTCTCCCGGAAGCACTCCGCCTCCAGTTACAAGATGCAGATCATGAGGCGTTGACGGCGGAATATTCTCGCCATGTCCTTTAAATCCGCAAACTTCGCATACTTCTTCCTTATAACCGGACTTTCCGCAGCCGGGCTCTTCCACCCTGGTCACAAAGACATGGTTCCCGTTCGGTTTTACAACGACCTTTCTGGTGGCATTTCCATATTTACATTTATAGTATTTCACACCAGGTGTACCGCATGACTCTTTAACATATTCCTGCAATTCCCAAGTATGATAGCCTGTAGGCGGAATTTCATGCCCGGCCTTTCTTCCGCACATTGAACATTGTCCCACATTGCTTCCTGGCGTGCAACAAGTCGGATCGGTATGTACGGTAACATAATTACAATTTACTTTCTTTAATGTCACCACTTCACTTAACCCGCATTCTTCGCACACCTGCGTCTTGCTTCCGGTCTTCTGGCATGTGGGCGCTATGGTTTTAGAATCAACAGTCTTAAACTTATGCGCGCCCGTTGCGGGGATTGTTTCACCGCGGGTCGTACCGCAATCCTTACATTTGGCGGTAATGCTTCCGGACTTGCCGCAAGTAGGCTCAACCTTTGTCTCTTCCCACTCATGAATGCCGGTCTTAGCAATCTTCTCGGTCTTGCTCTGCTTACAGGTATCACATACCAGGGTTTTAGATCCGTCCTTGACGCATGTCGCAGGCGTTTCCTTGGTAACAGTCCATTTATGAGCTCCTGTTGCCGGAATCGTCTCCCCGCGGGTCGTTCCGCATACAGAGCACTTTGCTTCCGTCTTACCGGCCGTACCGCATGTGGGTTCAACCTTTGTGGTCACGAACTTATGCTCGGTAGACTTCTTGATAGTCTCCGTCTTAGTTGTCTTACACACGCTGCAAGTAAGGGTCTTGCTACCCTCTTTTGCACAGGTGGCATCAACTGTATTCGTTACGCTCCATTTATGAGCGCCCGTTGCGGGAATCGTTTCGCCACGGGTTGTTCCGCACTTGGAACACTTGGATACTGTTTCGCCGGCCTTAGCGCATGTCGGCTCAACCTTATGGTCAAATACGAAGTTATGGCCGAGTGCCTTCGTCGTTTCGGACTTTGTAGTGCCGCATACGGAACACTTTGAAGTCTTCTTGCCCGCCGCGGTACAGGTCGCAGTATCACTTACAACAGTGAATTTATGAGCACCGGTTGCAGCAATGGTTTCGCCACGAGTATCTCCGCATCTGGTACACTTCGATACGCTCTCACCGTTCTTGCCGCATGTCGGCTCAACCTTATGGTCAAATACGAAGTTATGGCCGAGTGCCTTCGTCGTTTCGGACTTTGTAGTGCCGCATACGGAACACTTTGAAGTCTTCTTGCCCGCCGCGGTACAGGTCGCAGTATCACTTACAACAGTGAATTTATGAGCACCGGTTGCAGCTATGGTTTCGCCACGAGTATCTCCGCATCTGGTACACTTTGATACGCTCTCACCGTTCTTGCCGCAGGTCGGTTCCGTCTTATGATCAAATACAAAGTTATGGCCGAGTGCCTTCGTCGTTTCGGACTTTGTAGTGCCGCATACGGAGCACTTTGAAGTCTTCTTGCCCGCCGCGGTACACGTAGCAGTGTTGCTTACCTCAGTGAACTTATGCGCACCTGTAGGCTCAATATTCTCACCTCTAGTTGCTCCGCATCTGGTACACTTGGAAACACTTGATCCGGCCTTTCCGCAAGTCGGTTCTACTTTATGGTCAAATACAAAGTTATGGCCGAGCGCTTTAGAGTCCTCAGACTTGGTCGTTCCGCATACAGAACATTTTGTAGTTTTCTTTCCTGCCGCGGTACAGGTTGCCGTATCGCTTACAGTAATTGAAAAATTGTGGTTTCCGGTAGGCGGAATATTATCGCCTCTTGTATCGCCGCATCTCGTACACTTGGAAACACTTGATCCGGCCTTTCCGCAAGTCGGTTCTACTTTATGGT
>CAMIWE010000026.1 GCA_946402335.1 uncultured Lachnoclostridium sp.
CGGTTTTCAAGACCGCCTCGTTATAGCCACTTCGATACCTCTCCAAGACAGTGCCCGAAATATGAATCTCACACTCACGGCCGCCGTGTAACACATCAGCGACGCATATCATATTAACACCCGGCGCCTTTTCTGTCAATACCGGATTTTCGTTTCCGCATCCGTCTTTCTTTCGGTTCACAAGCCGTTCTATCGTTCGCCGAGCTTCAGGTTCGGAACCGCATTTAACGTCCAGTCCGCGGTGTGTCCCGCGAGATATTCATAATATGCCGCCGAACCGATCATTGCTGCATTATCGGTGCACAGGATCGGCTCCGGATAGTAAATCTTCTTGCCTGCCGCCTCGCCGACTTCGCGCATCTTTGCACGAAGCGCGCTGTTGCACGCAACGCCTCCCGCAATCGCGACTTTGTCCATGCCGAGCGCGTCGGCTGCCGCGATCGTACGCGTTACCAAAACGTCCACAACGGAAGCCTGGAATGATGCCGCCAGGTCCGCCTTCGTGATACCGTCCGAGAATACGTCGGGGCAGAACTCCGTGCCTTCCGCGTCTCCGCCGGTCGGTACGCCGTGATGAGCGGGAGCAGCCGCCCTATGTCCGCCTTCCGCCTCGCCGTCAGTACCGCGGCCGTTGTCTCTTGCCTTCATCTTTTCGGTATTCAAGTAATTCAGTACGGCCGACTTTACGCCGCTGAAACTGAAGTCATACGGACATCCGTCAATATGTGCACGCGGAAAAGCAATCGCGTCCGGGTTGCCTTCCTTCGCAAGTTTGTCAAGCTTCGGCCCGCCCGGGTACCCAAGCCCGATGGCACGCGCGATTTTGTCAAATGCCTCGCCGGCCGCATCATCGTGTGTCCTTCCGATAATCCGGTATGTTCCGTAGTCTTCCACTACAACGATATGGGTGTGTCCGCCCGAAACGATCAGGCACAGAAACGGCGGCTCCAGATCCGGATGGCAGATGTAATTGGCCGCCACATGTCCTTCGATATGATGCACGCCGATCAACGGCTTCTTCGCGGCGTAGGCAATCGCCTTGGCCGTTCCTACACCGACCAGAAGACATCCGACAAGCCCCGGTCCGTACGTTACAGCAACCGCGTCGATATCGTCAATCGTCATGCGTGCTCCCGTGAGTGCTTCCTGCACGACCGGGATCACCTTCTCGATATGCTTTCTCGAAGCGATTTCCGGAACCACACCGCCGTACAGCGTATGTAACGCAATCTGGGAAGAGATCGCATTTGACAGCACTTCCCTTCCGTTCTTCACAACCGCTGCGGCCGTCTCGTCACACGAAGATTCAATTGCAAGTATATATGTTCCCTTCATGATAAAAGCTCCTAAAAGCCGTTACTCCTCTTCAAAATGCAGCGTCACGTTACGACCGTCCTTACATACTTTCGTATTGGGGAAGATTTCCCTGGCGCTGTCGATAAAATCCTCCGGCCGCACAAGCGACGGACTGTAATGCGTCAGCCAGAGTTCCTTTACTCCTGCGTTCTTCGCAATCGTCGCGGCCTCGGCGTAATTCATATGGCTGTGCTCCTTTGCCTTTGCCTCCGAGCCTTTCTCGCCGTACATTCCTTCGCAGATGAACAGATCCGAACCGCCCGCCTTCTCGGTGATCAGCTTGGTCGGTCTCGAGTCGGTACAGTAGGTTAACTTAAGTCCCTTCCGCTCGGGGCCTAAGATCATATCCTGCGTAAAGGTACGTCCTTCGTATTCCACAACCTGCCCCTTCTGCAGTTTGCTCCAGCAGCACATCGGAACGTTGTTGGCCGATGCCTTTTGGGGGTCGAATTTGCCGGCACGCGAGATGATCTGCGAATAGCCGTAGCAGGTTACGTTATGTCTCGCCTTGAAGGCTTCCAGGCGGTATCCGTGCAGTTCAAGGGATACAACCGGTTCTTTCAATTCGATGAATTCAAGTTCAAACGGAAGCTCGGGCGCAATGATGCGGAGTGCGCCGACCACCGTCTCAAGTCCGGGAGGTCCGATCAGCGTGACCGGTTCGGTCCGTTCGGAATTCCCGATGGACAGCAGAAGGCCCGGAAGGCCGCTGATATGATCGCCGTGGTAATGGGTAAAGCAGATCACGTCAATATCGTGACAGCTGAGTCCGCTTTTCCGAAGGGCAACCTGCGTACCCTCACCGCAATCGATCAAAAGACCGCTTCCGTTGAACCGTGTCATGCATGCTGTAAGAAATCGCCCGGGCAACGGCATCATGCCGCCGGTTCCGAGCAAAGTGACATCCAACATAAAAACCTCCGAACCAATTACCGCTCAATGCGGTAACAATAAACCAATCCGTCTTCCTGCGGTTTTGCATAGAAATTACGCCGTAGTCCGAGTCGTTCAAAGCCGCACCGCTCATAGACGCGAATAGCCTTTTCATTGCTTGCGCGGACCTCCAGAAACAGGCTTCCGGCTCCTGCCTTGGCCGCCTCTTTTTTAATAGCTTCGATGACTGCCGTCGCGACACCCTTGTTACGGGCTTCGGTCTCGGTCGCGATGTTGGTGATCGACGCCTCGTCCGCGGCAACATAGAACCCGCCGTAACCAAGCATTTTCTCACCCTCGCAGGCAACCAGATAGCAAAACTCCGGCTTTTTGATTACTTCTAAAAGAGCTTCCGCACTCCACGGGTCTGAAAAGCACCGAAGCTCGAGATCCGCCACAGCGGGAATCCATTGTTCGTCCATCCTAACGATTTTCAAGCCGTTCCTCCCGTTCACGCTCCGCCTGGGAAAGCCGCAGATATTCGGGAACCAGTTCGGTTGCCGAAACCGTTCTGCCCTCCCGAAGATACTCGCATGCAAGAAAGCCAAGGGACGCCGCGCTCTGCATAAGCCGGTGCATGGGGGCCAATGTGTACGGCACCTTCACCTGCTCCGCAAGTGCCGCGCGGTGAACCGGAACGCCGTCTCCGAGGAACAGAACCTTCTCCCCGAGCGCGTTCAGCTGTTTCGTAATATCGGAAAGCATCGTACATACCTGCGGAACAACCGCAACAAGCTTTCCGTCAGTAAACCGGTATATACCGGTATAAACCTGTCCGCGTCTTGCATCCATGAGCGGGCAGATCAGGCCGTCATAATCAGGATAATTGGCTGCCAGCGTGTCCACCGTCGGAACGGGAACGACAGGCTTGTTCCAGACCATGGCAAGTCCCTTCACGGTGGAGGAACCGATTCTAAGTCCGGTATAGGATCCGGGTCCGTTCGTCACCGCAACGGCATCCAGATCCTGCCCTTCGGTTCCGGTCATCTTCATGACCTCTTCCACCATCGGCAGAAGTGTCTGGGAATGTGTTTTTTTATAATTCACCGAATACTCCGCGAGCACCGCTTCGTCCGTGACGATTGCCACGGATGCAACCTGCCCCGAGCTGTCGATTGCCAGAATCTTCATACTCTCACCTGCTTTGTAACACGCTTACTCAATAGTAATCTTACGATAGGACAACCCTTTGTCGAGGTCCTTCGTGATCGTGATCTTAAGGGCTCCTTCCGGAATCAGCTCCGCGACATTCTTCGCCCACTCGATCAGACACACGCCTTCCCCGTACAGGTAATCGTCAAATCCGATCTCATACATTTCCTCCGGATCCTCGATCCGGTATACATCAAAATGATACAGCGGCATACGCCCGTCCCGGTACTCCTGCAGGATCGTAAACGTCGGGCTGCAGACGGTATCGGTAACCCCGAGTCCCTTCGCTACGCCTTTGACAAATACGGTCTTGCCGGCGCCGAGATCCCCGTCGAGACAGATTACCGTGCCGGGCTTTAATTTCCCGCCGGTCATCTCCCCAAGACGGAAGGTTTCCTCCGCCGAATAACTTTCCATAACCATAGCTTACCTCGCAAAACGGACAGCCGTGTCACATCTTCCCCGCGCCCTTAAGGTAGCCGCGGAGTGCTTCGGTCTGGTCCCCAAGAAGGTCCTTTCCGAAGACAAATGCCGAGTTCTTCATCACGTATAGGTAGAACCGCTTCCCGGTCTCCTTTACCTTGCGGATCATATCCCAGCCAAGCACTTCCTTCTGCTCTCCCTGAGTTACAAGGATTCCGTTACGGTTCACGACATACGTTACCGTAATCCCCTCCGCCTTCAGCATCGTTGTATACTGAAGGGTACGAAGCGCCGCGTTGCCGGGCAGATAGATCACCATGATTCCGAGAAGGACGAACAGAAGCACCTTCGTCTTAATCTCGTAATTGTTCCAGTTCATAAGCAGGCATGCAAGGATCAGCACTGTGATGATCCAGTATGCCGCGCCGTTTATGCTGAAATACGAATACTTCAGGCGGAATGCGAAAAGGTCGCGGAACCGAAGCGGACCTGAAAGACACACTTCACCTTCCTCATGTTCGAACTCCGGCTCGGTCGGGGCTTCCTGCGCATCGGTACCCGACGTTGTGTCGTTCTGCGTTCCGATTGCCTCATCGGGTGCTTCCGACATCACCCCGCTCTGCGCGGAATCCGCCTCATCTGCTGTTTCCGCCTTAAGGATTTCTTCCTCCTGATTGTTCTTCTCGTTCGGATCCATTATACTCTCTCCATCGGATTCTTCAGGATACGGCTGATCCGCTTATAGATCAGTATCGTGATGATTGAAGTCACGCCGTACTTCAAAAGGTTAAACGGTGCAACCGCGAAAAAGATAAAGGTCGGAAGGTCCTTGATGACCTTATGTACGGCTGTACCCATGCCGATAATGATTTCCATGGTCAGTCCGGAGCTGACTCTGCAGTACATCGGCAGCAAAACGAAAGCATTCAGCATGGAACCGAGGATTACACAACTGATCGTGGAAACACTCAGTCCGATAATGGCCGAGCGTCTGGACTTCTTACAATAATAAATGATGGAAGCGGGAAGGATGTAGCACAGGCCCATTCCGAAGTTTGCGAGCTCTCCTACGCCGACCGTCGGTGACGACGCGGTAATGATGTGCAGCAGGTTCTTCAAAAACTCGATGATAACGCCTGCTACCGGTCCGAGGGCAAATGCGCCGATGATGACCGGAAGTTCGCTGAAATCCAATTCATAAAACTCGGGGGCAACCCAGACAAGCGGAAAATCAAGCATCATCAATCCTAATGCCACCGCGGAAAGGATGCCGATCAGGGCCATCCGATATACGTGGACAAACGAAGAGGAACGCTGCTTCCCGCTCTCCTTCACTGCTGTTGTCTTTGCTTCCTGTGTATCGTTCATTCTGTCTCCTTTACTTCCCCAAAAACTTTATTCTTTATTGCAAACCCGTAACATATTCTTTTCTGCGGAACAAAATCCCCAACGGAATCATACTCATGTACGTCCCGGTTATTGCTGTAGCGGTTGTAAACCAGTAACCGCCCGTCTTCGCCCTTTCGAAGAAATACGAAATGCGAACCCGAGAACACGGGGCGTTTTGTCCAGTACAATAACACACATGCATTGCTTTGGTCAATCTTCTTTATTCTTCGTACGATCCGGAATTTGATCTTATGCCGGAAGAAATAGATCATCATTAGAATGGCAGACGTTCCGAAACGCGCGCCGATCGGGGCTGCATAGATCTCAAGCTCCCGAAGCACTTCCGGAAGAGTCGTCGGTTTCCCGAGATACAGCATGGCATTGTAAACCGCCAGCGGACCGCAGCCTGCGTTATCAACCGTCGTACTGCCGTACTTCATGGGCGCAAGGTCCCCGCAGGACTGTCCGTTCAGATAGCCCTCCGGAATCTTAACCAGATTGTTGCTCTTAAAATTCTTCGGCTTATACATAGACGCACTCCCGTACCGGCAAGGTCTTCGCCCCGCCGTTCCTCCGGTTTCCGTTTCGTGTTATCTGCAGAGTTTTCTCGAAATCTCCCACAACGAATTATCGATATCCTTCTGCATTTCGAGCGCTTCGAAAATGTCGAGATCGGTGAATTTGCCTTCCCGGTAACATACGACACGGTTCTTTCCGCCGCTCACCAGAATATCCACTGCCTTCGATCCCATAACGGAGGCAAATACCCTGTCTCTGCAGGTCGGGCTTCCGCCGCGCTGGATGTATCCGATGATCGTTGCTCTCGTCTCCAGTCCGGTTGCTTCCTCGATACGCTTCGCCATGCCGTTCGAATCACCGATTCCTTCGGCATTGATAATGATATGCAGTCTCTTGCCGAGCCGCTTTCTTAACGCGATACGGTCAATGATTGCCTGCTCCTCATAGTCATAACGTTCCGGGATGAGAATCTCTTCTGCGCCGTTTGCGATACCGCACCAAAGTGCGATGTGTCCGGCCTTACGGCCCATAACCTCGATGATGCTGCAGCGCTCGTGGGACGCGGATGTGTCACGCACGCGGTCGATACATTCCATGGCGGTATTGAGCGCCGTGTCAAATCCGATCGTATAATCCGTGCAGGCGATGTCAAGGTCAATTGTACCGGGTACGCCGACTACGTTGGCGCCTTTCTCGGCCAGTGCTCTTGCGCCGCGGTAGGAACCGTCACCGCCGATAACCACAAGACCGTCGATGTTGTTCTTCTTAAGAATCTCGGCTGCCCGCGTAACGCCCTCGTCATGCATCATCTCCGCGCAGCGTGCGGTATAAAGAATCGTACCGCCGTGCTGGATAATATCGGAGGTGCTCCGCGCATCCATATCCACGAAGTCCTCTTCCAAAAGTCCGGTGTATCCTCTGCGGATACCCTTTACCTTCAGCCCGTTTACAACAGCCGTACGGACGACGCCGCGGATTGCCGCATTCATTCCCGGGGCATCGCCGCCGCTCGTTAATACAGCAATTGTTTTTATGTCTGCTGTCTTACCCTTCAAAAAAGCCATTCTTCCGTGTCATCCGGTCCCAAGGGCCGAACTTGCTCCTTTCTGAATTTGCTTTATTTCCACGCTCCCGGCTTAAACCCGCCGGCAGGTTTTGAAAATCTTAATTCACCGTGCACGATTGCCACACTGTCCTCTCCGTATTCCTTTCTAAGGCGGTCAAGGAACTCCTTGTCTGCGGAAATACAGAGGTTTTTGGGCATCGGGAAACGCTTCTTCTCCTCCTTGAGATAAGCGTACACACTGCTTGTTCCTTCGCTCTGCCGGAGCACTTCCTCAAAATGCGCCCGCCCCGCATTGAAGGCGTCTGCGTTTTGGAACTGAATATACACATCCACCGGAATTTCTTCAAACAGTACGATGTCGGAAAGCAGCAGCTTTGCGGCCTTTTCCTCCTCCACCGAAACCCGGCCGCGGATAAACATCTTGGCGTCCGCATTCAGTTTCGTCCGAAGCCGTTCAAAGTCTTTCGGGAATACCAGTACTTCAATCGTGCCGACCATATCCTCAAAGGTCAGGATTGCCATCATCGCGTTGTTCCGCGTCGTCTTCACCTGCTTCGCGGTGATCATGCCGCCGATCGTGACAACGGTCTGATCCTGCACCACGGGTACACCGTCCTCTCCGGGTTCGAAATCAGCCGCCGTGCAGGTGGAATACTTTCGAAGAAGCGACAGATATTCCTGCATCGGATGACCGCTGATATAAACGCCGAGCACTTCCTTCTCAAACGCCAGGCGTTCCTCGGGAAGGAATTCGCCGCAGTCCGGGAAAGTGACCTCTTCCGGTCTGCTCTCGGGCTCCATCATATCGAAGAAGGACAGCTGGCCTTCCACGTTCTTCTTCATCTCGAACGCAACCCCGTCCATGATGCTGTTATATACCTGCATCTTCTGCTTTCTGGTGCCGGGGAGGCTGTCAAATGCGCCTGCCTTTATGAGGTTTTCGACGGCTCTCTTGTTAACCCCCTTCGGGGACATGCGCGTCAGAAAATCCTTGAAATCCTTGAACGGTCCGCCGATCTCACGTTCTTTGGAAACCGCATCAATGATTGGACGGCCGATACCTTTAACGGCGGAAAGCGCATAAACGACCGCGCGGGTTCCGTCCCCGTTCTCGGCTACGCCGAATTTGCTTTCACCCTTGTTGATATCGGGAAGCATCAGCGTAACATTCATCGGTTTCAGGTTTAAGATATAGCCGGCTAATTTGCCGGAATCATGCAAAACGGAGGTCATCAAAGCGGCCATGAACTCAACCGGATAGTACCGCTTGAGGTAAGCCGTCCGGTATGCGACAACCGCATAGCAGGCCGCGTGGGATTTGTTAAAGGCGTACTTCGCGAAATCGGTCATCCGGTCGAAAATCCGGTTGGCGGTTTCTTCGGAAATACCGTTCGCCTTACAGCCGGGAACGCCTGCTTCTTCGTTTCCTTCGATGAAGTAGACGCGTTCCTTCGCCATGACTTCGGCCTTCTTCTTACTCATGGCACGGCGCACCAGGTCGCTTCGTCCCATGCTGTAACCGGCGAGGTCACGCACGATCTGCATAACCTGCTCCTGGTAAACGATACAACCGTATGTCGGCTCAAGGATCGGCTCGAGCTGCGGACAGTCATAGGTCACATTCTGCGGATGTTCCTTGCCTTCGATATACTGCGGAATGAAATCCATCGGGCCGGGCCGGTAAAGGCTTATGCCGGCGATAACTTCCTCGAGATTCTTCGGCTTCAGTTCCTTCATGAAACTCTTCATGCCGCCGCTTTCAAGCTGGAACACGCCGTCCGTCTTGCCGGATGCAATCAGCCCGAACACCTCGGGGTCGTCATAGGAAATATCGTCCATCCTGAAATCCGGAATTCTGCGCCTTACAAGGTCCTCGGCGTCCTTAATAACGGTCAGTGTCCGAAGCCCTAAGAAGTCCATCTTTAAAAGCCCGAGTTCCTCGATCGTCGTCATCGTGTACTGGGTCGTCACAACGCCGTCGGGGTTACAGGAAAGCGGAACATACTCATCGACCGGGGCGTTTGAGATTACGACGCCCGCCGCATGCATGGATGTATGTCTCGGCAGTCCTTCAAGTCTTCTCGAGATCCGGATCAGTTCGCCGACCTCGGGGTCGCTCTCCACAAGCTCGGCAAGCTCATGATTGACCGTAAGTGCTTTGTCAATCGTCATATCGAGCTCGTTCGGGATCATCTTCGCAACCGCATCCGCACGGGAATAAGGCATGTCAAGTGCCCTTGCCACATCACGGATTACGAGCTTCGCCCCCATCGTACCGAACGTTACGATCTGAACAACCTGCTCCTTGCCGTATTTACGGTTTACATAGTCAATGACTTCCTGTCTTCTTTCATAACAGAAGTCGATATCGATATCGGGCATCGTCACACGTTCCGGATTCAGGAAACGCTCGAAAATGAGGTTGTACCGGATCGGATCGATGTCCGTGATTCTTAAGCTGTATGCGACAATGCTTCCCGCGCCGCTGCCTCGTCCGGGGCCGACCGGGATGTCGTTCTCCTTCGCGTAACGGATGAAGTCCCAGACAATCAGGAAGTAGTCGACAAATCCCATATCGCGGATGACCCCGAGCTCATACTCAAGGCGTCCCGTATGCTGCTGCCAGGTATCGGGATAACGCTTTTTGATACCGTCCTCGCACAGCTCGCGCAGGTAGTCAAATGCACTCTTTCCGTTTGGAACATCGAATCTGGGCAACTTGTAATGCCCGAATTCAATCTCGATGTTGCAGCGCTCCGCAATCTTAGCGGTATTGTCGACAGCCTCTTCCGCATACGGGAAGAGCACCCGCATCTCTTCTTCGCTCTTTAAGTAATACTGGCCGCCGTCATAGCGCATGCGGTCCTCGTCGCTCACCTTTGCCTGTGTCTGGATGCAAAGGAGCACGTCGTGGATTGCGGCGTCGTCGGCCGTGATATAGTGTACGTCGTTCGTAACAACCATCGGGATCCCGGTCTCCTTATGGAGCTTTAAAATCCCCTGGTTGACAATCTTCTGGTCCGGAATGCCGTGGTCCTGCATCTCAAGGAAGAAGTTGCCTTCCCCGAAGATGGACTGCAGATGCAGTGCCCGGTCCTTCGCTTCATCATAAAGATGCGCGCGCAGTGCCGTTGCGATCTCGCCCGCCAGACAGGCCGAAAGCGCAATAATGCCTTCGTGGTATTCCTGCAGTACTTCGTAATCGACTCTCGGACGGTAATAGAAGCCTTCCGTAAAGCCCCTCGAAACAATCTTCATCAGATTGCGGTAACCGGTATTGTTCTCGGCAAGCAGAACCAGATGGTAATAGCGGCGGTCATTCACCGACGCCTCGCGGTCAAAACGGGAACCCGGGGCAACATACACCTCACAGCCGATGATCGGGCGGATGCCGGCATCACGGCAGGCCTTATAAAAATTGATCGCGCCGTACATGACGCCGTGATCGGTTATGGCAAGCGAGGTCATGCCGAGTTCCTTCGCTCTCGCCACCATTTCCTTGATCTTGCCTGATCCGTCCAGCAAACTGTATTCCGTATGCAGATGCAAATGTGTAAAGCCCATATCTAACCCCGTTTTTGTGTCTGTTTCCGCCTCAGGTGCCCGGTTAAGCACCCATTTTTACCCGAATTTTATCATATCACATTTTCCGCGATTCATAAAGAGATTTTTCTTTCCCCTTCGGATTATTTTAAAGCTGCCGGAAACAGGCTCCGGGCGGATTACAAAGACGCTTTTCCCCGAAGGCTCCCGCATGCGGACAGGAGCGTTTTTATCACGCAAAAAGGCAGGAAGAACAAGTCCTCCTGCCTGCTGTCAAATCATATCAATGTTTTCGGATTCGTGCGAAAGTCTTACCTGCCGCAGAGGAAGTCCTCAATTCCCTTCATGGCAGCCTCTTCATCGGCGCCGTCAGCGGTAACCGTGATATCGGTTCCTGCAGGAATCGCAAGGCTCATCATCCCCATGATGCTCTTGGCGTTCACTTTCTTGTTCCCGCACTCTACGTAAATGCTGGAATCATAACGGCTGGCAACCTGTACGAGAAGTGCAACCGGTCTTGCTTCCAAACCACTCGGAATGCGGATTGTCATGTCCTTCGAAATCATATACTGTCCTCCTTGGTTTGACCATGCGCAACACCCGAAAGGCAAGTGCGCAACTATAAAGAACGTAAACCTTCCGCAATGTTACATAGCTTCTGCAGGCGGTGGTTAATCCCCGATCTTCCGAGCGGCGGATTCGACAACGCGCCCAATTCCCCCAACGTCGCCTCCGGATGACTGAGCCGGAGCAACGCCGTATTTCTAAGATCCTCCGACAGGGTCCCAAATCCTATCGTATCACGGATCAGTTCGATATCTTTGATCTGCCGGTCCGAAGCCCTTGCCGCTTTTTCGATGTTGGCGACTTCGATATTGACCTTGCGGTTGATGTTTCCGCGTACTTCCCGAAGCGCTCTCTCGCTTTCGTAGCGCAACAGGGAACCGTGGGCTTCCATCACGTTCAGCATATCCGATATTCCGTCACCGTCTTTCAGGTACAGACACGGATTGCCGCGCCGCTCGGTCCATTTCGGGACGCATCCGAACGAGCTCATGTGTGCGGCAATGATCCTGCCGACCGAGTCCTCCGGAACCGCTATCTCAAAATGATAAGACTTCTTCGGGTCATTCATCGTTCCGCCCATGCAGAACGCGGCCCGCAGAAAACTTCTCTTACAGCAGCTCTGTGAAAAGATGTCTTCCGATAAAATCGAAAGCTTTCCGTCCCGTGCAAAACTGACTCCTAAAGACAGCCCGTCAAGCAGGATTTTCGCCTCTTCGGGGTCGGGCACACGCACCGCGTGTTCCGTTCTCGAATGCCCTTCTGCTTTACGTTTCACGGAAACAAGACCAATATTAAATGACTTTTTCAAAAATGTAAAGACCTTTTTTGCGATTGCCTCCTGATCGGTGACAAATTCCACGCTTTCATCCGGCATCAGGCTGCCGCGGTACACAAAATACGCACACAGCTCGGCTTTGCGGCAATGCAGGGCCGATGGCATCCGGGCGATCAGTTCTTCTTTTACGTCTGCGGCAAATGACATGGCCTGCCTCCCGTTTCGGTCGTATTTTCCTGCCATGCTGTTCGCACGGCACTCCTAAAAGCCTAAAAACCGGACTTCCGGCTCCAGTAAGACGCCGAACCGGTCAAGAACCTTTCTCTGAACGGCTCCGATCAGCCCGAGCACATCGTCGGCCGTCGCGCCTCCGCGGTTAATGACGAAGCCGCAGTGCTTCTCGGAAACCTGTGCCCCGCCGACCGTGAATCCGCGCAGTCCGCAGTCGTCGATCAATTTGCCGGCGAAATAGCCTTCCGGTCTTTTAAACGTGCTTCCCGCGCTCGGATATTCAAGCGGCTGCTTGTCTTTCCGTTTGGCTGCCAGGTCGTCGACCGTTTCTTTGATGGCGCCGGGGTCGCCCTTTCTAAGGGCAAATACCGCCGAAAGCACGATATATTCCCGCTCCGTCACATTGCTGTGGCGGTACGATAAATCCAGTTGTTCCGCGCTCAGGGAAAGCACCTGTCCGTCCTTTGTGAGCACATCGGCCGTTACAAGGCAGTCCTTGATCTCGCCGCCGTATGCGCCTGCGTTCATGACCACCGCTCCGCCGACCGAACCCGGAATGCCGGTTGCAAACTCAAGGCCTGTGTAGCCGTCCCTGCAGACGGACTTCGCAAAGCCCGACAATAACGTTCCGGCCGATACCCGGAAATGAACGGTGCCGTCGCCGGAACCGGCTTCTTCCATCCGGCTTCCTTCGAGGCGGATCACAAGTCCCTTTACGCCGTCGTCCGAAACGAGCAGGTTGCTGCCGTTTCCGATGACCGTATACGAAACGCCCTCTTCACGGCACAGATTCACCAGCGCCTGAATCTCGGAGGCATCGTCCGTTACGGCATAGCACTCCGCTGGTCCGCCGATGCGGAACGTCGTATGCTTTGCCATCGGCTCATCGAAGAACAGCCTCTCCGACGGATGGACCTCTTGTATCCTGCTTTTCCAGTCTGCCTGCGTCATGAAATACCTCGTAACAGTGGTTTTACGGCAGCAAAATCGGAGCTGCTGCCACATATTCTACATCAGTAGAACCATCTATCTTTCAATCATGCTCATCGCGCCGTAGATGCCGGCGTCGTTTCCGAGCTCTGCCAGCATAAACTTCTTGCCGCGAAGGGCGCGAAGGATATTCTGATTATAATGTCTCTCGATGGTCTCGGTTAAGATCACACCGGCACGGCTTACGCCTCCGCCGATGACAAATGCCTGCGGATCTGCGATCGCTGCCACATGCGTCAGGGCAAGAGCCAGATACTTTCCGAGTTCCTCGGTCAGCTCAATGGCAACCTTGTCGCCCTTCTTGGCTTCGTCGAAAATGTCCTTGGCCGTAAGCGGGACAAATGTGCGCAGGGCCGAATCCACGGTCTCATCAAGAAGCTTCTTTTTGGCAAGACGTACGATTCCGGTTGCGGAAGCGTACTGCTCCAGATGTCCGTGCCCGCCGCAGCCGCATACTGCGGTTTCTTCGGGATTTACAATGATATGGCCGATCTCGGCTGCCGCGCCGTTACTTCCGCAGACGATTTTGCGGTTGATGATCAGACCGCCGCCGACACCCGTTCCGAGGGTTACCATCAGAATGCTGTCATAGCCGCGTCCGCCGCCGTAAATGGCCTCGCCGAGCGCCGCAACGTTGGCGTCGTTTCCGACTGCCACCGGTACGGAGATCATCTCTGCCATAACCTTCTTTACATTTACGATCTCCCAGCCGAGGTTCGGGCAGTAATTCACCGTTCCGTCAGCCAGTACCGGGCCGGGTACGCCCATGCCGATACCGATAATGTCTTCCTCGGCGAACTTTTTCTCCGCTGCCTTGTCACGAATGGTCTTTACCACATCGCGAAGGATGTTCGCGCCGCGGTCCGTACGGTCGGTCGGGATTTCCCATTTGTCCGTAAGCTTGCCGTCCTCCGTGAACAGTCCGCATTTTACCGTCGTTCCGCCGATATCGATTCCGAATAAATACTTCATACCGTTCTCCTTATATACGCTTTATTGGCGCTTTCGCGCAAAGCAGCAGTTACTGCATGCCCTTCTTTAAGTTGTTCATAACGCGGTTATGCAATTCCTTGGCCGCGTTGTAGCCCATCTTCTTCTGACGGTAGTTGATCGCAGCCGCCTCGCAGATGATGGCAAGGTTACGGCCGGGACGGACCGGAATGTCGTTGCAGACAACGCGGTTTCCGAGAAACTCGGTGTAGTTGTCCTCAAGGCCGAAACGGTCATAATCCTTCTCGCGGTCCCACTCCTCCAACCGGATCACGAGGTTGATGGACTGCGTTTCCTTAACGCTCTGCACGCCGTACAGCGTCTTTACGTCGATGATGCCGATACCGCGAAGCTCGATCAGATGTCTCGTTACATCCGGTGCGGAGCCAACGAGTGTTTCGTCGCTTACTTTCTTGATCTCTACCACATCGTCGCTTACAAGACGATGCCCTCTCTTAATGAGCTCAAGGGCTGCCTCGCTCTTACCGATACCGCTCTCGCCGGTGATCAGCACGCCTTCGCCGAAGACGTCAACGAGTACGCCGTGAATGGAAATTCTCGGGGCCAGCTCTACCTGGAGCCATCTTACCAGATCGGCAACCAGAGCCGTCGTCTCCATGGCGCATCCGAACAACGGAACGCCTTTCTCAATTGCCAGCTTCTTCATTCCGTCGCTGACCGGCAGATTCCGGCAGAAGATAATGCACGGAACACCGAAGCCCATCAGCTTTGAGAAGCACTCATGGCGCTGTTCCGAAGTCATCTCGTTATGATACATATAAGCATATTCCACGTTTCCGATCAGCTGTACGCGCTCCGGATCGAAATCGCTGAAGAAACCTGCCAGCTGCAGGGCCGGGCGGTTAATCTCAGGGGTGGAAATCAGTCTTCCCGTAATATCGATTTCGGGTGTAAGGTTGGTCAGATGCATTCTGTCAACCATCTTCTGTAATTCAACTGTGTACATAAAAACCTCCTATGCGGTCTCGCCGCAAATCCTAGTATAGTATAATCGACATTGTGAAAGGATGCAACGGCAAATACGACCAATTTCCCGCCATTTTCCGCCCTATTTCTTCAAATAATCCACAATCTGCTTTGCCACCGAGGAATTCATCCCGGGCAGTGCCGCGATTTCCGAAACATCGGCCTTCCGGAGGCTTTCGATGCTGTCGTAATACCGTAAAAGCGTCTTGCGCCTGGTCGGACCGACGCCGGGGATATCCTCCAGTCCCGAGCGTACCTGCGACTTGGAGCGAAGGCTTTTATGATACTCAATCGCGAACCGGTGCGTCTCGTCCTGAATTCTGGTTAAAAGGGCAAATCCCTCGCCCTTTACATTGATCGGGAGTTCCTCATCATGAAAATACAGTCCTCTCGTACGGTGGTTGTCATCCTTCACCATACCGGCAACCGGAATGCTTAATCCGAGGGATTCAAGAACGGTTTCCGCGATATGCACCTGGCCTTTGCCGCCGTCCATCAGAATCAGGTCCGGATAACGGGTGAAGCTGGACTCCTTCTGCGCCGCGCGCTCTTCCATTCCGTGGCGGAAACGCCTGGTCAGGACTTCCTCCATCGAAGCGTAATCGTTCGGTCCTTCGACACTCTTGATCCGGAATTTGCGGTACTCGCTCTTGCGGGGCTTTCCGTCGTGAAATACGACCATCGAGCCAACCGAGAGAAAACCGCTGATGTTACTGATATCGTAGGATTCCATGCGGTGCACGTCCGAAAGTCCGAGAAGTTCCGCAATCTCTCCGGCAGCGCCTTTTGTACGCTTCTCCTCCCGGGCCATCTTATCAAGATCCTGCCTGAGTACCATCTCGGCATTCTGCTTCGCAAGCTTGACAAGATGCTCCTTGCCGCCGATTTTGGGGATGCGGATGTGTACGCCCCGTCCCCGTTTCGCCGTGAGCCATTCCTCTAAAAGCGCACAGTCTTCGGGCTCGGATTCCACGACGATTTCCTTCGGGATATACGGAATTCCGTCATAAAACTGCTTTAAGAACTCGCCGAGGATTTCGGCCGGTTCCTGCCCTTCGGTCTCGCTCAGATAATGATGTTCGCGGCCGATCAGCCGGCCGTTTCGTTCGATAAATACCGAGACGACGGTGTTCCCCTTTTCCGAAGCAAGGGCAATGATGTCCCGTTCCTCGGTATGGGAATCGTCCGCCTTCTGTTCCGCATGGAGCGACTCCACCTGGCGGATCAGGTCGCGGTACTCCGCCGCTTTTTCGAAATCCAGGGCCTCGCTTGCCTCCTGCATCTTCGTTTTAAGCGTGCGCCTGACCTCCTCATAATCATGGGAAAGGAAACGGAGCACCCTGTCCACCGTTTCCCGATATTGTTCTTTCGATATGTAGCCCATACACGGCGCGTCACACTGCCCGATCTGATGATACAGACACGGGCGGTCCTTCCCGATGTCCTTCGGCAGGGACCGGTTACACGTCCGGATATGGAACAGTTTTCGGATCAGCTCGATGATGTTTCCGACCGAACCGATCAAAGCATACGGACCGAAATACCGCGCGTGGTCCTTCTTCTGTTCTCTGGTCATCAGAACCCGCGGATATTCCTCGTCTACCGTCACTTTAATGTACGGGTAGGTCTTTCCGTCCTTTAACAAGGTGTTGTACTTCGGGGTGTGTTCCTTGATCAGGTTGTTCTCAAGGATCAGCGCTTCGAGCTCCGAATCCACAACAATGTATTCAAACCATGCGATACGGCTGATCATCATCTCGATCTTGGCCGTTCTGCGGATTCCGGTCTGAAAATACTGCCGGACACGGTTCTTTAAAACCTTGGCTTTTCCGACATAAATGATCGAATCGTCATGGCCGTGCATCAGATACACGCCCGGACGGTCCGGAAGCTGCTTCAATTCCTTTTTCAGATCAAAATCCTTCACAGGTTATTCCTCTTTCGGATCACTCTCCGTTACTTCGGCTGAAATCGCACCGGTTGCACTGTCCGTCATTTCGCCCGAAACCGAACCGGTAACACTCTCCGTTACTTCGGTCGCAACCGAATCGATCACGTTGTCCGAAGCCGTTCCGGCTTCTTTTACGGACCGGAAGATCTCCATAAACTGCTTACCGGTAATGGTTTCCTTCTCGATCAGGAACTGTGCCGCCTTCTCAAGAATCTCTCTGTTCTCTGCAAGCATTGCCTTTGCCTGCTCGTAGCATTCCTTCATTACACGGCGCACTTCTTCATCCACTTTGGCAGCCGTTTCATCGCTGCAGTTAAGCACCGTGCGGCCTTCGAGATACTGGCTTTCAACCGATTCCAGTGCAACCATTCCGAACTGGTCGGACATGCCGTACAGCGTGATCATCTGGCGCGCCAGTCTGGTCGCACGCTCGATGTCGTTGCTTGCGCCGGTCGTGACGGAACCGAAGGTAATCTCCTCGGCTGCGCGTCCGCCGCAGAACGTGCGGATCATCGTCAGAATTTCTTCCTTCGATTCTAAATATTTCTCCTCTTCGGGAACCTGCATCGTATAACCGAGTGCGCCCATGGTACGGGGCACAATGGTGATTTTCTGCACGGGCTCCGCGTTCTTCTCAAGGCAGGCAATCAACGCATGGCCGACCTCGTGGAACGCAACGATCCTCTTCTCCTCCGGTCCGAGGATGCGGTCCTTCTTCTCCTTGCCGGCAAATACGACTTCCACCGACTCCATCAGGTCGGACTGCTTCACAACCGTGCGGCCTTCTTTAACCGCAAGAATGGCAGCCTCGTTGATGATATTGGCAAGATCGGAACCGACCGCGCCGCTTGTCGCAAGAGCGATTTCCTCAAGGTTTACGGAATCATGCATCAATACATTCTTCGCATGTACCTTAAGGACGGCGAGACGTCCCTTCAGATCCGGCTTATCCACAATGATCCGGCGGTCGAAACGGCCGGGTCTTAACAATGCCTTATCAAGCACTTCCGGACGGTTGGTCGCGGCAAGGATAACGATACCCTTTGACGTATCAAAGCCGTCCATCTCGGCAAGCAGCTGGTTGAGCGTCTGCTCACGCTCGTCGTTTCCGCCGCCGTAACGGCTGTCACGGCTCTTACCGATCGCATCGATTTCATCAATGAAGATGATACACGGAGCGGCCTGCTGTGCCTGTTTAAAGAGGTCGCGCACACGGGATGCGCCGACACCTACGAACATCTCGACGAAGTCCGAACCGGACAGCGAGAAGAACGGTACATGCGCTTCTCCGGCAACTGCCTTTGCAAGAAGCGTCTTACCGGTTCCGGGAGGGCCTACAAGCAGCGCGCCCTTCGGAAGCTTCGCGCCGATTCTCGTATACTTGGACGGATCATGCAGGAAATCGACAAGCTCCATAACGGAATCCTTGGCTTCCTCCTGGCCGGCCACATCCTTAAATGTGACACCGGTTTCATTCTCCACATACATCTTCGCACGGCTCTTGCCGACGCCGCCGACACCGCCGATTCCGCCGTTTTTCGAAATGGCGCGGAATACGGCCCACATCATCAGATAGATCAGGGCAAAGGGCAGAATGTACGCAATCAAAAAATCGATCAGCGTCGTGCTCTTGTCGACGATCTTACGCTTGAATTTAATATCATGATCGAGAAGGTACTGCGGCAGATCCTCGTCCCCGACGATTCCCGTATAGTACGACTCGATCATCGGGTCATCCGCCTTCACGGGCGTAATGATGATCTTGTCGAAATCCGTCTGGATCTCGACTTCCTTTACGTTGCCGTCATCGATCATCTTGATGAATTCGTTGTAGGTAATTTCCTTATGCCTCAGCGAATCCGCATAGTCGCGGATAATGATAAATCCGCCGATAAAAAGGAAGAATACGATCACCGTCGATATGATCCGGATCGCCAGGCCTTTTTTCTTTTCGCCCTCGTTATTCTTCTTGTTGTTGGAATGGTCTTCCACGTTACACCTCCGTCTTTACGGTATTCTTCTCCCCCGATGAGCCTGTCCCCTTATTTCAATCCGTCTACTGCTTCGCGCAGCACTTTGGCGATATCGTCATGAATGACCAGATCCGCCATGGAATCCGCAGATGTCTCGCTCTTATTAATGAGCACCAGATGCTTTCCGCGGAAATACTGAATGAGTCCCGCCGCAGGATAAACGACCAGCGATGTTCCGCCGATGATCAGCATATCGGCGTTACGGATCGCACGGACGCTCTGGCTCATCAGCCAGTCGGACAGTCCCTCTTCGTACAAAACGACGTCCGGACGCACCATGGCGCCGCACGCGTCGCATTTCGGAACACCCTCGCACTTCATCACATAGTCCGCATCAAACTGCTTTCCGCAGGATGTGCAGTAGTTGCGGTGCACGGTTCCGTGAATCTCGTAAACTTCCTTCGAACCGGCCATCTGATGCAGCCCGTCGATATTCTGCGTTACGATTGCTTTTAATTTGCCCATCTGCTCAAGCTCTGCGAGCGCATAGTGAGCCGGATTGGGCTTTGCCTCCGGATAGACAAGGTACTTCTTGTAGAAGTCGAAAAAGTCCTCCGTGTGGCGCACAAGAAACGTATGGGAAACCATTTCCTCCGGGGAACACTGCCGGTTCAGTTTGCGCACATAAAGGCCGTTCGAACTCCGGAAATCCGGAATGTTGCTTGCCGTTGATACGCCGGCTCCGCCGAAAAATACGATGTTGTCCGACTCCTTCAGCCATTCGGTAAGTTTTCTGATATCCCCTTCCATAGGTTTCTCCTTTCCGTTAATCGTCCTCTTCCATTACCTTCTTGCGGTAATGCATCGGCGAAACGCCGAAATGCTTCTTGAACAATTTACTGAAATGATATACGTCGTCGTAACCGACCATCGCGGAAATGCTGCGGATGCTTCCGCGTCCGTCCTCAAGCATGTCCTTTGCCTTCTCAAGTCTTACGTTGATCAGGTAGTTGATCGGCGAATCGCCGGTTTTCTCCTTAAAGATCTTGGAGATGTAAACCGGGCTTAAGTACATATTCTTGGCGATCTGGTCGAGGGAAATGTGGGTCGAATAGTTCTCGTTCAGATACTCCAGAATGTTCTTAACAACATAGCCCTTCGAATAGCTTTCGAAGTTCATACCTTCCGTATCGCTCTTGCTGCTTCCGTAAAGCGTACGGAATATCAGAACGATCATCCGCATCATCTGCGCCTGGATCATGTAATAACGTCCGGGCTCGGAAGAATTGTATTCTTCGATGATCTCGTAGCAGCAACGGCTGATCTCACGCTTGTTCTCGCTCGAAAGCGTAAGAAGCGGACAACCGCCGGGAGCGATGATCGTGTTCTCCGGCATGTCATGCAGATGGATATCGGAGAACCCGCAGACAAATTCAAGCGTCGGATCATTCGGGTCCGTTACGATGCTCTGATGCATCACGCCGGGGTTGCACACAAGAAGGTCTCCCTGCTTGACGTCGTAAGTCTTTCCGTCAACGAAATACTGGCCTTTTCCGGCAAGGACAAATGCGATCTCGATACATTTGTGGGAATGATAGTGCGCAAAACGCGTATCATGCACACGGCTTGCATACCAGATGGTAGGATGAAGTTCCTGATAGGAAATGTCCGAATAAATTTCCGCCATGATACACCTCTTTGGTTAAATATTGTCGATCTGCCAGTCTATCGGATCAAGCCCGTGTTCCGTAAGGAACTGATTCGTACGGGCGAAATGTCCGCAGCCGAAAAACCCGCGGTATGCGGACAGCGGACTCGGGTGCGGTGCTTTCAGGATCAGGTGGTTCGGATTGTTCAACATGGCCGCCTTCCGCTGGGCCGGACTGCCCCAGAGAAGAAATACGATCGGCCTGTTCTCCCGGTTCAGTGCCCGGATCACCGCGTCCGTAAACGTTTCCCACCCTATGTCCCGATGGGAAAATGCCTGATGCGCACGCACCGTTAAAACCGTATTCAGAAGAAGCACGCCCTGCTCCGCCCATTTGACGAGATACCCGTTGTTCGGGATCTCGCAGCCGAGCTCGTCATGCAGCTCCTGGTAAATGTTTCTGAGGGAAGGCGGGATGTCCACGCCCGGCTTTACGGAAAAGCAAAGTCCGTGCGCCTGTCCCGGTTCATGATAGGGATCCTGCCCGAGGATCACGACTTTCACCTTTGACAGCGGGCTCAGCCGGAATGCGGCATAGATGTCTTCCTTGGCGGGATAGACGGTGTGTTCCGCATATTCGTGGTTAACAATGCGCCCGAGTTTTTTGTAATAGTCCTTTGAAAACTCTTCGCCGATGGCCGGAAGCCATTCATCGATCGGTCCCATGGGATTCTCCTCTGAAAAAAGATATCGGAAACGGCCGTAAAAAGCCGCCCGGACTGCCTACAGACGGACGCTCACGCCTCTGCCGCGCAGGTATTCCTTCAGCTGGTCAATCTCCAGCTCCTTATAGTGGAACAGCGTTGCTGCCAGTGCGGCATCCGCGCCGCCTGTCGTGAGTGCGTCATAGAAGTGTTCCGGCTTTCCTGCACCGCCCGAAGCGATGACCGGAATCTTCACGGCGTCCGCAACCTTTCTCGTCAGTTCAAGGTCATAGCCGTCCTTAGTTCCGTCACAGTCCATGCTGGTCAGTAAGATCTCGCCGGCGCCGAGGCGTTCCGCCTTCTTCGCCCACTCGATCGCATCCAGTCCCATATCGATCCGGCCGCCGTTTTTGAATACATGGAACGTTCCGTCATCGGAGCGCTTCGCGTCAATTGCGCACACTACGCACTGGCTGCCGAATTTGTCAGCGGCACGGCTGATCAGCTCGGGATCCATGATGGCCGCGGAGTTTACCGCGACTTTGTCGGCACCCTCCCGAAGGATCATCCGGAAATCGTCCACGGTGCGGATTCCTCCGCCTACGGTGAACGGAATGAATACCGTTTCCGCAACTCTTCTGACCATCTCCGCACGAATCTCGCGGGCATCCGAAGAAGCCGTGATATCAAGGAATACCAGCTCGTCCGCATCGGCCTCGCCATACGCTCTGCCGACCTCAACCGGGTCTCCCGCATCACGGAGATTCACAAAATTGATTCCTTTCACAACCCGTCCGTTGTGTACATCCAGACAGGGAATAATACGCTTTGTAAACATTGGGGATTCCTCTTGCCGGGTCCGTTGTCCCGGCCCTCTCTGATTCTCTTACAGGCTGCCGAAATTCCGAAGGATCCGAAGTCCTACGTCACCGCTCTTTTCGGGATGGAACTGGCATCCGAACAGATTGCCGTGTTCCACTGCGGCATGAATGTGTGCGCCGTACTCGGTCGTTGCCGCGACGGTGCGCTCGTCCTTCGCCTGAAGGTAATAGGAATGGACGAAGTAAACATAACTTCCTTCCGGGATTCCGTCGAAAAGACGGCTCTTCTTCGGGAAGGAAAGATCGTTCCATCCGATATGCGGAATCTTGCGTCCGTCGCCTTCCGGGATCCGGACGATCTTGCCGGGAAGCAGGGAAAGACCTGCCACACCGGGGGTTTCTTCACTTTCGTCAAACATCAGCTGAAGCCCGAGGCAGATTCCGAGAAACGGCTTGCCTGCTGCCACTGCCTCGCGGATCACCTCCGTCAGGCCGTAGGCATTCAGCTTCTCCATTGCGTCACCGAATGCGCCGACGCCGGGAAGGATTACTTTATCGGCTTTGCGGATGACTGCCGGGTCACGTGTCACGACAGCGGGCAGCCTAAGTGCCCCGAGCGCATGCTCCACACTCCGGATGTTACCGGCATCGTAATCGATTACTGCTATCATACAAATCTCCTGTAAAAGCGGCCGAAACCGCATATTCCCTTACTCCGCGGACCGTTCCTGTCCGTTGGCGGCCTCCAGTTCAAACCAGAATTCCACACCGCCCTGATGGTTGATCACGCCGCACTTCTGGTTGTGCGCATCCATTACCGCCTTTACAACCGAAAGGCCGATTCCCGTACCGCCGTAAGCCCTCGTTCTCGCCTTATCGACTTTGAAAAATTTGATCCAGACTTTGTCCAGGTCTTCCTCGGGAATATTCTCACCTGTATTATACACGGAAACGCGCACGACTGCACCAGTTTTTTTCACGGAAACCGCAATCTCTTTTGATAAACTCACATGATGAAATGCGTTGCTAACGTAATTCGTTACAACTTCCTCAATCCGGTATTCATCCGCCCAGACATAGCACGGTTCTTCGCCGAAAAGGCTGACCTTGACGCCCTGCTGCTTCTCGAGAATTTCCGTCTCTTTGAGAACGCCCTTCAGAATATCGAATATATCGAAGCGGTCGTACTCAAGCGTCTGCTTGCCGTACTCCAGCTGGTTCAGGGAAAGCAGTTTCCGCACAATGCTGTTCATCTTGGCCGCTTCGTCGATAATGACGTCACAGTAATAGTTTCTGCTTTCGGGGTCATCGTTGACGTTGTCCTGCAACCCTTCCGCATACCCCTGTATTAACGCGATCGGCGTCTTCAGCTCATGGGATACGTTCGAGATAAAGTCGCTCCGCATGGATTCGATTTCTTCCTTCTTGCGGATGTCGTGCTCCAGTTCGTTATTGGCCTTTTTCAAATCTCCGATCGTCTTTTCAAGCCGCTCGGAAAGCACATTTAAGGAGCGCCCGAGTTCACCGAGCTCATCGTTGCGGTTCTGGGGACAGCGTGCGTTGAAATCCAGCATGCACATTCTCTCGGCCGCGTCGGACATATCCTCGATCGGCTTCGTGATGATCTTACAGAGCAGGAATATGACAAATGCGGCAACGAAAAGAATTCCGATGGCAACCTTTAACTGGAACGACGTCGCGATCCCGGTCGCTTTTGAAATGCTTTCGTAGTCGATGCTGAGATAAATGATATAGTTTTCATTGTTAACCGTTGCATAAAGATCGATATAGGTTCCGGAATAGCGCCGCTGCGGTCTTACGACCTTTCCGCTCTCACTGCCCGTTACAAGCCCCTCCTCCGGTTCCTTGGCAGCCGTCATTTCGAACACTTCATACAGGTCCGTCTTGCGAAGGAGCTTCGATTCCCAGGAATCCATCTCATGGGCAACAAACTTGTTCTTGTTCATCATAACGTTGCTGAGCCGGTCTTCCATGCCCTCGGTTCCGTTACTGAACAAGGCCTTCGCCCGAAGGCTCATCCGTCCGTCCTTTACAATGAGCTGCACGTTCTTTCCGGTCATCAGGCTTTTTAGGCTTAATTCCGTATCCTCTCCGAATTCCTCGTTCTGCTGAAGGATTGCCGAAACCGTTTCATAGGTACTCGTAAGATCGTTGAGCTTGGATTTCAGATATACCTTCGGCAGGACAAATTTCGTCAGCAGCCAGGTGCACACCAGGATTACGAATGTCACCAGGACAAATGCGACTACCATTTTCAGCCGGAGCGTTTTTGATCTGCCTTTTTGTATCATTTTCCGTCCTTTCCGGTCTTAAGAGCCTTGTATCTAAAAAAGCGAAATGCCCTGCTGTTACACAGGGCAGAGAAGGGTATTCCGGTCATCAGTAATCGAACTTGTATCCCATTCCCCAGATTGTTTTTATGTACTCACCCTTTTCGCCGAGCTTGCTGCGAAGCTTCTTTACATGGGTGTCAATCGTTCTTGCATCGCCGAAATAATCGTAATTCCAGACGTTGTTCAATATCTTTTCGCGGGAAAGGGCTACGCCGCGGTTGGTTACGAAGTACGAAAGCAGCTCAAATTCCTTGACGCTGAGTTCGATCGGCTTGCCGTCGATCGTTACCTGATGCGCGGTCTTGTCGATTACGATTCCGCCCGCCTCGCAGTTTTCTTCTACACTTGTAGTACGGCGGAGAATCGCATCCACCCGCGCCATAAGGATCTTCGGGCTGAACGGCTTCGTCACATACTCGTCCACGCCGAGTTTGAAGCCGAGCAGTTCGTCGCGCTCCTCGCCTTTGGCGGTCAGCATGATGATCGGCACTTTGGAATACTGCCGGATCTCCTTGCAGACCTCCCAGCCGTCCATCTTCGGCATCATGACGTCAAGAAGAACCAGGTCAATGTTCTTCTTCTCGAAAAATATTTCAACGGCCTTTTCGCCGTCTTCCGCTTCTATCGTTACATATCCCCTTTTCTGAAGGAAATCGCACACCAGTTTTCGCATACGGGGTTCGTCATCCACTACAAGAACACGAATCTCATCCATAACGGTATTCCTTTCTGCAGACAGTCTGCCGGTCATTTTATCTAAAAGATAATAAATCCCTATGTTCAAAATGTGAACAACGCGGGAAGAAACTGCGAAACAGGGGCTTTGCCCGGCATTTACTCAACAATCTCCACGCGGATCGACTCAATGAAGATTCCGGGGTTCGGGACACAGTGGGAGGTCACCTTTGCCTCACTGATCATATCCAGTACGTCAAATCCTTCAACCACCTGTCCGAATACGGTCTGATGGCCGTACAGCCACGGTGCGCCGCCGTAGGTATAGTAAAAGTTGAGCTGCTCGTCCGTCAGCTTCGTGTTATAGGCTTCACTTAAATAATCCTTGAACGTCAACTGGTAGCGGGCATCTAACGGTTCCTCCAAGCTTCGCAGCACGGAAGCTTTGGTCTGTACGATGTAGAAGGAGCTCGTATTGGTACCGTCCTCTCCGGTATCCGCCATGCAGAGCGCTCCGCGGACCGGCATCAGCTTATCGGATGTTTCGACTTCAAATCCGCCGCCGAAGATACTTGAGGTATAGCCCTGCGCGGTGCCCGACTGGATCATGTAGTCGGCTACGACGCGGGAGAATTTGACACCGTCATAACAGCCCTGCTCGGCAAGTTTCTTAAAGTTCTCCACCGCCTTGGGGGCTTCGTTCGGAAACAGTTTCAACTTGATCGTGCCGTACTTCTTTACGGTGATCGTCACAAGAATGTCTCCGGCCTGCACCGGCTTGAACTGATAGATACTCTGTGCCTCCACCGTCTGCGAGGCTTCCGTAGGCGTTCCCGCGCTTCCGGTCGGCGTCGGTTCGGGCGTCGGCGTCGTCTTGTTCTTATCCTTTTTCTTACAGCCGCAAAGAAGCGCACAAAGAATAAGCATTGTCACAAGAGACAATACTCTGATGCGTCTGCTCTGTCCGAAAAATCCTGCCTTCATGTCTGTTTCCTTTAACATCTTGAATTCTGTTTTATTATACCACACTCCCGCCGTGCCCGCAAGCATAAGGCTTTACGCCTTAAGCAGTTCCCGGCAGTCCCTGCCATGCCCGTGCGTTTCCCTTCTTCGGCCGCACAACCGAAGAAAAACCGGGCCGCAATGCAGCCCGGTTATGTTTCCGTTTTCCTATAGTTCGATTGTCTCGCCGTTCAGCCGGCATAAGGCCAGCCGGTCATCCGGCGTATAAACAAGCTTCAGGGAAAAGAACGGCGCGTCCTCTTGAAGAAGCCGAAAGAAAACCTTGTCTCCTTCCCAAACCGGCAGGTCGCAGACCCGGTCCTTATCGACCCACATCAGGTCTCCCTCGTCGCATTCCTTCAATTCCCCCTGCCATTCATCGGCCGTATAAAGATGCATATATTCAACGACGTCCTCACCGTAGACAAAGGTCACGATTCCCCTTGCGCGGTAACGAAGAAGCGTCAGTCCCGTCTCCTCAAATACCTCGCGGCACAGGCATTCGTCCGGACTCTCCCCGTACAGGAAATGCCCGCCGACACCGATGTATTTGTCCCGGTTGATATCATGTTCCTTCTTCACCCGGTGCAGCATCAGATACTGCCCGTTCCGCTCCGGATAGCAAAGCGTTGTCAGCTCCGGTGTCTTCATCGACAGACTCCTTTCCGGCGCCGTTTGCGCCGTCACTAAACCAGTATTTGAACAGTGTGAATATGCCGTACCAGATTGCCTGGCCGTAAAATGCGATACCGATCCACAGCCAGAGTGTACAGTGCCCGAGAAGGATATAACAGAATACCCCGATTCCGTCCGTTACGGCGCTCTTAAGGCTTTTCTCGCGGACCAGGCGGATTACGAGCATGCTTAAAAAACAGAACAGCCATATCCCGGCAAATGCCAATACAATATACGTCATGATCACCGGCCCGGCCGCATGGTTTCCGTTGAAGATCGGTACAAGACTTTCGCCGGAATCCATCAGGATACTCCAGCCTTCCAACAGCCAGTCCAGATGCTCATTGACGAAATCCGTATGAAGATCGAACCACAGATTCACCGCGACCAGAAGGGCAACCGCCGCCAGCATATTTCCGACACGTCTTATGCCGATCAGTTCGCCGTTTTTGGGACCGTATTCCCTGAAGTATATTTTCAGGCCCTTTTTCAAACCGATGTAGAAAAGCACGAACCCGATCAGAAAGAAAGCCAGTAAAAAACCGCTAATAATCAGGCCGATGATTGCAAACTGTTCCTCCATCCGGTAGGTCGGCTTCCGTCTTAAGTGAAACAGACGGCATATAAGAAGAAACAGGCCTCCCCCGAGCACCGCTGTCGTAACCGGAATCATAACATTAAGGACAACTGTCAATTGAATCTCGACCGGGCTGGGAATATGCACCGGATTCGCGCGGCACACCTTAAAAGCCCCGGCCAGAGCCGAAAGAAACGCCATGCCGAGAGCAGAAATCCTGTTTCGGTTCTCCCGCCGCCTTGATTCTTTTTGCATATTGATACTCCTTTCACGCAGCCGTTTTAAATCCATGTTCCGTGCGGACCGTCAGCCCGCCGTTCCGATCAGGTTCAGGATTTCTCCGATTCCGTACGATACAACATTCAGAAGAAATGATAACAAAAACGGATTCATCGGAATTCTTTCCCTTCCGGCCGAAGCAGTCTCCGCTGTATCATTCCTCAGTTTCTTACGATACGCTGCTCCTTCCGCAAAGATCACGACTGCTTCTAACGGAATCACGACCGCATACATCCAGATGCCGTATCCGTAAAACCATATGAGCGGGAACACAAGCGTAATTAAGAGCGGATTGGAGATGCAGTTTACGATCAGCATCACGTTAAAAATCTTCCTGCCCCGTACCCCCAGTAAAAAGGCAAGCGGAAGTTCCGTAACCAATGTCAGGAAGACATTGAACGAAACCATCGACGCATATTCCGAAAACCAGCTTTCCCAAAGGATAATCCCAAACGGCCAATCCACGTCCGACTCCCCGTATCCCGTATTCTTCGGTGCTCTGCCGCCCGTCTTTCCGGCTTCCGCCGTTTCTGCAGCTTGCATCCCGGCTGCCCTTTTGGCAGTTTCTCACCGCTTATCCTTCATTGTATCATATGACCGGTCCTTTATGCTACCTCTTTCCGGACATTTTTCCAATGCTTCTTTCTTGCCTTTTTGCTCTTGCATTTCAAACTTTTCCATTGTATAATGATATTCGCTTATGCACTTGTAGCTCAGCTGGATAGAGTAGCAGCTTCCGAAGCTGATGGTCGGGGG
>CAMIWE010000027.1 GCA_946402335.1 uncultured Lachnoclostridium sp.
GGAAGCACGCGGGAAACAACACCCTTGTTACCGTGACGGCCGGCCATCTTATCACCAACCTGAATCTTACGCTTCTGTGCAATATATACGCGAACGCTTTCGTTTACTCCCGGAGGAAGCTCATCGCCGTTCTCACGGGTAAATACCTTGGCGTCAACAATGATACCGAACTCACCGTGCGGTACACGAAGAGAAGTATCACGAACCTCACGGGCCTTCTCACCGAAGATGGCATGCAGGAGACGTTCCTCGGCCGTCAGCTCGGTCTCGCCCTTAGGCGTTACCTTACCGGCAAGAATGTCACCGGCACGAACCTCTGCACCGATACGGATAATACCTCTCTCATCGAGATCCTTCAGTGCATCCTCGCCGACACCGGGAACATCACGGGTGATCTCCTCGGGTCCGAGCTTCGTATCACGTGCCTCTGCCTCATACTCTTCGATATGAATGGAGGTATATACATCATCCCGTACCAGTCTCTCACTGAGCAGTACGGCATCCTCGTAGTTGTAACCTTCCCAGGTCATGAATCCGATCAGCGGGTTCTTACCAAGAGCAAGCTCACCGCCGGAAGTGGAAGGACCGTCCGCGATAACCTGGCCTGCCTTAACCGTGTCACCCTTCTTAACGATGGGTCTCTGGTTAATGCTGGTACCCTGGTTGCTTCTTGCGAACTTCTGCAGCTTGTACTCGTCGCGGTTTCCGTCTTCGGTGCGGATGATGATCCGGTTCGCCTCGGAGCGCTCAACAACGCCGGCCTGCTTAGCAAGTACGCAGACACCGGAGTCAACCGCAACCTTTTCCTCCATACCGGTACCTACAACAGGCGAATCGGTGAACAGAAGCGGTACGGCCTGACGCTGCATGTTGGAACCCATCAGGGCACGGTTCGCGTCATCGTTCTGCAGGAACGGAATCATCGCCGTAGCTACGGAAAATACCATCTTAGGCGATACGTCCATCAGATCGATCTTACGCTTTTCAAACAGGGAAGTCTCCGTACGGTAACGTCCGGAAACGTTGTTGTTTACGAAATGACGCTCTGCGTCAAGCGGCTCATTCGCCTGTGCAACCACATAACGGTCTTCTTCGTCCGCGGTCAGGTAAACGACATCGTCGGTTACAACCGGGTTTTCGGGATCGTCATGGTTAACCTTACGGTAAGGAGCCTCTACGAAACCGTACTCATTGATTCTTGCATAGGATGCAAGGGAGTTAATGAGACCGATGTTCGGACCTTCGGGGGTCTCAATCGGGCACATACGGCCGTAGTGCGTGTAGTGTACGTCTCGAACTTCGAAACCAGCACGGTCACGGGAAAGACCGCCGGGACCGAGTGCGGAAAGACGTCTCTTATGGGTCAGCTCGCCGAGCGGATTGTGCTGGTCCATGAACTGGGACAGCTGGGAGCTTCCGAAGAACTCCTTAACCGCTGCGGTTACGGGCTTGATGTTGATCAAAGACTGCGGCGTGATCGTGTCGGGATCCTGGGTGGTCATACGCTCACGTACGACACGCTCCATTCTGGACATACCGATACGGTACTGGTTCTGAAGCAGTTCGCCGACGGCACGGATACGACGGTTTCCGAGATGGTCGATGTCGTCCTCGTTACCGATGCCGTGCTCCAGATGCATGTTATAGTTGATCGAAGCAAAAATATCCTCACGGGTAATGTGCTTCGGAATCAGGTCGAGAATGTTCTTGTGAATCTCCTCGCAGATGGCATCCGGATCGGTGTTCTCGTCAAGGATCTTCTTAAGAACCGGATAGTAAACGAGCTCGTTGATGTCGAGTTTCTCTTTTGCTTCCGGGGCATAGCAGGCAAGGTCAACCATCATGTTGGAAAGAACCTTGACATTGTGCTCCTCGCCCTGCAGCCATACATAAGGAATGGCCAGGTTCTGGATCTGCTCTGCCAGAGCTTCGGTAGCAACCGTTCCTGCCTCGGCGATTACTTCGCCGGTAGCGGTGTCGATTACGTCCTCTGCAAATTTATGTCCCGCGATACGGTTCTTGAGCATCAGCTTCTTATTGAACTTATAACGGCCGACACGCGCAAGGTCATATCTTCTCGGGTCAAATAACATACCGTGGATCAGAGACTCTGCGTTCTCAAGTGACGGGGGTTCGCCGGGACGCAGCTTCTTGTACAGTTCCAGAAGACCGCTCTTATAGTCGTCGGTCGTATCCTTCTGGAAACTTGCTTCCATCTTCTTCTCTTCACCGAACAGCTCACGGATCTCTTCGTTGGTGCCTACGCCGAGCGCACGAACCAGAACCGAGATCGGTACCTTACGGTTTCTGTCTACACGAACATAAAAAACGTCGTTGGAATCAGTTTCATATTCAAGCCATGCACCGCGGTTCGGAATAACGGTACAAGCGTATAAGGTCTTTCCGAGTTTATCTCTCGTAATCGCATAATAGATACCGGGAGAACGAACAAGCTGGCTTACGATAACACGCTCGGCACCGTTGATTACGAAGGTACCTGTCTCCGTCATGAGCGGGAAATCACCCATGAAGATCGTGTGCTCATTAATCTCGTCCGTCTCGGTATTATGAAGGCGTACCTTCACTTTCATCGGTGCGGCATACGTAGCGTCTCTTTCCTTACACTCGTCAATTGTGTACTTCACTTCATCTTCACAAAGCTGATAGTCCACAAATTCCAGGCTGAGGTGCCCGCTGTAGTCATCGATCGGAGAAATATCCTCAAATACCTCGTGCAGTCCTTTCTTCAGAAACCAGTTGTAGGAATCTTTCTGGACTTCGATCAGGTTCGGCATCTCAAGGATCTCTTTCTGTCTCGAATAACTCATCCGAATGCCCTTACCGACTTTAACCGGACAAATTCTGTTTTTATCCATTGACGTTTTCACCCCTTGAATAGATTTGCTATCGCGCGTATATACTTAATGAACCGGTATATCACAGAGGGCCTCTTTCCGGGTACGAAATGAGGGGTTGAAAAGCAGTTGCTTTTCGCCTTTTTCTGTGGTATAATTGACATGATTAGGCATATAACACCACAATAGTGCATTTTTCATAGTAGCACAATTCTTTCAGAATGTCAATCTTTCATTTTCACCAAATCCATGCCTGATTTTATGAGATTTTTCTCATTTTCCCGAAAAAATTTTTTAAGAAACAAAAAACCGGCTGCTGTACCTTCTGGTACAACAGCCGTATTTTTATTCTCTCCCTTTTTGTTCCGGGAATGCCGTCAGAAATCGATCGGCGTATCCTCCTCGTCCGGTTCGTCCTCGTAACCGCTTCCGATCAGATCGGACAGACTGTAGGCGATGTCCTTACGGATCGCATCGGCATCGTCCGAAACGTCCTTCCGGAGATTCATCAGATGCTCGTCAATGTCGTAATTCTCATCGGCGGCTTCATTCTGCACATCATGCCCGAAGAAATCCTCTTCCGCATCTTCGTCCACGTCGTAATCATCCGAGTGAATGTTAATATTGAGGTCTTCCTCGGATTCCGCGTCGTCCATCGGGATATCCAAAGAAATCGGTTCCTCGGAATCCATCTTTACATAATCGTAGTCGTCCTTGTGCGGAGCTTCGGCAAAAGAGAGTCTCGAAGGTCTCTGCGGATACTCGTCTGCCTTATCGTCAAACAGACTGTTGATCAGGTAATCCTCGTTGTCATTCTCCTTGTGCGGAGCGCCCTCGGAAAGAATATCCTCAAGGGAAATGCCTTCTTCCTCCGGTGCTGCCGAATAATCCGAAACTTCCTCTTCGCCCTCCGGTTCCCCGGAAGCGTCTCCCGCTTCCTCTTCATAAGAATCGTAAGCAGGCTCTTCGGAAGGGCTCTCGATCTGCTCCGGTTCAAGACCGGCTTCCTCGGGATTCACCGGTACATAATCAAGCGGTGCCTCAACGAAGGATTCGAATTTGTCCGCTGACTTCGCCGGCTTTGCGCCTTCGCCGCGGAACAGTTCCTCCTCAGCCATCTCGCGTCCGGTTGCATCCGAAGTGAAAATCCAGTTGGACAGCAGCTCATCCACATTGTTGGCGGGAACTTCGCCGAGAATTTCCTTCTCGAGAGCATCGGATATGCCGTTATGGTTCTCATCGGTGCGGACCGGTTCGTCCGAAACGGGTTCGTCAAATTCGATTGCTATGGTTCCGGGTTCTTCGCTCTCTGCGGGTTCTTCCTGCTCCCCGTTCTCTGCGGGTTCTTCGAACTCTTCGCTCTCTGCGGGTTCCGCGTTCTCTTCGGGGAGTTCCTCTCCGTACTCCGCTTCTTCGTCCGGCTCGTAAGCAGCTTCCTCCGGATACGCTTCTACGCTGTCCGAAACATCCTCTTCATCCGGTTCACCGTAAGATGCCTCTTCTTCGTCCGGCTCATCATAAGATGCTTCTTCGTCCGGCCCGGCATCGTATGCTTCGCTGTCGGACCCGTCTTCTTCCTGTCCGGCCGGCTCGTCGTAAGGCTCGCTCTCCGGCTCCTCGGGAAGTTCCGGTTCGTCATCCTCCGGCTCATCAAACGAAGGCTCGTCAAATGCAGGCTCCTCGGCCATATTGTCCGTCTCTTCGTCAGCGTCTTCACCAAAATCGATGGCTATCGTACCGGATTCCTCCGGTTTGAAGCTTTCCTTCGGCGTTTCCTCATATTCCGCCTTCGGGAACTGCTCGGTCTCGAATTCCACTTCGTCAAATGCAGGCGCTTCGTTTATCGGCTCAACCGGGCCTTCATCCTCGTCCTCAAACAGGATTTCAATTCCGCCGTCCTCAGCTGCAGGCTCTTCCGCCTCCGTTTCCGGCTCGTCATCCTCCGACGCATCAAACGAAGGTTCGTCAAACGCAGGCTCCTCGGACATATTGTCCGTCTCTTCGTCATCGCTTTCGTCAAATTCGATGGCTATGATTCCGGACTCTGCATTCTCTTCGGGTTCCGCAGGTACTTCAGGTTCTGAATGTGCTTCGGACCCGGCAGGTGCTTCCGGCTCCGCCGTATCGGCTTCGCTCTTCAGAATATCAGCCTCTTCCTCGTCCTCGCCGAAATCAATCTTAATTTCAGAAGATTCCGCAGCAGCCGGTTTCTCTGCAGCCGGTGCCTCTGCAGCCGGTGTCTTCGAAGAATCACGGAACAGATTGCCGAACAGGAACGCAAACGGATTCGATTTCTTCTCCGGTTCCTTTTCCTCTTCGCTGTCCTCTTCTTCGTCTATTTCATCATCGGAATCATCCTCATCGGATTCTTCTTCATCAGACTCCTCGTCTTCCTCATCGAGATCGTCTTCATCCTCTTCGGAATCGTCCTCATCAAGATCCTCTTCGTCGGACTCTTCGTCGTCTTCTTCCTCGTCGGTGCCGTCTTCATCCTCTTCGGAATCGTCCTCATCAAGGTCCTCTTCGTCGGACTCTTCGTCGTCTTCTTCCTCGTCGAGGTCGTCTTCGTCCTTTTCGGAATCGTCCTCCGGTTCCTCATCCTCAGACTCTTCGTCGTCCTCGTCCTCAAACACGATCGTGATTCCGCCTTCGTCAGGCTCTTCAGCGGCTTCGGCAGGCTCTTCGGCAGCTTCGGCGGTCTCGTCGTACTCCTTTGCCGCCTTCTCAATCTCCGCGTCCAGCTCCGCAAGTGCCTTTTCGGCTTCCGAAACGGCCTCATTGAAACCTCGCTCGAACTCGTTCGCGGTTTCTTCAATCGTCTTCTTCATCCCGGCAAGCGGTTCGTCGAGTCCCTCGGCAAGGGATTTCACAACCTCATCCACCGTATTTCCGGCTTCTTCACATGCCTTCTCCGCTTCCGAAACGGCGCGCTCAACTGCGTCCGCCACATCCTTTTCCACGGCTTCCGAAGAAGCGGAATTCTTCTCTCCTCCGAGCGAACGGAGCGACTTGAGGATACCTTCGAGGTCCTTCATGGTCTCATCGGAATACTCCGCCTGCTTTCCGAGCAGAAGCTTAATATTCAGGAGAACGCTCACGCCGAGAGCGGTTCCGAGCAGTTTCACCAGACCGCCCGTCAGTTTATCCGTCTCACTGTCGGCGGCACGGCACCCGGTATTGTCTTTCCAAATCCTCTCTCCGCAATACGGACAGAAATTCACATCATTCGGAAAATCCGACCCACATTTGCTACACTTCATGACAAATCCTCCTCTTATGTATTCTGACAGCCGGTCCCAAAAGCCTTTCCGGACCGGACGAAACCCCAAAAATCATCATCGAACCAGTTAATATATTTTATCCTTTTTTGAATCTGTCTGTCAATAGTTTAGGCATCAAACGGCAAAAGATTTTCACCCCGCGCATTCTTCGTAAAACCCGTCGTTTCCGCTTTTTTCCGATGTAAAAAGCACCCTTCCGCTTCCCTACGGATGGGTGCTTTCCCTGTCTTTTTGTTTCGGTTTTTTCCTAATATCCGATTTCCTTAAGAATCCGGTCGAGCAGCTCCGCATTTTTCACGGAAAATGCCCGTGTGATATGCGGGGTTTCCCCGTAAAGAATGCAGCGGTTCAGCTGTGACGTTTCAAGCGCATAGTTCTGCGGTGCAAATACCGTGCGTTCCGTCACACCGTCCCCGTTATAAATCGTATAACTGATATTTCCTTCCTGGTTGTACTCAACGCCAGAGCGGATGGAGCCCTTTGTCCCGTGAATGTACAAACGGTCATAGCGGGAATTGGTGTTCCGGCCGAGGTTCATGCCGACATTAAAGGATGCCCGCGCCCCGTTTTCAAACTTTAAGAGTACGCCCGCAAGCATGTCCACGCCGAGGTCGGTAAATTCCGCAACCGCTTTCACATCCGACACCTCGGAATCAATCAGCGTCAGGATCATCGTCGTGCAATAGCAGCCGAGGTCGTACATGGCTCCGCCGCCGTGCTCCTTATGAAGGCGGAAATCCTCGAGATAGCCCTGTGTGACAAATGCGGTATCGATATAATCCACATCCCCGATCACGCCGCTTGCGATATCCTTCTTTAAGCTCTCGATAAACGGACTGTGCAGATAGGCATATGCCTCCATCAGGAATACGCCGTTTTCTTCGGCGGTATCAAACATCTCCCGTGCTTCCGCCGCATTCATCGCAAGCGGCTTCTCGCAGAGCACATGCTTGCCGACCTCTAAGGCCTTCTTCACCCACGGCAGGTGCAGGTCGTTCGGAAGCGGAATGTAAACCGCCTGCACTTCCGGGTCCGCAAGCAGCTCGTCGTAGCTTCCGTATGCTTTTTCGAAACCGAATTCTTCGGCAAATGCTTCCGCTTTGGAAAGACTCCGGCCCGCAATTGCGTAAAGCCGGCAGCCCTTTGCCTTTTTCATTCCGGGAATCGTCGCCCACCGGGCGATGTTGGCGGTTCCGAGAATTCCCCATTTTACTTCACTCATACTCTATCCTCCTGCGCAAGATAGTATTCCTCAAGTCGTGGTCTTGCCGCAACATAGTAACGCTCCAAAGACGGATCGAACTGCGTCCCCATTCCGCTCATGATGATACTGTCCGCCTTTTCAAAGGACATGCTGTCCTTATATACACGCTTTGAAACAAGGGCATCATACACATCGGCGATCGCCATGATCCGCGCCTCAAGCGGGATCTGCTCGCCGGCGATTCCGTCCGGATACCCCGATCCGTCCCAGCGCTCATGGTGGTAATGCGCCATATTTTCCGCAACGAGATGGAACGCATCGTCATCGGTTCCGCGAAGGATCGTATGCACGATGCGGGCTCCCTCCTTCGCATGCTTCTTCATCTGTTCAAACTCTTCGGGCTCGAATTTTCCGGGCTTGCGGAGGATCTTATCGTCAACCGCAATCTTGCCGAGGTCGTGCATCGGCGCCGCTTTGATCAGGTTCTTGATATATTCGTCATCAAGGTTGAACACGTTATCCTTACGAATCTCGTCCGTCAGAATCCGTACGCCTTCGCTCGTTCGTCGGATATGCCCTCCGGTCGAATTGTCACGGCTTTCAACCATGGTCGCCATGCCGAGAATCAGGTTGTCGTGCATCTCCACGATGTGCCTGGTCTTCTCGTCCACCTGCTCCCGGAGTTTCGCATTGAATCCGTCCAGAAGCTCAATATACTGCTGCCGCTTCGTGTCGTCGCTTAAGAAGAACTGGTAGCCGCGTTTCCGCTTGCCGCTGAACAGATAGGTAACGGAAACGAGGTAACTGCTGTCGCCGTGCTTATAGGTAAACTGATTACTCTTCTCATCCTTAACAAACTTATCAAGCCACTCGTCAATATACGGAGCAAGCGGGTTATCCTCCGGAATAACGCGGTCCACAACGGCTCCGGCAAGTTCCGGAAATACGCCGAGCGCGGTCACGTTGCAGCCGAGATAATGCCTCTTAAAGTCAAAGGAAAGGAAACCTTTGTCGCCGGTCTGCACAAGGGAATCGATTCCCGAGTCCGTAATATCATAAAGACATACCTGGTTGATGATGATCAGATACATGATCTGCGCGAACACATATGCAATCGAAATCAGTTCGATCTTGTCCGTGATCAGGCTCCGCCCGCCGTAAAATGCGAACACCGCGATCATCTCCGGGATGAACATCAGAAGAATGATCTTGTTCGGCACGTTCTTCTTTTTGAAGAAACTGTAAACCATCGCGGCAAAGCTGATCGCGAAATAGCCTAAGATCATGGCGGCAAATACGGTGTGCATCACGCCGTAGTCCTTGTCAATCAGTCTGCCGACCCCGTCCTCGACAACGAAGCCGTAGGATTTATAAAAGATTTTGATGTTTCCGTAACCGACCGTCAGCGAACTCAGGTAGACGATCATACTTAATGAGACAAATACCATCCGCACCGCACGCGGCACCTTGATGTCGCACAGGTTCAGGATCGTCAGTGTGATAATCAGCATCAGAAACGTCGCGCCGAGATACGTGATCTTATTGGCAAGCGTTGCCTCTTCTATGGTTTTGGCACGCGCCGTCAGCAGGTTTCCGAGTATCGCGATCGGGACAAATGTGAAGATCAGCGTGACATGGACGTCAAAATGCTTGTGCCAGCTCATCAGATACACGAGCGTCAGCACAACGGAAATCAACAGCAAAATCTGGTAATATGCTAGAATCATATGAAAGCCTTCCTATCAATCCTTTATAACAATACAGCTGTCATTGATGTCCGAAACACGGGCAAATCCGGTACAGCTCATAATAAACCGGAGCTCGTTCCCGACGCCCTGAAGGAATTCCTTCATGCCGGAAACACCGCCTTTTTCAAGGGACGGCAGCATCGAACGGCCGACCGCCGCGGCATCCGCGCCGAGCGCGATTGCCTTATAAACGTCCGCGCCGCTTGCAATCCCGCAGTCCACGATAATCTTCACGTCGTAGCCCTTGAGCGCTTTCTTAATCTCCGGAAGGATCATCATCGGCGGTACCGCATAGGGTAGCCGGCCGTGGTGATGGCTTACGAGGATTGCTTTCACGCCGAGGTCGGCGCATTTGACGGCGTCTTCGGCACTCAGCACGCCTTTTACGTAAAACGGCAGGTTCGTCGATTCCACATAGGAACGGATCATCGAAGACGTCTGCACCGCCATCTGCTCGCCGATCACGACATCCAACCCCTGGTTTCCGAAGATATGGTCAATATCCATTCCGATTCCGGCCGCTCCCATACTTTCGGCAAATGCCATCTGGTCGCGGACTTTGCCGTTGTCCGCATACGGCTTCACGATCCGGACGGTCTTCGCGCCGGTTTTCATGATCTTTTCGAACATGTCATTTTCCATCATGCCGACGAAATTGAGGATGTTCATTTCACGGGCCGCAATCGAATATTCCTCAAGGCCGCTCAGTTCCCGGCCGCCCATCGGTCCGAGGTGGGAAAATGCGGGCGTCATCACGGGCATGGAAAACGTATTGCCGAAGAACTCCGCCTGCGTATCGGCAACAACGGAATCGATGAGGCGTTCCTTGATCAGAATCTTGTCCATATACTGCGCCGTGATGAGATTGGCATCCGATATTCTATGATACTCCATGAAGCACCTCCTTTAATACATTAAAATACGTGATATATTCCTCATCCGTATGCAGATGCTCCAAAATGACCGGCATATCGGGATCGATCGCGTTCATTGCTTCGACGTAGCGGCGAAGCGGGAATTCGCCTTTGCCGGGCGCACACTCCTCTAACTGGAATGTGTACTCTTCCTTAAGATGCACGTCCTTGATGTGGCAGCTGCGGATCCGGTTCCCGAGAAGCGAAGCGCACTTATCAACGAATTCGTCCGTGAAGAAATAACGGTCCGCGCTCTGCACCATGTTGATGATGTCCATATGTACGGCAAAGCGGTCACGGTTTACCTCTTCGAGAAGCCTCAGGTAATCCTCCGGTCCGGTCGGCACCATCCAGGGCATCGGCTCAAGCGTAAAGTACGTATTTTTCACTTCCGCGCGGTCGATGATGTCCTGCACCATCAAGACCGTCTCGCGTCTTGCCTCTTCTGTAAAGTTCTCACGGTAGTGCCCGTCCCAGCGGGGTCCGAACGCGCCCGCCACATTGACCGCGCACCGGGCGCCGAGTTCGTCTGCAAGCCGTAACTGTGCGACGCAGTAATCCCGGTTTTTCCTGCATTCCTCCGGGTCCTTAGAAAGCGCATTGCGCCAGATCCCCACTTCCGCGATCAAAAGTCCGTAGCGGTCCGCTGCCGCTTTATACGCTTCGATAACTTCCCGCGGCGCATCGCTCTGTACGGGAAATACGACCGCGCGACACCCGAGCGCCACCTGGTTCTTCGCCCACTCCTCCGCCGAGGAATGCCTTAACGGGGAAGAAATTCCCAATCTCATACCTTCTATCCTCCTTAATAAAACGGGACGGACGGCTTTTTTCATGCATCCCGCCATCCCGATGTTACCATCCTCTTACCTCTTCCAATATAATCGAAAACGGGATTGTTTGCAATCGTTTCGGCCCTTCGGCAGACAGAAATATCGTAAACTCCATCTTCGGGTCAGAACGTCTGTAAAGATTATACAAACCATCCGCCTAAGGACATGAAAAAAGCGGAAGACGCATGTGCCTTCCGCTTTTCCTTTACATTTTGTTTCCGGATTTGTAAGCTGCTTTCCGTCACACTCCGTCGGTTCGGACCGGCCGGCCAAAGACGGCTGCCTTCTGCTCACCATTCCTCCGCGTCCCCGTCTTCAATCGTTCCCGCCCAGCGGTAACGACCGTTGGTGGCGCATAAAAAACGTCTCCCGAACTCCGCCTCGATCCTAAACCCGTCGAAGCGGAAATTCAGTTCATCCGCCTCTTCCGGCGTCTCCACCGGGAAGAAATGCGAATAAAAAGAATCCGAAGAATCGTCCGTTTCGGAGCGGTATTCCGAGCGCTGGTACAAAAGATAGCCTCCGCAGCCCATGCAGCGGCACAGCTTACGGCTTCCCTCGTCCCAGATGTGAAGCTTGTGACCGTAGGCCGAACTACCGTATTCTTCCACGGTTTCCCAGCCGTTGCTCCAATGTTCCTGGGCGTCGTCAATGTTTTTCATTTGAAATGCAATACAGGATGCCATAGGTTACCCCTCCCGATTCATTCAACCTTCCGAAGCCTGTCCGGTTCAGTTCCGGATTACCTTCACCGCGGTACCGTATGCCATAACCTCCGATGCACCCTGCATAATGGCGCTGGTCGTGAAGCGTACGCCTACGATGCCGTCCGCGCCGAGACGCTGTGCTTCCGTCACCATACGGGATGTAGCGGTATCACGTGCCTCGTTCATCATTTCGGTATAGCTTGCGATCTCGCCGCCCACAAGGGTCTTTAAGCCGGCCATAAAGTCCTTTCCGACATGTTTGGTCTGCACCGTGCTGCCTTTTACGATACCGAGTATCTGATAAGTAATTCCTTCAATGTGTTCCGTTGTCGAAATAAACATAATTATCCCTCCCCTGGGTATTTTAGTCCTTTCATTATACCACGGGAAGGGATAACTGTCACTCTATTCTTATGTTTTTGTGTTCTTCTTTAATGAAGCTGCTCCAAAGCCCTGCGGGCGCAGTATTCGGAAAGGTTGAAATTCCGGAAATCCTTCTTTTTGGCGGCCTCTTCGAATTCCTTTCGGAACAGGGGCTCCACGTCTTTGCCCCATTTGTCCCCGCCCCATTGCCTTGTAATGACCGGGACGGCGTCCGTGGACAGCTCGAAAACCGTATATTCGATTCCGTAATTATGCTTAAGATTGTAATCCGCAATCCAGCGGTCCGGATAGCTGAAGGCAAATACGACCCAGGTCATTACAACCGCGGCAAGCGCGCATTTTACGAACGGGAAGGAGGACCGGAATACAAGTGCGACGGCTGCTGCCATGACAAGCGCAATCGCCGCCAGCGCAAAAAGAACGAACGCGCGGAGAAACGTGAAGCCGTAGGCTTCAATGTAAAGAATCATCCGGTACAGGCTCGAACCAAGCATAATATAGGTACAGCCGCAAACGGCCGTCAGAATAACCGGAAGCGCAAAACTGCTTTTTGAGTACTTTCTGCACAACAGAACCATCACCAGATTGATCAGGCAGACGGCGACCAGCTCATAAAAGCCTTCATGGGCGTACTTCGCATAGGTATATCCGTCCGGCAGGCTGCCGGCACCGAGAAACAGGTAATAAATCTGAATCGCGCAATACAGGACATAAACCATCATGATCACGGACGTAAACGTGATCGCAACGGCAGGATCGACCGTCCTCGTGTCCTTTGCGTTTGAAAGGAGCTTTTTAATCTTCTTCGAGCAAGTGCTGATCAACGCATACGAAGCAACGAACAGTACCCCGAACAGCACACCGATCAGCATGATCGTCTCATCGATCTTAAGATCCCAGAGGTCATTCAGAACCTTGGCGAATACTGCATCCGACGACATCAGAAGCGGTACGATCACGCAAAGCAGAACCACCGCGATCATCAGTCCGAGAAAGATGTACTTTACGGGGCTTTCCTTCTTGCGGGTATCGCAATCCGCACCTTCCGTGCCTTCCGTCCCGTCCGGTTCCCCACGTCCCCGAAAGACCTCAATTCCGTCCGTGATACAATCGAAAATATGCGTACACGAAGTAAGAATAAAATCCGTGACCGCCCCGAGGTACCTCATGACATCCCACTTCGTGTCATCGTACAGACTGTGCAGGATCAGCATGAATAAAAGCAGATACATCAGTCCTTTGTCAATCGCAATCAGATGCGCGTTTCCGGTCGTGGCAACATGAACCGAAAGAATCATGATTCCCGCGGCAAATCCGAACGCCGAACGTTTCCATGTCTCTCCCTGCAGTCTTAAAACCAGGAAAAAAAGCACAAGCGTTGCGGCCGCAAACAGGGGATAGGTAATCCCGTGCGGCGCGCGGAACAGACAGGCCGTGCCGGCTGCCGCATATCCTGCGCTAATAAGCAGTTTTCTCCCATACAGCGAACTCTTCTCTTTCATCTTCTCCCTCCCTTTTGCCCGTAATCCGGGCGAAAAACGCGCGAACCGGCGCACCTTCGCACGCCGGTTCCGCTCCATAATCCCACACGAACTGCAATTCAGTTCTTTACATATTCAAACAGGTCTCCCGGCTGGCACTCTAATATTTCACACAGTTTTTCAATCGTGGAAACCCGGATTGCCTTTGCTTTGCCGCTTTTTAAGATGGACATGTTCGCAAGCGTGATCCCGACCCGGTTTGCCAGTTCGGTCACGCTCATCTTTCTTTTGGCAAGCATCACATCAATGTTAAACACGAGATGGCCGCTCAGATTCATTTCTTCTTCGGGCAGCAATTCCATTTCATCCGTCTGCTTCATGTTTTACTCCGTTCATCGCTTCAAACTCTTGTTCCATCCGCTTCTGCACGGTTTCCCGTTACACCGTCAGCTCGTTCTCCTCCTGCAGTTCGGCCGCCTTGATCACCAGGTGGGAAAGCGCCGCCGCGCATACGGCAAATGCAAGCCCCGCGCAGCAGAACAGCCCTGCCCAGGCCAGGACACGGTCCGGTACAAGGGAAAGCAGAAACAGTACCAGGTTGCAGGGAAAGAAATAGGCCACAATGCCAAGTGCCAGGTAAGCAATCCGTTTCAGTCTGGCTGCATTGTCTCTTGAGAAGGAACGGTCGCGTCCGATGTCAACGGTTACGCCCCAGCACTGAATCAGAATAAGCACGCAGGGAACCGCCGCGATCCAGACCGAAATCATCCACGGAATCCGAAACCCCTTGTCCATCAGTCCGTCCTGAACAAAACTCTCCGCTTTGACCGGTATCATCAGCGCACAGACCAAAAGGAGGCAGAGTGCCACGCCGATGACAACGCATTTTAACATAAAGGAAAGCTCTTTCTGTTTCATAAATCCCTCCGGAAATAAAACAGCCCGGCAACACCAATCAATGCTGCCGGGTCCGTATTGACTGTCTTCGTGTTTGTGGTAAGAATACCACATGCAGAATCAATAGTCAATAATTATTTATCGAATTTCGATAAATTTTTGTTGTTTTACTCGTTCTCATCTGCCGTATCTGTCACTTTCTTCCCATTTGGGTCGATAGCACTGACCTCCTTGGGCAGTTCGGATTCCGCATTCAAATACGCAACAATCGCTTCAAACTCTTCCTTCGGGATGGACGGCAGGATAACCGTCTCCGCATCGTTTCTGACTGCTCCGTGTTCCATCATATAGGCGATGAAGCGTTCATACGGATAATCGCCCCCGAGGGTTTTCTTCTCATCGGAAAGATAGAAGTTGATCCATGTTACGTCCGGAACGGCTTTCATGGCATTGACCGCCTTCTTCGGGTCGATTGGGAAGATGCATTCGCATCGGTCGGGATAAGCATAACGGGCAAGCAGTGTATCGCCTTCCTTAAAAAAGAAAGGTCTTGCGTAATAGACGGGCCGGTCCTGCAGTTCATGCATCGTCCGCTCAAAATCATATAACGTCTGACAATCCCGGTACAGCTCAAGCTTCTCCTTCGGGATGTACCACGGAAACAGGGCCAGGCGGATGCAGGGAGACCGGTCCGGGTCCTGATTGGAGCACAGTTCGTTCAGCGTCTTCAGGCTGAACGCCGTCATCTCGTTTCGGACTTCCTCTAAAAGATCCAGGGAATATTCGGCTTCATCGTTTATGCTGTACATGGATGCTTTTTTAAACTGCCGAACGATTTCCTTTACCACATTGATATAATCCGCAATTTCCGTCCTTGTCGTCGGAATGTTATAGGTAAGCCGCACGATTCCGCTTCGGATCTGCTTCATATCAAGCGCGATTCCCCGCCCGAACCGTTTCGGGTTATAGATCATCACATAATTCGGATCGACACGGTCCGGCTCAAGAATATAAAATTCATTCACCGTTCCGCCCTGCAGTCCGCAGTTCTGATACAGTTCCTCCAGGTTCAGTTCTCTGACTCTGCCAAACAGCCCCTTGCTTTTAATTTCCAGTGTAAACGCCATCGGACTCCCCCATCCGGTCCTTTTCGGGACCGCTTTCCCTCCGTTAAATATTTAAAACTCTATCCATCATACCACATTCCGGCAGGCTTGAACAGTAAAAAGGATGTAAAAACCGGCAGACATTTCCGTCTGCCGGCCGAAAAAAACATTTTTCACGCTTCTTAAGCAGTCGCCTTAGAAGCCATGGCACCTCTCACCACGACAATGCGGTCCATCGGCACCGCCAGAACCGCCGCCAGGATGACCAGATTGTCAACCGTCGGCATGGCCGTTCCGTGCTGCCATTTGTAAATCGCCTGTGGTGTGGCAAATCCGAAGATGTCCTGCAGGTCCTTTACGCTCAGTCCCGCAGCCCTTCGCAGATTTGTTATGTTAATTCCCGTTGCCACCATGTCGATGGCAGGCATGATTACCATTTTCCTTTCCTCCTGTTCCGCTTCCTTAGGAGGTGCTTCCAAAAAGGCTTTCCCCGACCGCCCTATAAGGCGGTACTGCCTCATCCGCTCCCCCGGGTGCATGACCCGGAAGCGAACCGGCCGGGGTCTTGCTACTCAGAAGCCTTAAAATTGTATATCGGTTTCATGACGTCGATGACATCCACGGACTCCCGGATCACATCTATGATGTCTCCGAGACTCTTGTATGCCATCGGCGCCTCGTCCAATGTGCTTTCGTTTACGGAAGTCGTATAAATGCCTTCCATCGTTTTGCGGTATTCCTCCATGTTCAGGGTGCTCTTTGCTTTCGATCTGGACATCAGTCTTCCTGCGCCGTGCGGAGCGGAATAATTCCATTCCGGATTTCCTTTGCCGACCGCCAGCACGCTTCCGTCTTTCATATTAATCGGAATCAGCACTTTTTCACCATTATGGGCCGCAATTGCGCCCTTTCTCAATATCATTTCTTCTGTATCGATATAATTATGAATCGTGTGGAAGCTCTCGCCGGCAGTCATTCCGGTCTTCTTCAGAATGATTTCCGCCATTTTTTCCCTATTTCGTCTTGCAAAAGCCTGGCAGATCACGACATCGTGAAGATAATCGTCAAGGTATTTGCCCGACAGAAAGCACAGATCTTCGGGCATATCGGGTTCCCTCTCATACACCTTACAGCGGAGTTGCTTTAACGCCCCTTGTATTTCATTCTTACGTCCCATCTCCTTGTAGGTGCGGATGATCTCGTCCCGTTCTCTGTAATATTCGTCGTATCCTTTGTTCAGATTGATTGCCAGTTTCTGATAGTGTTCCGCCACCTGCTTTCCGAGATTTCTGGACCCGGAGTGAATGATCAGATACTTCGTCCCGTCAGCCGCTTCATCAATTTCTATGAAATGATTTCCGCCGCCCAGGGTTCCGAGAGATCGTTCCAGTCTCCTCGCGTCCCTAAGTTCTCTGTAGCAGGCCAGGCCGGTGAGGTCAAATCGCTCCTGACGCCCTTCCCAGACATTCATGCCCGACGGGATAAAGTGCGCGGCTTCATCCACTTTTACGAAATCAATCGTATTCTTTCCGAGATTTACGGTATACATTCCGCAGCCGATATCCACGCCGACCACATTCGGTACGGCTTTATCCTGAATCGTCATCGTTGTTCCGATCGTGCATCCTTTTCCGGAATGAACATCCGGCATGATGCGGATCTTCGCGCCTTCGGTCATCTCGTAATCGCACATCCGTCTGATCTGCTCAATCGCCTCGTCCTCAACAACCTTTGCGTAACAGATTGCAGTATTCACTTTTCCTTTGATTTTCAACATATCCATGCGATGTTACCTTTCCTTTCTACATTGGACAGTGCACAAGGCGGGATTCGAACCCGCATGCAGTTCTGCGTCTGATTCTAAGTCAGGTGCGTATACCATTTTCGCCACATGTGCATTCTTTTCACAAAAAAGACCGCTTACCCATTACGGCAAGCGGTCTGAAAAAACATGTTCCGTTCTGCAGTAACCGTCTATTTCCGACAGTTCCTGCCATTAAGCGCGTTTCTTCGTATATGCTTTTCCGCAAATGAGCACAGCAGAGCAAAGCCCCGTTCCTTAAGCAGATAGAGGGCCTCATCATACCGTTCGCCGTAGCTTACATTGATACGAAATGACGCTTTCATGTTTCTTTCCTTTCCCGAATCCTTTTCAGATCCGCTTATCCTCAGTCAAATTCATAATACCACAAAACACAGCATTTGTCATTATACCTGTGGTATAGATTCCGTCGACCGTTTTCTCTTCCACCGGGAAGCCGTTTTCGCGCTCCCGCAAAAAGAAAAACAGCCGGCAGACAAATCAGTCCGCCGGCCGTCCTTTGTTTTCGGGGTAAGTGCGGCGGAAACGCTGTCCGCTCACACGTAAGGCAATCGGTAAAATTACTTAAGCGTAACCTTAGCGCCTTCAGCCTCAACCTTAGCCTTGATTTCCTCAGCCTCTTCCTTGGAAACAGCTTCCTTAATGTTCTTAGGAGCGCCGTCAACAAGATCCTTAGCTTCCTTGAGGCCAAGACCGGTGATCTCACGAACAACCTTGATAACCTTAACCTTGTTCTCGCCTACTTCAGTAAGCTCTACGTTGAACTCGGTCTTCTCTTCCTCAGTTGCAGCAGCAGCACCTGCACCTGCACCGGCAGCAACAACAACACCGGCAGCAGCGCTTACACCAAACTCTTCCTCGCAAGCCTTAACAAGATCGTTAAGCTCAAGAACGCTGAGGGACTTGATCGCATCGATAAATTCCTGATTCGTCATGATTAAAAATCCTCCATTTTAAAATGTGATTATGCCGATATACGGCGTTGAAATAAACTTCGCAGAATGATTAGGCAACCTCTGCCTTCTTCTCTGCAATCTGCTTGAGAACGCGAGCAAGATTTGCAACGGGAGACTGCAAACTGCCGAGAAGTCTGGAAATAAGAACCTCTCTGGAAGGGATGTTTGCAACAGCCTTGCAACCAGCTGCGTCATAGTACGTTCCGTCAACAACGCCGCCCTTAAACTCAAGCTTTTCCGAGATCTTCATTCCTTCGGAAAGAAGTCTCGCGGGAGCAGTAGCATCATCCAGACCGAATGCAACAGCAGTAGGTCCGTCGAGATGCTTCGCAAGCTCTTCGTAAACCGTACCGGCAAATGCCTTCTTAAGATAGGTGTTCTTGAATACCTTGTAAACAACGCCGCCTTCTCTTAAAGACTTACGAAGCTTGGTGTCCTGTTCAACCGTCAGTCCACGATAATCAACCAGAACGATTGCCTTTGCGTCGGCAACATACTTAGTGATCTCGTCAATGATCGGCTTCTTCAGCTCAACCTTAGCCATGTGAATTACCTCCTATTCGATTTTGACTGTCGTGACACGATTGTGAGGTATTCGCTTATCGCAAAAAAAATGCTCCTCTTCCGAAGCGGAAAAGCAGCATAAATACTCATCAATAAATGCTGACATATCCTCGGTTGGCGGATTCTTACGAATCGCTTACGCCTTTCGGCACCTACTGTCTTCGGCAGTCGACTACCTTTATACCATATTTTATCCGGCTTGTCAATTTCTTTTTTTCAAATTTCGACTCTGTACTATTTCCTTATTTTCGCCGATCCGGCATCGAAATAAGCTACCCCCGTTTTCCCGGTCCGCCTCATTCGGGAAACAAAGCATTTATGCCTCCTCGGGGCGCCCCCTTATGGGTAATCTCATACTATCCGCTTTTCTTCAGGCAAACCAGGGACTTGTACTATCTTATTGCGTCGAAACCGCCGCATTTTCTTCCAAATGCAAAGTTACATTACATTTTCCTTTCTTTTTCAAAGATTATCTCATTCATTCTGATTATTTTTGTTTATTTTCGGAAAATCCCTTACTTTTTTTGTGTTATCGTGTATAATCAATTATACAAAAGACTATTTCAAGTCTGGTTGAGGATTTTGTTATATGCATCGTGTCCGGATGAATTCCGGGCGGTGCGGCGTCACTTCTTTCGGAGGATATGTTGTATGATCCTTGATATCGTTAAACTGAAAGATGAACCTGCAATGGGGGAAATGGCCATTAAACGGAACGGTCGTGTAGTCGGGGGGATAAAAATGCCCTTGCTTCCCCGGGAAGGCGGCTGGCAGATCAGCTACGGCGGAAAGCAGATTGTCATCAATCCGAATTCCAACCGTGCGACTACCGAAATGATCGGAGCTTCCCAGATTGACACGGACGGAAACTATTCCGGCCTCTGCTATCAGATTCACAGCGGAACATTATTTAATAAATATGACATTTATGAGATGCGTTATCAGAGTCTGTCTTATAACCTGTATCCGGTTGCTCCTACGGACTGCAAGGCATTGCCTGTTTTCTACGGAACCCACCAGGTTGCTTCCGTGGAGAACGACCTGTCCGACCAGAGTCTGTTCCGGAACGGTCAGATTCTTGCCGAGGATGACCGCAGCGTATTTGTGGCATTGATCTTTCTGTGCTACATCCGCTCCTACCCGGCCCCTCTTGTTTCGGTTACCAACAAGAAGCTGCTCGGAAAGATCGACCGCAGTTTCCCGGACCGGATTCGGATTTAATCCCGTTTTCAAAAAGCCTCGGAGTTTCCGGGGCTTTTCTGTTTTGTACGATTATAAAAGGCTGCGACATCACGGATGTCACAGCCTTTGTTTGCTATGGTTAAGGTTTTTGCAATTGTATTACATGAACTTTGCCGTGTTAAGCTTAACGCCGGGGCCCATCGTAGAAGTGAGTGTTATGCTTCTGAGATACTGTCCCTTTGCTGCTGCGGGCTTAGCCTTAACAATTGCACCAATCAGAGTGTCGAAGTTCTCTGCGAGCTGCTCCTCGGTGAAGGAAGCCTTACCGACAGGGCAGTGAATGATGTTCGTCTTGTCAAGACGATACTCAATCTTACCTGCTTTGATATCATGTACAGCCTTGGTTACATCCATCGTAACGGTACCTGCCTTCGGGTTCGGCATAAGTCCTTTCGGGCCAAGTACTCGTCCGAGCTTACCAACAACGCCCATCATATCAGGTGTTGCAACAACAACGTCGAACTCGAACCAGCCATCCTTCTGGATTCTGGGAACGAGCTCATCACCGCCGGCATAGTCAGCGCCTGCTGCCAGAGCCTCATCTACCTTGGGACCCTTTGCGAATACGAGTACGCGAACGGTCTTACCGGTTCCGTGAGGGAGTACGACAGCACCACGAACCTGCTGGTCCGCATGACGTCCGTCTACACCAAGACGAATATGTGCTTCAATGGTCTCGTCAAATTTAGCGGTTGCGGATTTCTTAACCAGCGAAATTGCCTCGGCAGAATCGTACTGAACGCTTCTGTCGATCAGCTTCGCAGCTTCCGTATATTTCTTACCATGTTTCATAATTAAAACCTCCTAGTGGTAGTGTCGGGAGCTTATCCCTCCCACTTTAATCTCAGTCATCTACTACGGTGATACCCATGCTACGTGCAGTTCCTGCAATCATGCTGGTTGCAGTCTCAAGGTTTGCAGCGTTCAGATCAGGCATCTTAAGTTCAGCAATCTTAGCTACTTCGGATCTCTTAATCGTAGCAACCTTATCCTTGTTCGGCTTGCCGGATGCTTTGTCAATCTTGCAGGCCTTCTTCAAAAGAACGGGTGCCGGAGGAGTCTTCGTAATGAAGCTGAAGCTCTTATCCTGATAAACCGTGATAACAACAGGAATGATCATTCCTTCCTGTCCAGCAGTTCTGGCGTTGAATTCCTTCGTGAACTGTACAATGTTTACACCGTGCTGACCAAGAGCGGGACCTACCGGAGGAGCCGGGGTTGCCTTCGCAGCCGGAATCTGTAATTTGATGTAACCTGTTACTTTCTTTGCCATAATTAGCATACCTCCTAAAATGTGGTGTTATCGGAAGATTTCCTCCCACTTACCGGCCGGAGCCGGCAGTTCCTGTCTGCTGCCTAAACAGACAAGCTTAGAAATGTTCTACTTTGACGTCTTCAAATGCAATCTCAACCGGGGTCTCACGACCGAACATCTCAACCGAAATGGTGAGCGTCTGTTTCGCAGGGTTGATTGCCTTGATAACGCCCTGGGTGTTCATCCATGCACCGTTCAGAACGGTTACGGTCTCACCCTCAACGAAATCGAGCTTTTCATGCTCGCGATTGATACCCATGTTGTAAACTTCCTGCTCGGTAAGCGGAACCGGCTTGGATCCCGGTCCTACAAACCCGGTAACGCCGCGGGTATTACGAACTACATACCATGTATCATCATTCATGATCATGCGTACCAGTACATAACCCGGAAGCATCTTCTTCTGGACGATCTTACGAACGCCGTTCTTTACCTCAATGGAATCAATGAGCGGAACGGATACTTCCATGATCACGTCCTGAAGTTTACGGTTTTCAATCGTTTTTTCAAGGTCTACTTTAACTTTATTTTCATACCCGGAATAGGTATGAACAACGTACCACTGCGCCTCTGCCATATCGTCACCCATTCCTACACGCTTAAACCAAGGATTGCTCCGAGACCGAATTTAATCAGAATGTCGACACCGACAATGATCAAACCGAGAACAATGGTAATAACGAGAACCGCGCCGGATTCTTTCACGACGGTCTGTTTGCTGGGCCAGATAATTTTTCTGTACTCGGCTTTCAATCCCTTGAAGAAACTCTTCTTGGGAGCCTTTTCATTATCACTCATAACTCTCTTCCTTTCCGGTCTTTACTTGGTTTCCTTGTGCATCGTGTGCTGTTTGCAGAATCTGCAGTACTTCTTGGTCTCCATCCGGTCAGGATGGTTTTTCTTTTCTTTCGTAGTGTTGTAATTACGCTGCTTGCATTCTGTACATGCTAATGTAATCTTTACTCGCACAACTTACCACCTCCGTTATAAATTTAGGCATAAAAAAAAGACCTCTTCCATAGCCTAACCAATATAACACAATGCCCCGCACGGCGTCAACTGTTTTTTTCATTCCATTCCGTTTACGCAAAAGACTGCCTCCGGTATCGTCCGAAGGACAGTCTCTGCGTATGTTTTTTTCTTACTTCCGGGATGATCAGATACCCTTTATCATTTTCAGGTAGGCGCGCCGGAACGGATTCACTTCAGAAAGGAAGTGCGCACGAATTTTCCTATAATATAGAAGCATTGCCTTTCGGTCTTCCTTCGTGAGCCGCTCAGCGGAATAAGCCGCACGTTCCGCGATTTCCGAAACCTGCTCAAACGAAACCTCCTCACAAACCTGCGGAAGATCCTTTATTAAGCGGGCATGGAATTCCCGGTTTGCCTCGTTCTCTCCCCGGTGGATTCCCATATAGTCCGCAATCCGCACGATATCTTCATATATCGCTTTTACGGCAAATTTGACGTTCTTAGAGAGAAACCGTCTCCTGCGCCGCTCCTTCAGCCAGGTTACATACCCGACGGGAAGCGCCATAACGGCCAGGACGGCAAGCGTAGTGAGGATTCCGTTTCGAAGATTGTTGTTCTTCTCCCCGGTCTGCTCGGGCTTGGTCTGGTCCTGGGTCGGCTTTTTGGTCGGTGTCTTGGTCGGATTCGTATTGGGCGTCGGCGTAGTGCCGTTCGGATTCTGGGTCGGCTTCGGCGTCGGAATCTCCCAGTTTCGTACCGTGGATTCGTACCCGACGGTCGCCTCGATCGGATGCCAGCCGTAATCGTTGATCCAGATTTCCGCCCAGGCGTGGGCGTTTCCGTTCGGGACGTTCACGGCGATTATCTCCGGCTTTTCAATATCTCCGTCCTTGCCCCAGGTTTCAAGCATCTCTCCGAGCATTTCATCGTCATTGGGAAGCACTTCCGATTTCTTCTTTCCTTTTGCAATATCGGAAAGATGAACGATGTATCCCTCCCCGTAACGGCACGGAACATCTAACATGCGAAGAAGCATGATTGCCGTCGACGCAAAATGCTGGCAATATCCGGCGTGACTGTCCTGAATGAAGAACATGACGGGGTCCTTGCTCGTTGTGTTCTTCGGAGGATTGGTCGTGTAAACGTAATTCTCCCGGAGATATCTCTTTACAAAGTCAATCTTTCCCTGCAGGATGTCATTATAATCGCTTGCCGGGTGCTTCGGCAGATAATCATTATAATACTCATCAATGACCGGCTGGAGAACGTCCCGGAAATCTCCGGGAACCGTCAGGAACTCCTCCATTCCGTACTCCCACATGAACTCCTGAGAGGCCTGATGATAAAACTGTCCGTCCTCCTGATTCGTCAGTTTTGAATACTCCTGAAGGGTTCCGTCTACTGCCATAATGTTCGGAAGACCCGACGGATTGTAGTAGACTGCCACCCCCGTAGTATTAACGATTTGGGCTCCTGCATAAGGTACATAGTCATACGCGCTATTCGCACCCGCTACCACGATCCCGAGATTGGCCAGATATACCGGGAAATAGCTTTCTCCGGAAGGGATCTCACGGAACGCCGCTTCCATCATGGCAAAGGAAAGTGTCTGATCCATGTCGATACCGGCTCTGGACCAGTATTCGGTATTGCGGAAGCATCTGTAGCGCACATTTTCGTCCTCCTCGATCCATTTGCCGTTCCGATAGGTCACGCCGGTATACCCCTTCAGATACGTCGCCGGGGAGTTGTCCGGCATATATACGATCAGGTCGGTCCGGTTTAAGGATTTAATCGAGCCGCTCGAAATGGAACCGCCCGACATTCCGCTGTAATTGTCCTCAAACGGAAGCTGACGGCTGCTCATGAATCTGCCGACCCTTCCGCCGATATTGTCATTAAAATCACGGACGCGCTTTCGAATCTCGCCGTTTCGAAGGCTGTCCGCATGCCTCTCCTCCGACCAGATCGTGCTTGCGCTCAATGCCGCCACAAACAGCAGGATGACCGTGAAGACGCAATACATCATAACCTTTCCAGATTCGGCATTTTCTAAGGAAGCCGTAATCTTCAGGTACACAAGCATGAAGAAAAATGCGATTACGATCGGGGCCGGCGGGAATACGTTCAGGATCATCGCAACGATCAGGATACATCCTGTCACGGCAATCCAGCCGTAATAATTCTTCTTTGCCGTATAGGCGATCGCCAGCAGCATGCAGGCAAGCATTTCCGCAACGGCAATAACCGCGAACTGGCCCTCCATGCCGGCGCCTGCCGTTTCCAGATCATACTCGATGCTGTGGGTGGAAGCGACCGTTTTCGCAAACTGGTCGATAAAGCCTTTCATTCCGGCAGCCAGCTGTCCGTGAAGCAAAAGCCCGATTGACACGACCGCAAGGAAATAACCGACAAGCCAGACTGCACCGTGTTTCTTTACGGAACAGACAGCCACGGAAACTGCCGAAGAGGCAGCAATCACGCCAAGTAACGGCGCGCTCATTCCGAAATCAAACATATAGATCAGGAAGCTGCACGCGATGGCATTGCAGACGAAAACATTAAAGGCACGGGCCGTCAGCCGTAAGAACCGATTGGTTTCCATATTCACTGTGCGCCTCCCTTCTCGGAGAAATCCTCCGCAAGATACATGGGTCGCACAATGTTCTCCCGCCATTCGCCTTCGTCTCTGCCGGTTCCGTTCTTCGAAATCACGTAGCAGTCTACATAAGCGTCTTCGCGGGCGGCATGCAGGGCGTCAAGCCCGAGCCGGTCGCCGGCGTTCGTTACATAGAAGATGTTCCGGAACCGCTCCCTCGGGTGCTCCGCAAAATATAACGGCACCACGCTCCGGTCCCTGCCTGCAAGAGGGCAGCTGAACACCTGCGGAATTACGGTAAATACATCGTCCCGCGTCTCCACCGTCTGTCTGCATATCACGCCGCTGTTCTCATTGAACCAGGCAAAACGATGCCTGTGCGACTGTGCCGCAAGATGGGCGGAAAGCGAAAAAACGGTCTCAAACAAGGTTGCGATCTCATCATCGTCGTCCGTTTTCACCATATCAAACAAAACAAGCGAAGCGCACTCCTCGGGCAGGCCGAGTTCCTTTACGATCAGTTCGTCCTGCTTGGCGGTCAGCGCCCAGTGAATCCGGTTCCGCCGGTCGCCGGGACGGTACTCACGCGTTCCGAACAGTTCGGACGGGTCGTCGCCCGGTTTAACCTTCGAATACTCTTCCTCTTCAATGTATGCATACGGATTATGCCGAAACGGCGTCACGGCTATATCCGCCACCATCGGCATAATGGTGAAGGAAACTTCCGAAACGGTTATGTTTCCGGTAACGCAAAAAAGCCCCAGCGGTTCACACACCCGGACTTTCAGAATTCGGCACGAAACATTGCCGGGATGATTAAACTCCGCGCTGACTGCGCTGATCCCGGTGGAATGTCCCGCTACCGCGGTTTTCGTTTTGCGTTTTTTGGATTGGTTCTTTTGAACATCGGTCACCGAAAAGCGGACAAGGATGTCGCCGGTCGGAAGAAAACCGTTATTCCGGATCAGAAGACCGACGCGGGCCGGTTCGTTCTTCTGTGGATCATATTCCGGCATTCCCCATGAGACATGTACTTTATGCCAGAGCAGCAAACTGTACAAAAGCGCTGCCACCGGCAGCAGAAAGCTCACGGCCAGAACGACATACAGCCCGTAATTATTATAAATCATGGACACATAAAAGATTATGACCAGATAGATGCAATACAGGATGCGATTCTTGTGCATAATTCCCCCTACACGAACAATTCCCGAACGGGACCGGGTCCCGCGGGCGGCCGTATTGACCTAAGAAAAGGATCAGCGTCCCGTTGCGGATATTCTCGGGCTCGGAACGCTCCGTAAAATATCCTGGGCGAGGAACATGACGTCTGCCTTCTGTGCTCTCGCCGTCGCCGTCAGGATCAGACGGTGCGCTACCGTACAGCCGAACACATCGGCTACATCTTCGGGAAGCACATAATTCCGTCCGGCGAGAAATGCCTTTGCCTTCGCCATTGCAACAAGCGCAAGCGAACCTCTCGGGCTGACGCCGAGGGAAATCATGGAATGGTTTCTCGTACGGTTAACAAGATCGGTGATATAGCGGTAGATGGAATCATGGACATAAACATTATCGGCAGCGTCCCGGATGGTAAGAAGTCCTTCCTTCGTCAATACGCAGGAAACGTTCTCTAACGGGTCTGCCGCGCTTCTTGCCTTCATCATCGCAATCTCCGATTCCGCCTTGGGATATCCCATGCTGAGACGGACCATAAAACGGTCCAGCTGGGAATCCGGAAGCATCTGCGTTCCGGCAGCGCCGACCGGGTTCTGGGTCGCGATAACGATAAAGGGATTCGGAAGCGGTTTCGTCTCTCCCTCAACCGTAATGTTACCTTCCTCCATTGCCTCCAGAAGAGCGGACTGCGTCTTGGAAGAGGTACGGTTGATCTCATCCGCAAGATATAGATTGCAAAGAATGCTTCCCGGAACATATACCTTCTGCTTCTCGTCCTTATCATACATGCAGTATCCGACAACGTCGGAGGGCATAATATCCGGAGTAAACTGCGTTCTCTTATAGTCAAGGTTCATGGATTTTGAGCAGGCAACCGCAAGCGTGGTCTTACCTACGCCCGGGACATCCTCCAGAAGAATATGTCCTCCTGCAACAATGGCCGTCAGCACATTGCGGATAACGTCGTCTTTTCCGACGATTACTTTTTTAATCTCCTGCTCGACACGGTTCATCGCTCCGACATAATTGTTGGATGCTTTCGTGCCAAATTCTGCTCCCGTCAGAACACGGGCGGTATTCTCTGATGTCATAAAAATCTCTCCGTCACAGGGCTGTCCGAATACAGCCTTCATCTTCTTTGTTTTCCAAATCATACAAACCCCGTGCCGACCATGGGAACGGCACGGGGATCAGGAATCATTTCTTTCGAAATACAGGGATTCTTCCCTCAAAAGAAAGCGCTATTATGCTTCCGTTACAGGAGCGTCAGGAGCATTCTTCTGAACGCTTGCGATACCGTTCATGCAGCTTGCCTTCGTCTTATAACCTTCGCTCGTAGCGATGATCTCGCCGTTGGTAGCTTTCAGGCGGAAACGGAATTCACCCTTCTTATCGTTGTAAACCTCAAACTTAGGATGCTTAGCCTTTTCGAAGCCTTCTACGGTCTGATCCTCGATGTTAGCGGCAACGGCATTCTTACGAACGCTCTCGATACCGTTCTTGCAGGACTTCTCGCTGGAATATACTTCGCTTGTTGCAATAACTTCACCATTGCCGGCCTTCAGATCGAACTTGATACCGCTGGCAACCGTCTTGATAACAAATTTACCCATAATACTCTTCCTCCTGAATTCTCGGGTTAAATTGAATAATACCCTATGAAATAGTATATTTCATAGGCAAAGCCTTGTCAATCAAAAACTTCCCGATTGACTTTTGCGTAAAATAAGCTATAATGACAGCGTGGCAGTTTCGTTCCGGTTTTCCGGGATTTTCACTTCCATTTCGGGGTATTAGCTCAGCTGGGAGAGCGCCAGGTTCGCAATCTGGAGGCCAGGGGTTCGATCCCCCTATGCTCCATTGACAACAGACACGAAATGACAGAAAAAAAGGCATATTCTTCGGGGGTATGCCTTTTTTCTTATTCTTCGCCTTTTCCTGCTTTTTCACTTGCAGTTGAATTTTCCTTTTGCTAAAATTATCTTATCATCAGGAAAGGATGACAAACATTATGAGAAAAATGCAAAAAAGTCTGACTGTTGTATTGTCTTTGATTCTGCTTCTTTCTTTGGTTTCACCGGCTGCGGCTGCTGACAAGGTCAATCCGTTCGCACCCCCGGCTCCGGAGCATGTCTCCGTAAGATGGATGGAAACCAACGACTCTCCCACATCCTGCTCCTTCT
>CAMIWE010000028.1 GCA_946402335.1 uncultured Lachnoclostridium sp.
GTTAAGGTTGACATCGCTCTTCCTTGCGCTACCCAGAACGAGCTGAACATCGACGACGCTAAGACGCTTGTTGCAAACGGCGTTATCGCTGTAGCTGAGGGCGCTAACATGCCTACCACGATTGAGGCTACGAAGTACTTCCAGGCAAACGGCGTTCTGTTCGCACCCGGTAAGGCTTCTAACGCAGGCGGTGTTGCTACTTCCGCACTCGAGATGAGCCAGAACTCCGAGAGACTTTCCTGGAGCTTCGAAGAGGTTGATGCGAAGCTGAAGACCATCATGGTTAACATCTTCCATAACGCTGACGCAGCTGCTAAGAAGTACGGTATGGCAGGCAACTACGTAGCAGGCGCTAACATCGCCGGCTTCGAGAAGGTTGTTGACGCTATGCTTGCTCAGGGCGTTTGCTAATAACGGAAACAATTCAATGAATTCAAAACCCCCGCTGTTATGCAGCGGGGGTTTTTGTATGCCTGCAGATGACATTTCGTTTGGGTGGTATTTGAATGTGCATGGAAGAACTGCAGGTGAAGGTGCCGGGGTAAGACTCGGGACGAAGGCGGCAGGTTAAGACTCGGGACGAAGGCGACGGCTTAAGATTCGGCTGAAAATCCCACGAAAATGACAAAAAGTGAAAATCCGTGGGAAGAAGGCTTCGTCTTTTTCATACGGAATCCAAAGTAGAAGAAAAAGAGTAGGAAGGGCAAGAAAGAACGTTACCCACTAAAATGTGTGTATCACATTTTCCGTAGGAAGATTCGGGAAAGGCATTCACACGAAAATTAATAGTTCGACAGAATAGTAGGAATTCCATAATTTCATGCTTGAAAAATGAGCACAAAGCAGGTAATATTACCATACACATCTGAATTCTAACATGTGGTTATCAAGTGGCCACGTCAGGAACTTCTTTAGATTCTTATATCTTATTTTCCATTTTCTTTTTGATTTGAAGGAGGGAGCATGGACTCTTTTTTTGCTGCGCTGAAAAAGCGTATATCGGAGCTGAAAGACATTCATAAACAGTGCAGAAGACAATTGGAACGCCTGCCGGAGGGACGGCTTCGGATTGCCGGAAAGAAAGGCCGGCCGCAATACTATCAGAGCGTGAGTGAGAGGGACATGTATCTGCATGTGAAGGACAGAACAGTTGCGGAACAATTGGCACAAAGACGATATTGCGAGAAAATAATCCGGCAAGTTGAAAAGGAACTGAGGCAAATGGAATCGCTGGCTGCAGTTTATCAGGAAGACCTGCTAGCGGAAGCTTGGAAAGAAATGAATCCGCTTCGCCGGGAATTGATTCACCCTCTTGATATACCGGACGAGGAGTATGCACGTATCTGGAGCGAAGTAAAGTTTGTGGGAAAGGAAATAGATGAGACGGAAAGAACTTTTTTCACGGAACGCGGTGAGCAGGTCCGGTCGAAGTCAGAGAAGATTATTGCTGACATGTTATCGCTTCGGGGCGTTCCGTACCGGTATGAGTATCCGTTGAAGCTTCGCGGCTGGGGAACTTTTTATCCGGATTTTCATGCACTGAATGTGAGAACACGTGAAGAATACATTCTGGAACATTTCGGTATGATGGATGACCCGGAGTATGTGAAGAGATTCCTGAAGAAGATGCGGATATATGAGAAAAATGACATCTATCCCGGCCGAAATCTGCTATGTACATTTGAGTCATCTGCTGATCCTTTAGATCCGATGGAGGTTGACGGATTAATTCGAAGATTTCTTCTGTGATGCATTTTACAGAGTGAGTGCCGAATGATTCGGCGGGTTTATGCTCATTTTTTGAATTGTCTTTTCAATGGCGCCCACGAAAATGAAGTATTGAAGGATTTCGTGGGAACGGAATATGTCAAATAACATACGGAATTCGAAGAATGAAAAGAATAGTGGGAATGTGTACAGAAAAGCCGTCACACTATTCTTTTTATTTTCCGGAAACCGTGGGAAAATGACACATTTGTGTTCATACGGAATTGTAAAATGAAACAGAAAAGTAGGAAAATGGGGCTGGAAAATACGGCTTTTGACATGAAAAAACAGTGGGTCCAAAGACCCACTGAAAAAATAAAATACAGTAGAACAAAACACTTAGCTCTCCACCAGCACGCCGACTTCCTGGGCCTTTTGCATGTCGTAGTAGAAGCCTTTGTGTGCCATCAGCTCGGCGTGGGTGCCGCGCTCGACAATCTCGCCTTCGTGGAAGACAAGAATCAGGTCTGCATTCTGAATTGTGGAAAGACGGTGCGCAATTGCGATGATGGTACGCTGGCCTGCAAGACGGTTGATTGCGGACTGAATCTGGCGCTCGGTCTGCACGTCAACGGAAGCGGTAGCCTCATCAAGAATGATGATCGGAGAATTCCGCAGTATTGCTCTGGCGATTGCCACGCGCTGCTTCTGGCCGCCGGAGAGACGGAGACCCCGTTCGCCGACCTGTGTCTCGTAGCCGTCGGGCATGGCAAGAATGTCTTCATGAATATAAGCGGCCTTGGCAGCAGCCTCAATCTCTTCCCTGGTCGCCGCAGGGCGGGCGTAGCCGATATTCTCGGCAATGGAACCGTTGAACAGGAATGTGTCCTGCAGTACCGGCGAAATGTTGTGACGAAGGCTTGCAAGCGTCACTTTACGGATGTCGTTTCCGTCAACTAGGATGCGGCCTTCGGTAGGGTCGTAGAAGCGCGGGATCAGCTGTGTCGTCGTTGTCTTTCCGACGCCGGTCGGTCCGACCAGCGCGACCATCATGCCGGGCTTACAGTCAAAGGAAATGTCCTTAAGAACGGGGATGTCGTTGCCGTAATCGAAGCTGACATGGTCAAATGTGACCGAACCCGAAACCGTGCTCAGTTCCTTTGCGTCGTCTGCATCCGTGATAGCGGAAGGGGTGTCCAGAATAACGGTCACACGTTCCGCGCCGGCGAGTGACTGCTGAAGGTTTTCAAGCAGATTCGCAAGCCCCGATACGGGCGCGTAGAACAACCCGAGATAGAGGACAAATGCGACGATGTCCGCCACACTCAGCTGCCCCTTATGGGCAAGATAACCGCCGAAGAACACAACCAAAACCGTGCCGAGCGCGGAAAGCAGTTCCACACACGGATGGAAGATCGCGCTTGCCCGAAGCGCGCGAAGCATCGCGGTTACCTGTTCAAAACTCTTGCGGCGCACACGGTCCCCTTCGTACTGTTCCTGGCCGAAGGCCTGGATCTCATGAAGCCCCGACAGACTGTCCTGCAGCTGGGCGTTCAACTCGCCCATGGTTTTCTGGGAGGCGCGGAAGAACGGCCGTACCACCTTTGCGAAGATTACGCCCGAAAGAAGGATGAGCGGAATCGGCGCGCAGGTAATCAGCGCAAGTTTCCAGTTGACGGTAAGCAGTATAATCAGGACGCCGGCAAATGTCACAACGTTCGTTATAATATCCGGAATCATATGCGCATACAGCAGCTCAAAATCCCTGGTATCGTTTACGACGCGGCTCATCAGATCGCCGGTCTGTTTATCATGGAAGAAGCCCAGGTCGAGGCTCTGGAGCTTATCATAAAGGCGGCTTCGAAGATCGCCCACAAGGTACCATGCGGCCCGATGTGCGAGGTAATTGCTTAAGAAACGGAACAACACCCGAAGCAGATACAGCCCGAGCAGGATCAGTGCGAGAACGCGTATGGTTTTAAGTGCATCATCGTCCACGCCTTTTTCAACGATCCCGGTCATGTTCGAGAGCATCTTCGGCGCCGTCAGATTGATCACCGTAAGCGAGAACGTGGAAAGGATCGCAATCACATACAAGCCTTTGTAGCGGGCAGCTTCCCTGGTCAGTTTCCAAAGTGTTTTCATGGCAGCCTCCTGTGTGTCTTTTCTGATTATTCTCTTTACAAAACCAGTATAATACAAATCATCCGGCCGGAAAATGGACTATGTTTGCCAACCGGACCGGTAGTATCCGACACAGCCCGGCCGGACCGTCAGTATCCGGCATAACCCAATCGGACCGGCAGTAACCTGTACCCCGGGATTGTTACGGATTATTGAGGATATTCCATGCCCCTTATGATTGACATCCTTCCCGAAAAGAGACTACAATAAAGGATGAAATGCGTATGAAAGCAGCCGGGGAAGGCCTGCCTGTTCCGTCTTGTGAAACGGGCAAAAAGAAGTGGCGGGAAACACCTGACCGACAGTATGCAGCTGCAGGAAGTTCCGATGAAGTGCATCGGTATCATGCGGCTGCGAGAAGTTCCGATGAAGTGCATCGGTATCATGCGGATGCAAAGGAGACGAAATGGCTTTTCGTGAGATTGTATTTCTGATTGCGGTATATTCGTTCCTCGGCTGGTGTGTCGAGGTTATCTTTCATACGGTCAATTACGGCGAATTCTCGAACCGCGGCTTCGTCGGAGGACCGGTCTGTACCATTTACGGCGTGGGATTTACCGGCATCGTAATCCTGCTGACGCCGTTTAAAAACAATGCGCTCATCCTGTTTGCGGTGTCGGTCGTTTTGACAACGGCGCTCGAATTTGTCACGGGCTGGGTGCTTGAGAAAGTGTTCCATGAAAAATGGTGGGATTATTCGAAAGAGCATTTCAACGTGCGCGGATACATATGCCTCAAGTTTTCACTGATCTGGGGACTGGCCTGCACGGGCACGATGATGATCGTTCATCCGCTCGTTGAGAAAGTGTATGCGCTGATCCCGGCGAAGGTCTGCACGATTCTTCTGATTGTCGCGTTTACGGTCTATCTGGTAGACTGGGGCGTGACCGTAATCGAGATCCGGAAAATGCGCGTCCGTATCAAGATCATCAAAAAGATCGCGGATACGATGGACGACATTTCGGATTTCCTCGGGACCAACCTGCATGAGGGAACGCTCGGCGTGATGGAGCGCGGGGAAGCCGGAATGGAGAAGCTGGAGGATGCCCGACAGGCAATCGTCGAAAAGCGGGAAGCACTTGAACTCAGTATGGCGGAGAACCGGGAAATGTTCCTTGCGAGAATGGAATACGAACGCGACCGGTTTACGAAGAAATGGGAGGCTGCGAAAGACGGCTTTTCGAAAGCCGGCGAGGAACGTATGGACAGTCTGATGAAGGCATTCGCGTCCGTCCGCGCCAAATACGAAAAGCTAACCCAAAAAGAATCCCGTACCGAGCGCCGACTGATTCATGCATTCCCTGCCCTCAAGGGACACAGGGAGGAATCTTCGGATGAGGAGAAGAAGGAAGCATAACAGCCTGGCTTCAGAACAACCGAACAGAACTGGAAAAAGACTCCGGAGCGGATGCCCGGAGTCTTTTTTTGATGGAGTGTTATTTTCAGGGTAAATGGCAATTGGAATCCGCCTGAAAAAGTCAACCCGCTTTACGCAAAACCACATTTTGTTGTACTACAACAATAGAACAACACAATATCTTGTAGATTTTTGCGTTTTTTTCTGCCGAAGTTATTTACAAATGAAAACGCGAGTGTTATTATCGAAAATAAGGGGAAATCCTTACCGCAAGGTGCGGGCTTTGGATTTTTTTTTGCCCTGAAGAACAACATTCTTTTCTTTCCGGGAGGTAGGTATGAAACTTATTTATCAAGTTGAAGACAAGCCGAAATTTTCCGAATTGATTGTCTTCGCACTGCAGCAGCTGCTCGCTATCATGACAGCGACACTGGTCGTTCCCGTTATCATTAACGGCGGCGTACAGACCGACATTGCAAACGGTGTTATCACATGGGAGTTTACGAAGCAGATGAGCCCGGCCGCAGCGCTTTTCGGCGCCGGTGTTGGTACACTGATCTATCTGCTCTTTACGAAGAGAAAGAGCCCCGTATTCCTCGGCTCGTCCTTCGCATTTTTGGGGTCCATGGCTTCCGCATTTGCCGGAGCAAGCACGATGGCACTCGGTTATCTGGGACTGATCCTCGGTGCCGTTATTGCCGGTCTGGTATATGTTGTAATTGCCATTATTGTTAAGTTCTGCGGTTCCGAGTGGGTTTCCAAACTGATGCCCGCTGTGGTTATCGGACCTACCGTTGCCATCATCGGACTTTCTCTTGCAGGCAACGCAGTCGGAGATATTACAAAGGGACCCGAGCCGAAGTACGCTTTGCTTTGCGGCCTTGTAACCCTGATCGTAACGATGCTTTCCTCCGTATACGGAAAGAAACTCGGCAAGCTGATTCCGTTCATCTTCGGTATTCTTGCCGGCTATGTTTTCGCCGCTGTTCTTACCGGACTCGGCTCCGCATTTGATCTTCAGGAGCTGAAGCTTCTGAGCACGGATTCCTTTAAGGCACTTCTTGATGAGAACAACAACGTTACGCTTGCGACTTTCTTCGCAGCACCGGATCTCACCTTCCTTTCCGCCAAAGGCGCATTTGACGCAATGGACGGTGCATACTTCCTGACGGTTCTTGTTGCATACCTTCCGGTTGCATTCGTAGTATTTGCCGAGCATATTGCGGACCATATGAACATTTCCACCATCATCGAGAAAGACCTTCTTAAGGATCCCGGTCTTCACAGAACCCTTCTCGGCGACGGCGTCGGTTCCATGGTCGGTGCATTCTTCGGCGGCTGCCCGAACACCACTTACGGTGAGTCCATCGGTTGTGTGGCAATCACCAAGAACGCTTCCGTAGTTTCCATCTTTGCTGCTGCGATCGGTGCGATCATTATCTCTTTCGTATCGCCGTTCATCGCATTTGTTAACTCCATCCCGAGCTGCGTAATGGGCGGTGTCTGCATGGCACTGTACGGCTTCATCGCAGTATCCGGTTTGAAGATGATCCAGAAGGTTGACCTTAACAAGAACAAGAACCTGTTCGTTGTTTCGGTGATCCTGATCTCCGGTGTCGGCGGCCTTTCGGTTTCCTTCGGTAAGGTTACCATCACGGAAGTTGCCTGCGCACTGATCCTCGGTATCATCACCAACATTCTTCTTAAGAATGCAAAGGATGAAGAGGAAGAGAGCGAAGCTCCCAAGGCTGAGCCGGCAGAGGAAGTTAAAGAAATCTAAAGTAAGCTTATTCGCAAACGCCGCGGCGGTGCTTCGTGCACGCACGACGGCGGACGGATGAAAATCAAACAAAAGGCTGTTGCCCTATGGTGACAGCCTTTTTAATCGGAGAAAAGAGTTATGATTGCAACCGGGATAATCTGCGGGCTCACATGCCTGTGTATGATCTTTTTTATCCTTTGGAAACCCCAGGTGAAACATCGCGGGATCGGTTATGATACCTATCCTTTGATTGCGCTTCTGGGGTGTCTGATCCTGCTCATTACGGGGCAGCTGCCGCTTGGGGAATACCTTTCCGGACTGACGGCCGACACTTCCGTGAACCCGATCAAAATCCTGATTCTTTTCTTTTCGATGACGTTTCTTTCGGTTTATCTCGATGAGGCGGGCATGTTCCGTTTCCTGGCGGGCGTTACCTTAAGACGCGCGGGTGGCAGTCAGAAGAAGCTGCTTTTGTATCTGTACCTGACGGTATCGTTTCTGACCGTGTTTACGTCAAATGATATCGTCGTCCTCACATTTACCCCGTTCATCTGTTATTTCGCCAAATCCGCAGACATCGATCCGATTCCGTACCTCGTGACGGAGTTCGTTGCGGCCAATACGTTCAGCATGGTGTTCATCATCGGCAACCCGACCAATATTTATCTGGCGACCAGCGCCGGAATCGGGTTCCTGCCGTATGCGAAGGTTATGATCGCACCGACGCTGGCAGCAGGCGTAACCGTCTGGTTCATCTTGCGTTTTTTGTTCCGAAAAATGTTAAAGAACGAAGTTTCTACAAGCGTAGAAAAGGCGGAACTGAAGAACCGCACGGCCGTTCTTATCGGCGGACTTCATCTCGGTATCTGTACGGTGATGCTGGTGGTTTCCTCTTATGTGAATCTGCCGATGTGGGCCATTGCCCTGGGGGCTGCCGTAAGCCTTGTGCTCACCACCGTTATCGCTTCGAAAATCGGCGGATGGCGGCCGAAGATGATCGGCCGAAGCATCGCAAGACTTCCGTGGCCGCTTGTGCCGTTCGTTCTTTCGATGTTCGCTCTGGTGCTTGCTTTGAACCGTTCCGGCATTTCCGAACTGATCGCGAAGCATATGACGTCCGGTAATTCCATCGCGGTATACGGTATTTCGTCGGTCATTGCAGCCAATCTGATCAATAACATTCCGATGAGCGTTCTGTTCTCGACACTGATTCCGAAGACCGGAGAGCTGGGCCCCGTATTTGCCTCCGTCATCGGTTCGAACCTCGGGGCGTATCTGACGCCGCTTGGCGCGCTTGCCGGAATCATGTGGATGTCCATCTTAAAAACAACCGGCGTACATTACAGTTTCGGGCGGTTTACGAAGTACGGTTTCTGCGTCGTGATACCCGCCTGTGCGGCGGCTCTTTTCGTTCTTTCCCTGGTGCTCTGAGCCCCCCGTGAAAGCCCGATTTCCTTGACAAGGTATGGGTTCTGGGATAAGATGAAAGTACTATTCGAATTGGAGGAATCACATGGGTGAGAAGATCCTTTCCATTGTCGTTCCGTGCTATAACGAGGAGGCGGTTCTGACTGCCTTTTATGAAGAAATCCGTAAGCAGGCCGATGTGCTTTCGGAACATGTGTCCTGTGAGTTTCTGTTCGTCGACGACGGGTCGACGGACGGCACGCTTTCGCTGATCCGCGGAATGGCGCAGGGGGACGAACGGGTGCACTATGTTTCCTTCTCGCGTAATTTCGGCAAAGAAGCGGCAATCTATGCAGGGCTTAAGAATGCAATCGGGGATTATGTCGTTTTGATGGATGCCGATCTGCAGCATCCGCCGGAATACCTCCCGCAGATGCTTGACGGTCTTTTGAGCGGGGAATACGACAGTGTTGCAATGCGCCGTTCGGACCGCAAAGGGGAGAAGCGCATACGATCCTGGTTCTCGCGCAGGTTCTACCGCCTGAATCAGAAAGTGTCCGGCGTGGATATCCCGGAGGGCGCGACGGACTACCGCATGATGACACGGCAAATGGCCGACGCCGTCCTGTCCATGCCCGAAGTCAACCGCTTTACGAAGGGCATCTTTACCTGGGTCGGTTTTCGGACGAAATGGATCGCATACCACAATGTGGAGCGTTCTTTAGGCAAATCCAAATGGACGTTCTGGGGACTTGTCAAATATTCCCTGAACGGCATCGTCGCATTTTCCACAATCCCGCTTGCAATCGCCTCGGTGCTCGGGGCACTGTGCTGTGTCGTTTCGATGCTGATGGCGGTGTGGGTTGTTGTGAAGACACTGATCTGGGGCGACCCGGTCGGAGGTTTCCCGACACTGATCACGGTAATTCTGTTCCTGGGCGGAATCCAGTTATTGATGATCGGAATCTTGGGGCAGTATTTTTCGAAGATGTATCTGGAAGTAAAACACAGACCGATGTATATCGCAAAAGAACAGAAGACGGTGGAACGGGCGGAGCAGGAATAAGGCTTCGGACAACCTGTGCCGGTCTCTGTTACGGCGGATAAGATACCCGGGGGTAACGAATGATACATGTGATAGTCAATGCGGGAGCGAAGGCGGGACGGAAAGCCAAGGCTTCCGAAGTAATAGAAAAGACACTTAAGGCGCGCGGGGAAGAATACCGGATGTATCCGGTGAAGGAACCCGGCGAGACGAAGAACCTGTGTGCGCAGATCAGTGCAGAGCCGGGGCCGCAGACCATCTGGGTTGCGGGCGGAGACGGAACGGCTTATGAGGCGATTAACGGTTTGATCCCGCGGGAGGACCTGCGGTTCGTGTATCTGCCGGCAGGCTCCGGAAACGACCTTGCGAGAGGACTCGGGCTGCCGAACGATCTGCAAAAGGCACTGGATAAAGTCCTTTCCGCAAAAGAGGATAAGCAGTACGACTACGGCGAGATGGAACTGATCCCGGGCGGACGGACCTGCTTCGCGGGAAGCTCCGGAATGGGATATGACGCGAAGGTCTGTGTCGAGGTCAATGCGTCCAAATTAAAAAAGAGACTGAATCGCTTCGGTCTCGGGAAACTCGCTTATTTTCTGGTAGCGGTGAAACAGGTTTTTGTAAACCCGCGTTTTTGCATGACGATAATTGCGGACGGTGGGATGTCGCGTTCCTACAGCGACGTCATATTTGTCTGCATGATGAATCACCGATACGAGGGCGGAGGGCTTAAGATGGCACCGAAGGCCGATCCGTGTGACGGAAAGATCACGGTCACATTTGCCCATAACATCAGTCCGTTAAAGGTACTGTTCATACTGCCGCGGCTTATGCGCGGAACCCATCTGAAAGTAAAAAACGTGGTGACATTTGACTGTACCGAGCTGGAAGTCATTGCGGACAGCAAGCAGTATGTCCATAATGACGGTGAGGTTGTCGGTTCGGTCCGTCACCTTAAGGTACGCTGCGGCGATGGCAAGCTTCATATGCCGGGATAATATAAGGAGGAATGTTCTATGGAGGAATTGAAAGGGAAGAACCCTATTATTACATCCATCTATACGGCCGATCCTGCCCCGATGGTTTACGGAGATACGCTGTATCTCTACACGACGCACGATGAGGATGTGCTGGTGAACAATTTCTATACGATGTTTGACTGGAGATGCTACTCCACAAAGGATATGGTGAACTGGACCGACCACGGAAAGATCTTCAGCCTGGATGATATTTCATGGGCGGACGACCGTGCGTGGGCACCGCAGTGTGTTGCGCGTAACGGCAAGTTTTACCTGTACTGTCCGGTACACAAAAAGGATGGCGGCATGGCAATCGCAGTCGGCGTTTCGGACAAGCCGGAGGGACCGTTTACGGATCTCGGGTATCCGCTTGTTGACGAGGGCGACTGGAACGACATTGACCCGACCGTTTTCATTGATGACGACGGACAGGCATACCTGTACTTCGGAAATCCGGAGCTTCGCTATGTGCTTCTCAACGAGGACATGATCAGCATCGACGAGAAGGTCGGTGTGCAGAAGATTCCGATGACCGTGACGTCCTTCGGAAAGGGCAGCCATATGACCGGTACGACATACGGCGAGGGCCCCTGGTTTTATAAGCGCGGAGAGTTGTATTACATGGTATACGCCGCATTTGCCGAAGGAGAGAAGCGGAACGAGCACTTTGCCTATTCCACTTCCGATTCGCCTACGGGACCGTGGGTTTACCGGGGCGTCCTCATGGAAGAGGGTCCCTGCTTCACGAATCACCCCGGAATCTGCGATTACAAGGGGCATTCCTACCTGTTTTATCATACCGATGAATTGCCGGGCGGCAGCTTATTCCACAGAAGTGTCTGCGTTGCGGAATTCACCTATAATGAGGACGGCACCATTGACACGATCGCCAAATGTGACGGCGTTAAGGGAATCGGCTGATCAGTCGTAATCGTAGTAGCCCGGAGCGGTGGACATCAGAAGTGCTGCGATCACATAAATCCAAATGCTCATGCCGGCAAATGCCACAAGAAGCACGGTGATCAGACGAACAATGGTGGAATCAATTCCGAGGTACTCGGCAATACCGCCGCATACGCCGCAGATTTTCCGGTCGGTTCTGGATTTGTAAAGTTTACTCATGATGTTATCTCCTTTTCATTCTGTTTCCATTTGGGATGTTTTTTTGAAGGTTCGGCGGATTCCGTTTGCCTGTCATCGGGAATCCGCTTTTCCCTTTCGACGATGTCATCATAACAAAGCAGGATGAAAAGGGCTTTGAGGAAAGATTAAAAAAAGATTAATTTTTCGGGAGAGAAAGAATGCTTTATTACGATACGGTTACATTGAAGGACGGGCGCACCGCAATCCTTCGAAACGGTACGGCAGAGGACGGGGAAGCGGATTTGGCGATTTTCCTTCGTACCCATGAGCAGACCGATTATCTGGCTTCCTATCCGGATGAATGCACGAGGACTGCGGAGGAAACCGGGGAGTATTTAAAGAAACAGACAGAGAGTCCGGACGGAATCGAGATCCTCGCATTTGTCGACGGAAAGATTGCCGGCGCAGCAGGAATCGAGGCGCATGACCACAGCTCCAAGATCCGGCACCGCGCGGATTTCGGCATATCCGTTGACCGTGACTTCTGGGGGCTCGGGCTCGGAAACGCCCTGACGGATGCCTGCATCGCCTGCGCCCGCAAGGCCGGGTTTAAACAGTTAGAGCTGGCTGTTGTTTCGGACAACGAAAAGGCGCTTAACTTATATAAAAAGAAAGGCTTTGTGGAATACGGACGAAACCCGAGAGCGTTCCTGTCCCGCTATACGGGGTATCAGGAACTGATCTATATGTATAAGGTTTTAGAAGAATAAAAGAAAACCGGAAGCGTGGTGCTTCCGGTTTTTTCATGTAAACAATTTTTTTAGTTCATGAGTTTCATCAAAGCGAGCAGATGGTCCAGATTCTCCTGCCGCATCGATCTTGCGGCAATCAGCAGTTCCCTTGTCTTCTCCGGCAGGGGTTCGTCGGTTGAGAAGAATTCTGCCGGTGTAACCTGGAGAAAGTCACAGATTTCGAAAAAAGAAGACATCGACGGCAGATTTACCGCATTTTCTATATTGCTGATATACCCCGGGCTCTGGCCGAGGGAGAGACTCATCTCGCGGGCGGAAAGGCCCTTGCTGATTCGTAGCTCCGCAAGCCGCAGGGCGAACATCTTACTATCCATGGAAAAGCTCCTCGTACAACAACAGAGATTATACTCAGATTATAGTACGGTTTTCCACGGCAATGACCAGTTATACTATATACTTTCCATGCCATAACTACTCAGACTGGCAAAATGAGCGGTTACGCGGTTTTTCAGGGCGCAAACCGTCATTTGGTACTTCTAATTCTTTTTATGCTTCTCCCAAAAGCGTGTCAGAACATCCTTTAGATTCTCCCTGCTGATGCGGCAGCAGTTGTCCCACTCGCGCGGGAACAGGTTCCGGTACGAGGATTGGAGAAAACGGTCGTCTAACAGGAGAATCGCGCCCACGTCCTCGGTGGTGCGGATCACGCGCCCTGCAGCCTGCAGGACCTTGTTCATGCCGGGATACTGGTAGGCGTATTCAAATCCCGTGTCACACCGCTCTGCATAATAGGCGCGGAACAGTTCGCGCTCATTGCATACCATCGGAAGCCCCGGGCCGACGATGATAGCGCCGATCAGCCGGTCGGCGGTAAGGTCGATTCCTTCGGAGAAGATTCCGCCCAGTACACAAAGTCCCAGTAACGTGCCTTCCTGTTCTTCGGCAAATGCAGAAAGGAACTCTTCGCGTTCCGGTTCGCTCATGGCATTTTGCTGGACCAGAAGCCGGATTCCGTGCTGATCCTCAAGAAAAGCAGCGATTTCCGTCAGATAACGATAAGACGGGAAGAAGGCCATATAGTTGCCGGGCTTTGCGGAACAGAAGTCGGTGATGTAATCGGCAATGCGACGGTATTCATCGCTTGTGCGCCGTTTGTAGCGGGTGCTCACGTCGTCCGCGATCAGCACGAGACGGTTGTCCGGGTCAAAGGGCGATTCCGCATAAACCGCATAGTCCTCGGGACCACCGGAAAGCTGGTCTTTGTAATAGCGGATCGGCAGAAGCGTGGCGGAGAACAGAATCGAACTGCGGCATAGTGACAGCCGTTCGTCGAGCGGTCTGGACGGATCCATACACTGCAGACGGATCAGGAAGAGGTTGTCCTCCAGATAGTCGCAATAGCTTTTGTAATGGTCGTCCGCCTGTTCGTACATCGCCAGAAAATGTCTTACGTTAAAATAGAGCGTGGTGGTGAATTCCGGAACCGAGGCGGGGCGTTCCGATACCAGCTCGTCAATTGCGCTGCAAAACCGCATGAGGCAGGTGCAAAAACTGTCGGGCAGTTCCACCCCGGAGAATCCTTCATGCGTCTGCTTTATGGTAAGCATGGCACGGTTGCAGGACTGGAGCGCCTTGGCAGCAGGAGGGTAAAATGCCATCTCCGCCTTTGCCGTAAGGAAGTCCTCCTTGATTAGGGCAGCGGAGTACATTTCCCGCGCCCGTTCCACGAGGTTGTGAGCCTCGTCAATCAGCATCGTATAATTGCGCCGGATCTCTCCGGCGAAGAACCGGCGGAAATACACCTCCGGATCAAATGCATAGTTATAATCGCAGATTACCGCATCCGCGAACAGTGCCAGGTCAAGACTCATTTCATAAGGGCATACCTGATACTTCTCCGCGTAGGAAAGAATCATATCGCGGGAGAAGAGGAGACCCTTTCGCGAAGAGGTGCTTTCGGCGGCTGCTTCAGCGTCTATCGGTTCGGAAGGATTCTCAACATCAGTGCTCAATGTGGTGTTACTTGATGATTCTACTAATGTAGAAAGCATCGCGTAAAGCGCCTCGTTTATCCGGTCGAAATGTCCTTTGGCCCGCGGGCAGCTTTCGGGATTGCATTCCGGCTTTTGGAGGACGCACATCTTCTCCTTTGCCGTAATCGTGATCGGTAAGAATACCAGTCCCCGGTCCGTAAGAAGCGTAAAAGTCTCCTCGGCAACGGTTCTCGTGATCGTTTTCGCGGTGAGATAGAAGATCTTCTCGGTCAGTCCCTCGCCCATGGATTTGACAGCGGGATACACGGTGGAAATCGTCTTGCCGACGCCGGTCGGCGCCTCTAAAAACAGTTTCCGTTCGCGAAGAATCGTGCGGTACACATTTTTCACAAGCGTATCCTGGCCGGGGCGGTACGGAAACGGAAATTCCATCGCGCGGATACTTGCGTTGCGGGCATTCAGATGCTCTAAACGCCACTCCTCAAACCGGGCATATTCGCGGCAGAGATCGTAATACCAGTCCGTCAGCTCCGCTCGGGTATAGACGCCGATAAAATAGTTTCTGCGGCCGCTTCCGAGGGTGACATAGGTCATCCGCACGGCAATGCGGTCCAGATCCTCCTTCATGCAGTAAAAATAGGCATAGCATTTGGCCTGGGCAAGATGTTCGGGAACCGGAGCCGTGAGCTTTCCGACATCCCGAAGCATCGTTTTGATCTCATCGATCATGCAGGTGTCCTGTGCAAAGGGTAGCACGGTCTTATCCTCGGTGATCAGGGTGACAGACTCTAACGGAGGGATGCCGTAGTCGCCCTGCGGCACGGTCAGAATTCCGTCGGCCCTGCCTTCTACGGTCAAGGCAAATGTGAACCGCCCGTAGGTGACGAGACTGGTGTTGCTAAGCGGAACCTCCGCAGCATAGGAACCGCCCTGTTCCTTCTGGAGGCGCCGGTGCATTTCGGCACCTTCCCGCATCGTGTCGGGGTCTTTCCGCGCAGAACGGCTGTCGATGTCGCCGCTTCGAAGAAGAAATTCCACGAAATCGCGGACGGAACATCGTACCGGAACGGTATCCTGATTGTCGAAAAGAACCTGACCCATGAGCAATCCCCTGCAGGCATGACCAGACCGGAGGCGCGCCTGCCACACCGCCGGCCGCGGGATATTCCCGCAAAAAAATTACCTGTTTTATTGTACTGTTTAACGGGAATTCCGTCAACGGTTTGTGGGACGGAAAAGCGGACGGATAGGCTATTGCCTTTTTATTCCGTGCTTGTTACAATGAATTTGACCCGACAGGCTTCCCAAATCTTCCGGGAGGCAGGGATTATAACCGGAAAGGAAACGACTATGGCAGATTATAAAGAGAATCTTGATCATGATACCGTAACTTTATTCTTAGATAATGACGAGCAGGTGGAGTGCGACGTTGTTGCAATCTTCCCCGCAAGGGACGGCGAGTATATCGCGCTTGTTCCGCAGGATACGGAAGAGCAGCAGGTATACCTGTACCGCTTCACCGAGACCGAAGACGAGACGAGTCCGAAGCTTGACAATATCGAAGACGATGATGAGTTTGACGAGGTTTCCGAGGCGTTCTACCAGTACATGGACGAGAACGATTACGAAGACCTGGATGAAGAGTTTACAGAGGAGAACTGAGATAGTCCTCCGAAATCAGGGAACCGTTCTCCCGGCTTAGCGGCAGGGGAAGGGTTTTCGGAAAGACAGTGCCGTCGAACCGTATCCGTACATCCCGCTCTGTGGCGGAAACAACGGTCCCGGGACCGAACCGCTCGTGACGGAGTCTGGACCCCGGAAGCAGGGAATCGGCCGGAAGGCGGATTTCCCCGAGAAAACGGGACGGCAGCATTTCATGACTGAGGCGTTTTTTTACATAGCATAATGTAAGATGTTCACATGCCCTTGTCATGGCAACATAAAACAAACGGCGTTCCTCCGCGATCTGTTCGGGGAGGAGCGCTTTTTTGTGCGGTGTAACCAGCTCGTTACAGTCGCACAGAATCACATGACGGTATTCAAGCCCCTTTGAGCGGTGAAACGTCTGGATCGTGACGGCAGGCTTTTGCTTTGCATTGTCCCCTTCGTCCGGACGGAAAGCGTTGCGCCGGTGTTCGGATTCCTGCTCCGTATACGAAAGAAATTCCGGAATCGTATGGAACTCCTTTGTGGTTTCCATCACCTCATCTAAGAGGTCCATTGCGGTATTCGCGTCCGGAAGGGTATCCGTCAGAAAAGCATTGTAGCCGATGATGTGGCGGACATAATGGATTGCCGCATACGGATTCATCCGGCCGATCCGTTTCAAGTCGGATTCGAGTTTCCTGACCCTTTCGAGAACATATTCTTTTTTATCCCGGCGTAAAAACGAATACACGTCGGAAAGATTAACGTTTTTTGAGGGAAAGGCGGAGCGCGGAACATAGCGGAACGGACGGTTCATGACGGCAAGCCAGTCGCTGCGGTCACATCCGCCGGCGGCAAGCCGCAGATAGGAGAGGACGGGGCTTACGTACGGATTCGAATAAAGAGAGGGAGGCATCGTATGACAGCGGTACGGAATGCCGGCTTTTTCAAAGCGCCCAAGCAGTCCCCGCATATCGAGATTCGTGCGGAACAGCACGGCGATGCCGGCCGGATCGGAGCCTTCCCTAAGCAGCTGTTCAACCTGCTTTGTGACCGCATCATATTGCACCGCGGTGTTCTCAAAACAGGCGAAGGAAACCGGGGCAGTCGGACCGCGGGTTGAGCGAAGATGCTTTTCGTAGCGTTCCCTGTTAAACCCGATCAGCGAAGAGGCGGCACGTAGGATTTCTTCGCTGCACCGGTAATTCAAGGACAGCGAAACCACCTTTGCGTTTGGGTAGTCCTTCGGATAATCGAGCATGATTCCCGGAGCGCTTCCGCGAAAACCGTAAATGGACTGATCGTCGTCGCCGACTGCGAACAGATTGCTTTTTGCTCCGGCGAGGAGGCGGATGGTCTGATATTGAAGGGGATTGATATCCTGAAACTCGTCAACGAGAATGTATTGATACCGTTCCTGCCAGAAGGCAAGATGATCCGGGTGTTTTCTAAGTAGCTCGTAGGTACGGGAGAGCATATCTTCAAAATCGATCAGATTGCGGCTTTTGGTGACGGAAAGATAGCGGTCAAGGACCGGATAGAAGAGCTCGCGACGACAGGAAAGCGGTTCGTATGAGCGGTTGTCCGATTCGTCGCCAGGAATGAGAGACCCTTTGTATTTCTGGATTTCTTCGCGGATGCCGGCGAGCATGTCCGGCTCTTCGGCAAGTTCCGGACTTAAATCGGTCAGAATCTCCCGCAGGACAGACTTCGCCTGTTCTTCGCGTAAAATGTGCGAGGCGTCGATCCGGTATGCGATTTGCAGAATATGAAAGAATACGGCATGGAATGTGCCAAATGTGACTCCGGGATAAGATTCCCCGGGAGAATTCAGAAACCGCTGTCGCATTTCGTCTGCAGCGGCCTTTGAGAAAGTGATAACAAGAATATTATCGGGGCGGACATTCAGTTGTTCGATCAGGTACCGCACCCGGCGGGTAATGACATAAGTCTTACCCGAGCCGGGGCCGGCAAGAACAAGCATCGGTCCCTCCCCGTGGCGGATTGCCTCCGCCTGGGCGGGATTGCTGTTCAATAAATACTCCTTTACTGCAGTACGGCGGAAAGCTTTTCGATTCCTTTGCGGATACGGCGAAGGCTTTCCTCTTTTCCTAAAATGTTCATGATTTCATAAGCGCCGCCGGGTGTCATCTGCTTACCGGAAACCGCCGTACGAAGCGGCCACAGGCAGACGCCGTTTTTGATTTCCTTCTCGGCAACGTAATCCATGCAGACCTTCTCGATGCCTTCGATGCTGTAGTCGGAAAGCGCCTCAAAGCGGGGCAGCATATCCTTAAGAACAGCCAGGGCAATTTCGCTGTTGGTCTTCATCTTTTTGTGGGTATACATCTCAACGTCATACTCGGGAAGCTCGTCGAAGAAGTCAATCTTCTCGGTGATGTCCGGGAATACTTCGATACGTGTCTTCACGAGGTCGGCAATCTTCTTAAGATCGTAATCCTTCCTGACAACCTCTTTGATCACCGGAAGAGCATACCCGTAGTAGCGCTCGTCGTCCATCTTCTTGATGTACTCGCCGTTCATCCATTTAAGCTTCGTCATATCGAATACGGCGGGAGACTTGCTGATATGATGATAATCAAATTGCTCGATCAGCTCCTGCAGGGAGAAAATCTCCTCATTGCCGACGGGGCTCCATCCGAGAAGGGCGATGAAGTTAACGATCGCCTCGGGAACAAATCCCTGCTCCAAAAGATCCTCAAAGGAGGAGTGGCCGCAGCGCTTGCTAAGCTTCTGATGATTCTCGTCGGTGATCAGAGGACAATGGATATAGATGGGCTCCTCCCATCCGAATGCGTGGTAGAGGCGGGTATATTTCGGCGTTGAGGAAATGTACTCGTTGCCTCTTACAACGTGCGTAATCTTCATCAGATGGTCATCGATAACATTTGCGAAATTGTAGGTCGGGAAGCCGTCGCTCTTAATGAGAACCATATCGTCGAGTTCCTCGTTCTTCACCGTAATCTCGCCGTACAGCGCGTCGGTAAAGGTCGTGGTTCCCGTCGTCGGAATGTTCTGTCTGATGACAAATGGCATGCCTGCAGCAAGATTGGCCTCGATTTCCTCCTTGCAAAGAGAGAGACAATGCTTGTCGTATTTACTGATCTCGTTACCCTGCGAATCCTTTACGCCGGGAAGATTCTCAAGTCTCTCCTTCGTGCAGAAGCAGTAGTAGGCTTCGCCTTTTTCGATAAGTTCTTTTGCGTATTTCATATAGATGCCGGTCTTTAAGCGTTCGCTCTGTACATACGGACCGAAGCCTTTGTCCTTGTCGGGACCTTCGTCGTGCGTGAGACCGGTTTCCTTCAATGTGTGGTAAATAATGTCCACAGCGCCCTCCACATAACGCTGCTGGTCGGTATCCTCGATTCGGAGGATGAAATCCCCGCCCTCATGCTTGGCAGTCAGAAACTCGTACAGTGCGGTACGAAGATTTCCGACGTGCATACGTCCGGTCGGGCTCGGGGCAAATCTGGTACGGATCTTCATAATACAATCCTTCTTTCTTTGATTGATTTCTGTAAGGGTAATCATATATCATCCCGTCCGCTTTGTCAAAAACAATCTTCCCGGCAGGCAGGCCTGCCGGGAAGAAGGAAATCGGTTTGGTTGTGATCTTCGGTTAATTGCCGGGCTTAAAGAAAATGTCATATTTCGCGTAGTATTCCGTCTCGCCGGGAACGATAGCATCGGTAGAGGCCGAGTAACCGTTTGTTCCGACCCACCTGGTATACGTGGTTGAGCCTCCTTCAGGAAGTCCCGGGATTGCTTCTAACAGATCACCCACCTGGTAGCTGAATACTAATGTATTTCCTTCGTCGTCTTGATATACATTCCCGTTTTCGTCCAGGAAGACAATCGTTACATAAGCGTCATCCTGCTTTTCGTAGAGTATCTTATTGCCGGTTGTACCATACGGAAGGGTGGTAAGTTCGGTATCGTATTTGCCGGGCTCATACCAGGCAGTGTCGGTACTCCGAAGGGTAATTTCCGAAACGGTTGTGTAGCGTTCGGTGGCTACCTTCTGCCCGTTGGAATAATACGTAATTGTGTAAGTGCGCGGCTTCCAGAGAGCATAGAGCTCTACGTCGGTGCAGGCTTCCGATCCAATATAGTCTGTTACGTCGCTTTCCGCGTCTAAAGCCCAGCCGAAGAAAGTATACATTTCCGTGTCCGCTAAAGTGGGAAGGGAAGGAGCACCGCCGCCGCAGCCTCTGCCGACGCCTGCCTCATAGGTTTCATACTCTTCGGAAACTTTGGCCAAAACACCGGGCTCGGTATAGTAGGTAATTGTGTATACGGCCGGACCGAAAACGGCGTAGAAGTGCTTGTCGCCGTAATCCGTCGAGGAGATTCCCTTGGTAGCAGGACCGTTTTCTGAATCATCTGCCCAGTACCGAAGCGAGTAATAATCATTACTATAGTCAGGGAACTCTTCGGGCGTGACGGAATCACCATAGGTGTAGAAGTTCCAGTCACCTTCTATGAAACTGTCACCGACATGGTAGTAGATATTAAAGGTACGGGGTTCCCAGAAAGCAAACAGGGTTTGCGTTCCGGTTGCCGTTGCGGGAATGGAGGAAACCTCATTGCCGTCAGCATCATTCCAGCAGACGAATTCATGCGTGTCCGTATCGTCTAACTGAAGAAGAGAACGGAGGCCTTTTCCTTCCTCATATTCTCCTTCCTGAACCGTATCCGCATCGATAATATATCTTATTGCCGAATAAACGGTATCGTCGTCCTCTCCGTTTTCGGTGGACGGACCGTCGTTGCCGGTTTCATTGTCCGATACGGTTACGGGTGTCTTTCCGTTTTCAGGGTCCTTTATGTCGCCCTGCACGGGTTCGGTTGTATTACCCTGATCGGGATCAGTGGTGTTGCCCTGATCGGGATCGGTGGTGTTACCCTGCTCAGGGTCAGTTGTGTTACCCTGTTCGGGGTCAGTCGTGTTGCCCTGTTCAGGATCGGTTGTATTGCCCTGTTCGGGATCGGTGGTGTTACCTTGTTCAGGGTCAGTCGTGTTGCCCTGATCGGGATTGGTGGTATTATTGCCCTGCTGGGCGGGCTTGTTGTTCTGGTTCTGCTTATTGTTGTTATTGTTGTTGTTATTATTATTGTTGTTGCCCGGATCGGGTGCCGGAGTGGGATCCGCGTCGGGCGTAGGCGTAGGATCCGGGTCAGGTGTCGGAGTAGGATCCGCATCGGGTGTGGGTGTGGGATCGGCGTCAGGCGTAGGCGTAGTGCCGGGGTCATCCGGATCAGGGTCCGGAGTAGTTCCCGGGTCATCTGCGTGCTCCTTAAGCCAGTCGATTACTTCCTGGACATATTCGGCAGGCAGCGGACCGTTGGCACCCTCTGCATCCTTCGGATTCAGGTTCTTCGGGAAGAGGATCACGGCATACTTCTTTCCGATCGGAACAATCCAGAGTTCGTCTCCCTCTGAGGTTACCTTACGAACAGCACCGGTACCGGTATCCTTACGGAAGTTGCGCTCATCCCAGAATACACGGGTATCGTCAACCTGACAGTTCCGTACATAAAGCGTTCCGGCAGTGATCGTTACGGGCGTGATTACCTGCACACCGTTACCGGCCGAAAGCAGTTTATCCCGGTACAGAATGTCCGCCCCGTCGGTATTGAAAATCGTCAGCAGTGTCTGGCCTTCAATGACATAGTTATCGGTGATCCAGCACAATACATAGTTCTCGGAGTTGCCGTCACCAGGCGTATTCTCTTCCCCGTTATATTCATCAATCTTTTTACTCGGATCGGCATTGGCCTGTTTCACGTTCGTGATCGTCGCCGTACCGCGGATAGCCATTGTGGTATTGGGGGTAACGATATCATAAGAGGAATCCGAAGAAAGCTTCTTACGGATTTCCGTCAGCATCTTTCCCTGTTCAATGTAAACAATGGTTCTGCTTTTCGCTGCGGTTCCGGCAGCTTCGAGGGAAATGACCGTATTCTCCTCGAGGAATACGTATTTGTCATCATCCATTTTTAACCGGGCGTATCCGCCGCCTGTAACGACCATTCCGTCGCCGGAACGGAGTTTCATCTGCGGATAGGCGTCGATGGACTGACCGTCTCTTGTAACGGTTACGTTTCCGCTGACCTCAATGACGATGATGGAGCGGTAGCCCTTCTTGCCGAGTGTGAGAATCAGAACGACGGCAGCGACAACGACTGCAACGCCGATACCTCCGAAGAGAAAGAGTTTCTTCTTCATGGAAAGCCTCCTAATGAAGTAATGATATTCTGACGGTGACGCACGCCACCGGAGGAAACAGGATAAGGATTAAGAAATATAACCGGAATCCTTCAGATACCGGAGGGAAGACCGGAGACGTTCCTCTCCGGAAACCTCGATCAGCAGGGACGGATCATTGCAAAACAGTTCCTTACTTTTGAGAACCGACCAGTCGATGCTTCCGCTTCCGACCGCCCGGTGCAGATCCTCCCGGCCGTCATTGTCATTGATATGAATATGGCGGACATGTTTTGCCAACATGCGGATCCAGTCCGGAATCGCGACGTCGGAGAGAAATGCATGCGCAAGGTCGAGGCATACGCCGAAGTTCGGAACGGTTTCCAGGTTGTCCGCAACGCGCCCTAAAAGCTCGGGAGACTCGTCGAACATGTTCTCTAAATAGATGTTTACATCCCGGTGCGCCGCGCAGATGTCACCCCAGTACCGGGAATTGCTTTCCGCCCATGCGTCCCGGTAGGAAGCGGATTTAAAATCCGAAAGATAATTCGTGTGAAAGACGACGCCGCGCGCCCCGAGGCGTTCCGCAATCTCGATGCTCTGCTTGACGCGGTAATCGGAGGCGTTCCGGATCAGCGGGTCACTGCTCGATACGGTGATGTCGAAAAATGCACCGTGCACCGTGTCCTGCGCCGTGCTTCGTCCGAGACCGAGGTACAGGCGGATCAGCTCGTCAATCTGTACGGGGTCCTCTAAAACCGCGGGACGGAAGAACTCGTTGTACTCAAAACACAGGCCGTACTTTTCGGCAAGCTCCGCCCATGCTTCGGCGTTTTGGTATTCGGGAATACATTCTAATATCATAGTTTTACCCTGTAAACAAAGATTTTGTTTGATTTGCCCTTGAGCGGAATTTCGCCGACGTCCTCGGTTTCAATCCGGCCCTCAAGCCGTTTCTTTACTTCTTCACTGATCAGAATCTCGCCGGCCTTTGCGTTGCTCTCAAGACGCGAAGCGGTATTGACCGTATCGCCGATGGCCGTGTAATCCATACGGAAGCTGCTGCCGATGTTGCCGATTGTTGCCTCGCCGCAGTTCACGCCGATGCCGTAGCTGACTTTCTTGCCGAACCGCTCCATGAGTTTCTCGCCGAGCGCTTCGGAGGCCTTTGCAATATCGCAGGCGGTCATGACCGCGCGGTATACGTAATCGTCAAGATCAAACGGAGAGTTGAAAACCGCCATGGCGGCGTCGCCGATGAATTTGTCCAGAGTCCCTTTGTTCTTAAAGATTGCTTCGGTGATCACGCCGAAGTACTCATTCAGAATATCCACGACCTCCTCAGGCGAAAGATTCTCGGACATAGTGGTAAATCCGCGGATATCGACGAACAGAACGGCAATGTCTTTGTGGCGTCCGCCGAGCTGGAGCTCATAGGTGCCGGATCCCGCGACATCGTCAACGATTTCGGGAGCGACATACATACGGAACGCTTTGTTGATCTTCTGACGCTCATAGCGCGCGGACAGATAATGGTAAACGATGACGCCGACCATCAGAACAAGGCACGCAAAGAGCATATACAAAAGCATAACGTAGGTGCCGTTTTTATATAGTATAAAGGAAGAAACAATGGTTCCGGCCGCAACGAGCGAGCAGAGCAGAAGACTTTTCACGATGCCGATATGGAATACGGCAAAGCAGAGCAGTCCGCTCAGAACACCGAAGATTACGGCAAGCACGGTACTGTTCGCATCCGTCTGGAACAGGCCGCCGTAAACCGCTTCCATAATATTGGCGTGTACTTCCACACCGTTCATTCTGGATTGTGCCTTTTTATGGGAAAATGTGATCGGAAAATCATCCATCAGCCCGGGCGCGGCGGCGCCGACCAGAACGATGTTGTTCGAAAAACTGCTTGCCGGACGCGTTCCGTCCAGCACATCCTTCATGGATACGCGTTCAAATCCGCCGAGGGCACAGGTATACGAGAAGCGCTTCACGGTATGTTTTTCTCCGGAATAATCGGGAACCGTGAAGGAAGCAAACTCCGGATGCGCGTTGGCATAGTCCGGATTGGCGTCGAGATAAGCGCGGAATTTCTTCAATACGGCAACCGAAAAACAGTCATTCCACTCGCCGTTATAGGAAAGCCCGGTGACAGCGGCGGTAACAAAGCCGTATTCGTCGGTGACGGTGTTCACGAGACCGACGGAAACATTGTCATATAATTCTTTATAAGGAAGCGTAACGGAATCCACATGGACACGGGTTTCCCACGTAAGACGTTCCCGGCCGTTTCCGTGTTCGGAAAATGTGGCATTGCTTCCCGCTACGACGTTTCCGTAGCGTGCGGCAGCCTCCGCCAGGGCAGTATCCCCCGCGGCATCCTTGGGACCGGTGAACATAATATCAAATGCGATGACGGCAGGACGATTCTCGCCTGCATTCAGAGTTTCGATCAGATCCGCATACAGCCGGCGGCTCCACTGTGATGTCTGCCCGTAGGCATTCAGTGTCTTCTCGTCGATTTCCACGATGGTAATGGGAAGCACGTTTACGGATTCTGTTTGATAGATACGGTCGGTCAGCTGTGCGCCGAGCGCGCCGAACACATTGAAGTGTGTCAGCAGAAAAACACATACTGCGACCGCAAGAGAGACTCCTATTCTGACTTTGATATCCGGCAACGGATGCCGGCGTTTGCCTGCCATGTCTTACTCCTTCCCCTCTATGCGAATCGGAGACTTCCCGGGTTCTCCGGCATACGGAATTCTGCTGATAAGCATAAGAATCTATATAACAATATAGCACAATCCATATAGGAAAAACAACTATTATATAAAGGTCGTTTTATTTTCCGAAAAAGTGGTTGACTTTGCTTTTCGGAAAATGCTATAATCCTTGCTTGTATGCGCCCAGGCGCGAAAGAAGAGGACTTTTAGTATGGTAATGTCGGATTTTGAAGCAAAGTTACAGGAGCTTGTAAAGCTCGGAAATAAGAATAAAGGAATTCTTGAGAGCAGTCAGGTGGCGGACATCATGAAGGATGTGTGCCCGGAGAATAAGACCGATAAGGTATACGATTATCTGGAAGCCAAGGGAATTCTTGTCGTTACAAAGGCCGATGACGGCTTTGACCCCGAAGACGCGGAACTGATGGAGATGGATGACGATATGCTTCCGCCTCCTTCCGACGATGAAATGAATGAGATCGCGGACGCGCTTTCGGATGACCCGGTAAAACAGTACTTAAGAGAAATCGGTTCCTATGCGCTTTTAAGCGCGGAAGAGGAAGTGGAGCTTGCACAGCGTGTGGAGGCCGGAGATCCGGCAGCCAAGCGCCGTCTGACCGAGGCGAACCTTCGTCTTGTCGTAAGCATCGCGAAGCGTTATGTCGGCCGCGGACTTTCCTTCTTGGATCTGATTCAGGAGGGCAATCTCGGTCTGATTAAGGCCGTAGACAAATTCGACCACGAAAAAGGATATAAGTTCAGCACCTATGCAACCTGGTGGATCCGTCAGGCAATCACCAGATCCATTGCGGACCAGTCCCGTACGATCCGTATTCCGGTGCATATGTCCGAAGTGATCAACAAAACCTACCGCGTAAGCCGGAACCTGACACAGGAACTCGGACGGGAACCTACGGAGCAGGAGCTGGCGGATGCGATGGATATGCCGATTGAAAAGGTGCGTGAGGTATTGAAGGTCAGCGCAGACCCGATTTCCCTTGATACGCCGATCGGCGAAGAGGACGACAGCCACCTCGGCGACTTCATTAAAGATGAAAATATGATGGGACCGGAGGAGGCAACCTCCTACCGGATGCTTCAGGAGCAGATCGAGAAGCTTCTGGATACGCTTACCGACCGGGAACGCCGCGTACTGAAACTGCGGTTCGGCCTGGTTGACGGACGGTGCCAGACACTTGAGGAAGTCGGCGCGGAATTCGGCGTAACGAGAGAGCGTATCCGTCAGATTGAAGCGAAGGCGCTCAGAAAGCTACGTCATCCGAACAAGCTGAAACTGCTTCGCGGATACGAGCCCGACTAGTATATAATAGGAAAAAGCACGCATTTTCCGAAAAAGGAGCAAAAAGCCCCGCGGAAGGCCGTATTTTTTCCGAATTTAGCACTTGACAATAGGGAATATATTTTTGTATACTGTATTTTGCGCGCTCTGGCGTTACTTTTGGTGCCGTGAGCGAGCGAAATACAGTATTTTTTCTGTATTCTGCAACCACAGAAAGGGATTTTCATCCCGATAATTCTGATAGGAGGTAAAAGAATGCCTACATTTAACCAGTTGGTAAGAAAAGGTCGCGAGACGTTCGCTAAGAAGTCCACTGCTCCTGCATTGCAGAAGGGCTTTAACTCACTGAAGAAGAAGTCTACGGATATTTCCGCTCCGCAGAAGAGAGGCGTTTGTACCGCAGTTCGTACAACCACCCCTAAGAAGCCTAACTCCGCACTTCGTAAAATCGCAAGAGTACGTCTCAGTAACGGTCTTGAAGTAACAAGCTACATCCCCGGCGAAGGTCACAACCTTCAGGAGCATAGCGTTGTTCTTATCCGTGGCGGTCGTGTAAAGGACCTTCCCGGTACCCGTTACCATATCATCCGCGGTACCCTGGATACTGCCGGCGTAGCTAAGAGACGTCAGGCCCGTTCCAAGTACGGCGCAAAGAGACCGAAAGACGCTAAGAAGTAATTCGGTTCGTTTCTAAGTAACAAACAGGAAATTTTCATTACTAAATAATGCAAGGCATTTTCGCTGACCGAAAGGTCCGGACGCAGAGCTTAGTGGTTGCAGATGCGACTGACATAGAATTTTCCGAGCATGAACACAGTAATGTGA
>CAMIWE010000029.1 GCA_946402335.1 uncultured Lachnoclostridium sp.
ATATTCTGAATCTGTTCGCGGATCTTTTCGATCTCGGTCTTCAGATTGATTGCCGTGTCACTGACCTGAATGTCATTCGCTTTCGAGAGAATCGTGTTTGCTTCGCGGTTCATCTCCTGCGCGATAAAGTCGAGCTTCCGCCCGATATTCTGCGCAACATTCAGCGTCTCTTTCATATTCTTAATATGCGCCCGCAGTCTTACGGTTTCCTCATCGGTACAGATCTTATCGGCAAATACGACAAGCTCGGTTGCCAAAACGCTCTGGTCGATCTTCGTATCCCCGAGTACCTCCTCGATCTTTGCAAGAAGCTTTGCGCGGTATTCCTCCTGAATGGCCGGTGAACGCTCTTCGATAAATGCGACGCCCTCAAGAAGACCGTCAAGCTTTTCAAAGATGTCCTGCTTCAGATGATTGCCCTCTGCGATACGCGTTTCCACGAACTTCTCGCAGGCGCCGGTAACGGCACGTTCCACAAGGCTTGCAAGCTTCTCCTCATCGGCAAGGGATTCGTCACTGACGAATACGTCGGGCATTCTGGCAATCGAAGTGGCGGAAATATCGGAACTGAGCCCGAACTCGCCGGCCATATCGCGGATATATCCGACATAGGCCTTTGCCACATCCTTATTGTAACGGATACCCGAAACGCCTTCGTTCTCGTCCTCATAGGTAAGGAAGACGTCGATCTTACCGCGGTTAGCATACTGTTTGATAATGTTCCGGATAGATGCTTCGAAGTAGTTCAGCTTCTTCGGCATGCGGAGTCCGATCTCGCAATACCGGTGGTTGACGGATTTCATCTCAACGGAGATCTTCTTTCCGTCCTCGCTGATCTCACAGCGTCCGAAGCCTGTCATGCTTTTTAACACTGCATGTCCTCATTTCCGTGTATTTTTCTTTGTGCTCATACCTGTCACAATCATACACCATTGTGATATTATAGGGTTTTCGCCGGCAAATGTCAATAAAAGCTTTTCAACGCCGCCGGACCGCTAATTCACGAAAATCTTGCTGACACGCATGGAAATGTCGCAAACCAGCTCGTAGTTGAACCGTCCGGAAACCGCAGCAACCTCTTCCGCGGACAGGAACGCATCCCCGTCCCGCCCGATCAGCGTAACCACATCTTCGGGTTCCACATCTGGGATATCGCTTACGTCCACCATCATCTGGTCCATGCAGACACGCCCGAGAATCGGCGCGTACCGTCCGTGAATCAGAACTTTTCCTTTGCCGGAAAGCGATCTCGGATAGCCGTCGCCGTACCCTACCGAAACCGTGGCAATGGTCCGGTCGCGGTCGGTAACATAGGTTGCCCCGTAGCTGATTCCGCAGCCTGCCGGAAGCTTCTTTACATGGATTACGTGAGCCTTCCACTCCATTACCGGCTTCATATCCCAGTTGGAAACATCCACCTCATCGGAAGGAAGAAGGCCGTAGGTAATAATGCCGCTTCGCACCATCTCGTATTTCGTCTTAAGGAAATCCACGATTGCAGCACTGTTGAAGCAGTGCCGGATCGGTACGGTCACGCCGCGTTTTGCGAGGAATTCACAGAATGCGTCGAATTTGTCCATCTGCATCCGTGTGTAAGACTTGTCGGTTTCGTCGGCTTTCGCAAAATGCGTAAACAATCCTTCGATTTCGATGCCCGGGAGCTTCGCGATTGCCGCCACCGTATCGGCAGCCTCCTCATCGGGCTGAAATCCGATGCGTCCCATTCCGGTATCAACCGCAATATGAATCTTGGCCCTGGTGCCGAGAAGGATCGCGATTTCCGAAAGCTTCTCCGCGGCGTCGTAAGTATAGACGGTCGGCGTGATTCCCTGCGCAAGCAGTTCGCCGTATTCCTTCGGAGAGGTGTATCCGAGGATCAAGATCGGTTTGCGGATTCCGCCGTTGCGGAGCTCGATTGCTTCGCTCAGGCAGGCTACCGCAAAATAGTCCACAATCTTTTCGACCGCGCGGCTTACTTCCACCGCCCCGTGCCCGTAGGCATCGGTTTTTACGACGGCAAGAAGCTTGCGGTCCCCGATTCTCTTTCTGACCTGCTCCAGATTGTACCTTACTGCCGAAAGATTAACGGTAATAAAGCTCCGGTAGTATTTTTCCATAATGTAATGCCTTCTTTCCGCGAAAGGATTCGCTTACTCAATACTCTTCATGGACTCTGCCATATTAATCCGCTCAAGCCTGCGGATCATTACGAGATCCACCAGCACGGCGAAGATAAAGGTATATATCATACTCATCACAAAACTGCGGGTTCCGACATGGATGTTGAAAAATACCATATCGACCTGAATCTGCGACATCACGAACTTATGTAAAAGAATGCCGAGCGGGATTCCGGCAACGGCGCCGACGACGGTCAGCAGCATATTTTCCCGGAACACGTACATGGCCGTTTCCGCCTTGTAAAACCCGAGCACCTTGATGGTCGCGATCTCGCGGAGACGCTCGGTAATGTTGATGTTCGTCAGGTTATATAAAACGATAAATGCAAGCGCTGCCGCACAAACGATTACGAGAATTACGATGTAATCAAGGCTTGAGAGCATCGACTCGATCCGGTCCCGAAACTCGCGGTTAACGGAAACCGTCATGACCGAGTCGTCGGAAAGCAGCTTTCCGCCGGTCGCGTAAATGTCAAGGCCCTTCTCCGCCCTTGCGAAGCAACAGTCAAACACAGGGTCCTCCCCGGTTCCTTCCCGGTAGGTGTCCGCGCCCATATAGATCAGGTCGCCGACGTAGTTGCGGAACACGCCCGAGACGCGGACCGTGAATTCCTTTCCGCCTTCCCTGCGGCAGGTGATCGTATCCCCTTCGGAAACGTCCAGCTGCCCTGCCATTTTCTCGCTTAAGATACACTCTCCGTCTTTCGGGAAAGCAATCTCCCTGCGGTTTCCGGGCCGTTCAAACGAGACAAAGCGGACTATCTCGCCCTCGTTCATCGGGATCACGCAGTTGGCGGTCTTGCTCTTCCGCCCGTTCGTCAGCGTGATCGAAGCATAATTGACAAAGGTACGGTCGGAAATATAGTCATCGCTTCCGCCTGCCATAAAACCGACACGGCTCGCGCCGGGTACAAGGCGGACCAGATAATCGTAATGCTCGATTTCCTCATACTGCGCCTTCGGAACCGTCACGATGGAATCCCGGATCCCGTGTCCGGCAATCAGAAGTGCCGTACAGCCGGCAATGCCGATTACCATCATCAAAAAGCGCCTGCGGTAGCGGACCACGTTCCGAAGCGAAACCTTATGTAAGAAAGGAAGCCTCTTCCAAAGAAACGTAATGCGCTCAAACAAAATGCGTTTACCGTTTTTCGGTGCCCGCGGACGGATCAGTTCGGCCGGAACGGCCTTCAGTTCTCTCGCAATGCCCCACAGCGTAACGCCTACCGAACAGAGGATGGAAACGCCGAGCGTAAGGAAGAACAGACCTGCGTCCCAGACATAAACCAGCTCGTCGGTAAAGCCGTACATGATCTGATATACCTTCCAGATTACGGTCGGGAACACGTAACAGCCGCCGAAGAACCCGATAAGGCATCCTGCCACAGCCGCACTGCCCGAATAGATCACATACTTCATGGCAATCTGTCCGGCCGAATACCCGAGCGCCTTCAAAACGCCCATCTGCGTCCGCTGCTCCTCCACCATGCGGCTCATGGTCGTCATAACGACCAGCACGGCAACCAGGATGAAAAAGACCGGAAATACTCTGGCGATGCCCTTCACGATATTCGCATCATTTTCAAAGCAGACATACCCGACGTTTGCGGAGCGGTCGAGCAGATACGAGGTGCATTCGATTCCCGGGAAATTTCCTTCATAATCGAAGTCTGCCGGCACCTGCATGCCACGGGAGGCGAATTCCTCCGCTACCGTCGCAACATACTTCTCCCAGGCGGCAGGTTTCAGTGCCTCCTTACGGGCTTCACACATCTCATCAAGGCTTTTCGTAAGCGTATCGCGGTGCCTGTCGGTATTCTTTTTATAAGTATCGCTGTAAATGCGTCCGCCACCCTCGGTCGTACAATATAACGACGTATAGGCGGGCATTGTATAGGCTTCCGGCAACAGCATCGCATAAAACCCGACCGTTCCCGAAAGAAGCGTTGTCGTCCCGCGCTCATAATTCAGATATAACGGCAAATGCGCCAGCCCGACGATTGTAAACTCACGCTCTTTAAACTGCGCGAACGTATCCTCCGAATTGATATCCGAGAGAACCAGTTTCTTTCCGATCACATCCTTTGAGAAGCTTCTCGCCTCTAAAAGAACCTCGGATGCATTTGCCGGCATGCGCCCTTCCACTAAATCGGGCTTATTGATCACGTCCGAAATGCTGTGAAACGCCGTAACAACCGGAATCCCTTCCTCGGAAAGCGAAGCCGTAACCGCATCGGCACGGTATTCCCCGACTGCCGCCGTAACCCCTTCGGTCTTTTGCAGCATGGCAAGTTCCGAATCCGTAAACCCGAGCGTCGAAACAAGCCGGAAATCGAAGAAATTCCGCTCGCCGAGATACCGGTCGGTCTCTGCGATCATATCGGTCGTCGTGATCTTAAGCCCTGCGAAGAACCCGACACCCAGGGCGATGATCGCGGCGATTGCGAAAAACCGGCCGAGGCTTGCGCGGATCTCCCGGAAAGTTGTCTTTCGTAATTCCCGCGTCATAACTACCACTCAATCTCCGAAACCGGAACCGCGTTTTGATTCTTATATTCTGCCTTAATGCTTCCGCTGCTCACCTCAATTACGCGGTCTGCCATGGCGGTCAGCGCCTGGTTGTGCGTAATGATGACAACGGTCATGCCGGTCTTTCTCGCCGTGTCCTGCAGGATGCTAAGAACCTGCTTTCCGGTCTTATAGTCAAGCGCACCGGTCGGCTCGTCGCAAAGGAGCAGCTTCGGGTTTTTGGCAAGTGCTCTTGCAATCGCCACACGCTGCTGCTCGCCGCCGGAAAGCTGCGCCGGAAAATTCCCCGCGCGTTCCGCTAACCCGACCATGCCGAGCACCTCGTTCGCATCCATCGAATCCCTGCAGATCTGGGCGGCAAGTTCCACATTCTCAACAGCCGTCAGGTTCTGCACGAGATTGTAAAACTGGAAAACAAACCCGATCTCGTAACGCCGGTACGTCGTCAATTGCTTCGTGTCATACGAAGAAATCTCGGCCCCATCCAGAAACACCTTTCCTTCGGTTAACGAATCCATTCCGCCGAGAATATTCAGGATTGTCGTCTTACCGGCGCCGGAAGCCCCGACAATAACGCATACCTCCCCCTTCTCAATCGTAAAGGAAACATCCGAAAGCGCATGAATTGTAACATCTCCCATCCGGTAATCCTTGCCGACATGGGCGAACTCCACAAAACTCATAATCTATCCTCTATTTATAAAACTGGTCAATCGCGCGGAAACGGCCGGTCAGATACTGCCGGTAATCGTTCTCCTTCACACCGTTCGTAAGTCTTGCGACGAAGCCTTCCAGTTTGTCAAGATATTCCTTTTCGGAAATCGTACCGTCGGCCACTCCGGTAAGGCCCTTCTCCCAGCTGGCCGTAAGCTCTGCATTCAAAAGGGACCGGATGGAGGCTCCGACAATCTCGTATACCATTTCGCCGACCTTCATGGGCGTCACGATCTGTGTCTTCTTGTTCAGGTTCAGGTATCCGATCTTTACAAGCTTATTCAAAATCTCGGCGCGCGTCGCACTGGTGCCGATACCGCTTCCCTTAATCTGGGCGCGGAGTTCTTCGTCCTCGATCAGCTGTCCGGCGTTCTCCATTGCAAGAATCAGCGAACCGGAATTGTACCGCTTCGGCGGTTTCGTCTCGCCTTCCTTGATTTCGGTCGTTCGAACGGGTAATTCCATGCCCTTCTTTAAAGCATTGATCTTTTCGAACATGCCGGCGTCTAAAATTTCTTCCTTCTGCTCTTCGGCTGCGGCGTCATCGCCTTCCTTGCGGGCTCCGTCCTCGCCGCCTTCCGCGTCGTCTTTTTCGTCTTTCTTTGCTTTCTTCGGCGCGTCATCGGTATCCTGCCCGCCGTACAAAGTAAGATAGCCCGGCTCGCTTAAGATCTTCAGGTTCGAGAAAAACTTCTCCGTGCCAACCGAAAGCACAAGCGCAATCTTCTTATATTCGGCTGCCGGATAGAAAATGGCAAGAAAACGTCTCACAATCCGGTCATACACGCCTTTGGCCGTAGCGGAAAGCGAACCGAGCGCCTCAAGGCCCTGTCCGGTCGGAATGATCGCATAGTGGTCCGTGATCTTCTTGTCGTCCGTATATTTTGTTTTCGCAATCTTCTCGTATAAGCCAAATGCCTGCACGTCCTTTACATACTGCAGGTAATCGGGGTTCTTCGCAAGTCCGCCGAGGTTCTTCGTAATTTCCTTTGCAACCGCCGTCGAAAGCACACGGGCGTCGGTTCGGGGATAGGTCACAAGTTTCTTTTCATACAGCTCCTGCACGATATTTAAGGTCTGGTCGGGGCTTATCTTAAACCGCCTTGCGCACTCGTTCTGTAATTCCGCCAGGTTAAACAAAAGCGGAGGATTCTTCTTCTCGGTCTTCTTTTCAAGGGATTCGATCAAAGCGTTTCCGCCGCTCCGGCGCATCTCTTCAATGCACCGCTCGGCATCTTCCCGCTTCTTAAACCCGTTCTCCTTATAAAGAAGCGGCGACTGGAAGTATTTGGTTCCTTCCACCGCTCTCCATTCGCCTTCGATCACGGCATCGTCCGGTCCGAACGTCCCGACGATCCGGTAGAAAGGCGTCTTCACGAACGAACGGATCTCACGCTCCCTGCGGACAACCATGCCGAGTACGCACGTCATGACACGGCCGACCGAAATGGCGCCGCGTTTCTGCGCATTCAGATATCCCTGCACCGTGCCGCCGTATTTGATGGTCAGGGCGCGGGAGAAATTGATTCCCATCAGATAATCTTCCTTGGCGCGCAAATATGCCGCATCGGAAAGATTGTTATACTCGCTTAAGGGCTTTGCCTCCCGGATGCCGCGCAGAATCTCCTCCTCGGTTTGGGAATCGATCCAGACACGGCGCTTGTCCTTCGTATCCGGAACCTTTGCCATCCGGTCAACCAGACGGTATATGTATTCTCCTTCGCGTCCCGAGTCGGTACAAACGTAGATGCGTTCCACGTCGCTTCGGTTCAGCAGTCCCTTAACGGTATCAAACTGCTTCTTAACATTGCCGATGACTTCGTATTTCCATTCCTTCGGCAGGAACGGAAGCGTCTCGGCCTTCCACTGCTTAAGCGCCGGATCGTATACTTCCGGATAACTCATCGTAACCAGATGGCCCACACACCACGTTACCACGCTGCCTTCGCTTTCGAGGTATCCGTCCCGCCGGCTGAAATCTTCATGCAGCGCTTTGGCAAATTCCTGCGCTACGCTCGGTTTTTCTGCAATATACAATTGCTTCATGTACGGTCTTGCTCCTTCCTCCGGCGTCCTTACGGGTTTCCCCGGACCCCGGCACAGCGCACACATACGTACTGTAATAATACCACATAACAGAGTTTTCTTGCAATGCCGTATGTGCTTCAAAGCGCAAAAAAAGGACCGGTTCGCAACCGGCCCTTTCAAAATCCTTATAAACGGTCTGTTTTGCTTCGCGCTTACGCCAAATGCCTTACTCGTACAAAGGATATTTGTCCGTAAGGGATTTAACGATTGCCGCAGCAGCTGCCTTGTTGGCCTCGTCGCCGGGCTTCTTAACAACCAGTGCGATGGCTTCCGCAATCTTGTCCATATCCGCTTCGTTCATGCCGCGGGACGTAACGGCTGCGGTTCCGAGACGGATACCGCTCGTAACGAACGGCGATGCCGGATCGTTCGGAATGGTATTCTTGTTGCAGGTGATATGAACTTCGTCAAGGAGCTTCTCGGCATCCTTACCGGTAATGTTCATATTGATCAGATCAACGAGCATCAGATGGTTGTCGGTTCCGTCGGAAACGATCTTGAATCCGCGGCTCTGAAGGCCCTTGCAAAGCGCCTGGGCATTCTTGATGATGTTTCCGGCATATTCCTTGAAGGAAGGCTCCAAAGCTTCCTTGAAGCAGACTGCCTTTGCTGCGATCACGTGCATCAGAGGACCCCCCTGGATTCCCGGGAATACGGCCTTGTTGAACTTATGCTCGTCGGCAAATGCCTGCGAGGAAAGAATCATACCGCCTCTCGGTCCGCGAAGCGTCTTGTGGGTCGTCGTCGTAACAACGTGTGCATACGGGATCGGGCTCTCATGATAACCGCCGGCTACAAGACCTGCGATGTGCGCCATGTCTACCATCAGGTATGCGCCTACCGAATCCGCGATCTCACGGAAACGCTTGAAATCAATCTTTCTTGCATAAGCGCTTGCGCCGGCAATGATCAGCTTCGGCTGGCACTCCTTCGCAATACGCTCTACTTCGTCATAATCGATGAAGCCGTTGTCATTTACTCCGTAAGGAACGATGTTGAAGTACGTTCCGGAGAAGTTAACCGGGCTTCCGTGTGTCAGATGTCCGCCGTGCGCGAGGTTCATACCCATAACGGTATCGCCGGGCTTCAAAAGGGCGAACTGAACAGCCATGTTGGCCTGTGCGCCGGAGTGCGGCTGTACGTTTACATACTCGCAGCCAAACAGCTTCTTTGCGCGCTCAATCGCGAGATTCTCGGCAATGTCGACAAATTCGCATCCGCCGTAGTAACGGTGTGCGGGATAACCTTCCGCGTATTTGTTCGTAAGTACGCTTCCCATGGCAGCCATAACCGCCTTGCTGACAAGGTTTTCGGAAGCAATCAGCTCAATATTGTTTCTCTGTCTGCCCAATTCCAGGGTTATGCTTTCCGCAAGTTCCGGATCTGCGGCTTTCACATCATCAAATGAATACATACCAAACCTCTCTTCGATTGATATTTCGCACATAGTTTTCCGATGTGCGGCAGGTCCCTCTTTGGGAAAATGCCCTATGCGCGCCTTTATCATATTAGCACAGCAAAAAGGAAAATGGAACACCCAATATTTTTTTTATGATATTGCACAATTCCCTGCGAATTGATACAATCATTTTATCAAATATTCTGAGGTGACAGCGATGAAACGTACCGATTATCTTTCCTGGGACCAGTATTTCATGGGAATTGCCCTTCTCTCCGCCCGCCGCAGCAAAGACCCGAACACCAGCGTCGGCGCCTGTATCGTCAGCGAAGAGAACCGGATTCTCTCCGTCGGATACAACGGAATGCCGAAAGGCTGCTCCGACGATGAGTATCCGTGGGACCGCGAGGGCGATGAACTTGACACGAAATATTACTATGTATGCCACGCGGAACTGAACGCCATCTTAAACTATACGGGCACGAACATGCGCGGAGCACGTATCTATACAACGCTCTTCCCGTGCAATGAGTGCACGAAGGCCCTGATTCAGGCAGGCATTTCGGAAGTAATTTATTACAGCGACAAATATAACGGCACCAAGCCCAACATTGCCGCAAAGCGGATGCTCAAATCCGCCGGCGTCTCCTGCCGTGCGCTGGAGCCCTCCGGGACGGACGTCCTGCTTCCCCTTTAATAAAACCTCCGGACCGACGGAAACGCCGGTCCTTTTTTATTCGTGAAAATGTATAGAATAGGACATAAAAAATTCGGATTTTCCTACTGTTTTTTTCTGCTTCGTTTTGCTATAATTTCACCGTTATATAAATGTTGTAGACATTTTGCGCGATAGAAAGGGTAACACTCTCATGCTTGTATTACAAAATATCACAAAAGACTATCCGGTTGCCGACAACACCGTGCATGCCTTGAAAGGCGTCAGTCTTTCCTTCCGCGAGAGCGAATTTGTCGCGGTCCTCGGCCCTTCGGGCTGCGGAAAGACAACGCTTCTCAACATTATCGGCGGACTGGACCGCTACACCGAAGGCGACCTCATCATCAACGGCCGTTCCACCAAGGAATACTCCGCGAAAGACTGGGATGCCTACCGGAACCACAGCATCGGATTTGTCTTCCAGTCTTATAATCTGATTCCTCACCAGACCGTACTTAAAAACGTGGAACTCGCCCTCACGCTCTCCGGCGTTTCGAAGAGCGAGCGCAGAAAGCGCGCGGTTGAGGTGCTCGAGAAAGTCGGCCTCGGAGACCAGCTGAACAAAAAGCCGAACCAGATGTCCGGCGGACAGATGCAGCGTGTCGCCATCGCACGTGCCATGGTCAACAATCCCGATATCTTACTTGCGGACGAACCGACCGGTGCGCTTGACACGCAGACCAGCATCCAGATCATGGAACTGTTAAAGGAGATTTCCAAGACCAAACTGGTCATCATGGTAACGCACAACCCCGATCTTGCCGACGAGTACGCAACCCGTATCGTAAAGCTTCTCGACGGAAAGATCACGGACGACAGCCGTCCCGTAGAGGAAACCGAGAAGGAAGAAGCAGGCCGGAAAGCAAACCATACTTCCATGTCCTTCCTGACCGCTCTCTCGCTTTCGCTTACCAACCTGTTAACTAAGAAAACAAGAACGATTCTTACCGCATTTGCCGGCAGTATCGGTATCATCGGCATCGCGCTGATTCTCTCGCTAAGTAACGGTGTTCACGAATATATCAACCGGGTACAGGAAGAAACCCTTTCCACTTATCCGCTTATGATCCAGCAGCAGACGGCAGATTCTTCCGCGATGATCAGTGCAATGCTCGGCGTGGAGATTCCTTCCGAAGAAGACCATGAGCCCGGGCGGATTTACTCCAGCAACGTCATGGGGGAAGTATTGAACGCAATGCTTTCCGAGATCAAACAGAACGATCTGAAGAGTTTCAAGGAATTCCTTGATTCCAACGATGAGATAAAAGATCTTGTTACGGATATCAAATATACCTATTCCGTAGAGCCCAACATTTACATGAAGGATATGTCGGCGGGCGTTACGCAGTTGAATCCTTCCACGATCATGAACAGCATGATGTCCGCGATGGGCATCTCGGATTCCTCCGTTTCCGAACTCGGAGCCATGTCCGGCCTGTACGGCAACTCTTCCATGAGTGTCTGGACCGAGATGATCGACAACGACGAGCTCATCCATTCCCAGTACAAGCTTCTCTCCGGCCACTGGCCCGAAGCTTACAACGAGGTGCTTCTCGTTGTTACGGAACGGGATACGTTAAGCGATTTTTCCCTGTACGCCCTCGGCCTTCGCGATCCTTCCGAAGTGGAAGGTAAGCTCCGTAAGATGATGCTCGGGGAAAAGATTACGTCCGATGTCATTTCCTTCACTTATGAAGAACTGTTGAACCTTACGTTCCGCCTTGCGATCCCCGCCGATTATTATCAGTACAACAGATTAACCGGCGGCTATGATGACATGCGGCAGGACAGCGAATACATGAAATCGCTTCTCTCCGATGATTCAAGAAGCACCGAGATCAAGATCGTCGGTATCGTTAAGCCCGATGTCGAAGCCGTTGCGACTTCCATGAACGGTTCGATTGCTTACACGAAGAAACTTACCGAATATATCGTAAACGAAAGTGCAAAGCGCGGTATTGTAAAGGCTCAGCTGGAGCATCCCGAAAAGGACGTCTTCACCGGTCTTCCGTTCGAGCAGCCGAAAGAGCCTACCGCAGCGGAGATCCGTGCACGTTTCCTTTCGGACTACAACGCCATGAGCGATGAGGAAAAGGCGCAGACTGATATGATGTTCCGCATGATGCTGCAAAGCGATCCCGAAAGTCTTCCCGAAGAGATGAAGCAGGCGATTGAAAGCGGCGCTCCGCTTCCTCTTGATGCGATTCTTCAGGGAATTCCGGATGCCATGATCATGCAGATGTACCGCTCCTCGAATCCGGCTACCACAACGAAGGCAACCTATGAGATCAACATGATGCTGCTCGGCTACGCCCGGATTGATACGCCTTTTATGATCAGTATTTATCCGAAGGATTTCAAATCCAAAGACCGCATCACCGAAATCATCACGGAATACAACAAGTCACACAGCGAAGAACAGCAGATCGAGTACACGGACTTCATTGCTCTTCTGATGTCCTCTGTAAGCACGATTATCAACGCGATCACTTACATTTTGATTGCATTTGTCGCAATCTCCCTTGTTGTTTCGTCCATCATGATCGGTATCATTACCTACATCTCCGTTCTGGAACGTACGAAGGAAATCGGTATTCTCCGCTCCATCGGTGCTTCCAAGCGTGATATCAGCCGCGTATTCAACGCGGAGACGATGATCATCGGATTTGTCTCCGGCGCGCTCGGCATTCTCGTAACGGTACTGTTGAACATTCCGATTAACATCATCATCAAAAAGATCACCGATATCTCAAGACTCTCGAGACTTCCGATTCTCGGTGCAATCATTTTGATTGCGATCAGCATTCTGCTTACTCTGATTGCCGGACTGATCCCGTCGCGGATTGCCGCGAAGAAGGACCCCGTAACCGCACTTCGGTCCGAATAAACCACACAGTCGGGGGCTTCCGTCGGAAGCCCCTTTTTCTTACCGGGAGGTATCCATGAAGAAACTGGTCATCGGAATGCTTGCGCATGTCGATGCAGGGAAAACGACGCTGTCGGAAGCCCTGCTGTATCATGCCGGCGTTTTGCGCCGTATGGGGCGTGTTGACCGCCGTGATACCTTCTTTGACACCCGGGAAGCTGAGCGGGAACGAGGCATTACGATTTTTTCCAAGCAGGCGGTACTGCCCTTTTCGGACGGTTTCTCCTTCACGCTTCTTGATACGCCCGGGCATGTAGACTTCTCGCCGGAAACCGAACGCACCATGGCCGTGCTTGACTATGCCGTAATGGTGATCAGCGGTGCCGACGGCGTCCAGAATCATACCGAAACCTTATGGAACCTGCTCTCCCATTACCGGATCCCGGTCTTTTTGTTCGTAAACAAAATGGACCAGCCCGGCACGGACGAACAGGCTCTTTTGCTTTCCCTTCGCAGAAAGCTGTCCGGCCAGATCGTCAACATGACGCATCCGGACGAGGAGGATTTGAGCCTTTTAAGCGAAGAATTGCTGCAGGAATACCTTGAGAAGGGTACCGTGGGGCGGGAGCATTTTCCTCAAATGATCAAAGAACGCCGGATGTTCCCCTGTTTCTTCGGCTCGGCACTTAAGGATTCGGGCGTTTCCGAATTTCTCGATGCGCTTCGGGAACTGACCGTCATGCCCGAGCCGGACCGGGCTTTCGGCGCAAGGGTTTACAAGATCACCTATGATGCCGACAATACAAGGCTTACGCATATGAAGATCACGGGCGGCACGCTTTCGGCAAAGGAAACGATTCCCGAGGCCGGCAAAGCGGACCGTATCCGCATCTATTCGGGGGAACGGTTCCAAAGCGTTCCGACGGCTTATCCGGGCGATCTGTGCGCCGTTACCGGGCTTACGGCCAGCCGCGCCGGTGATGTATACGGTTCGGCAAGAAACGGCGCCGAAACCGTTTTGGAGCCGGTACTCTCTTACCGCCTCCGCCCGCACAATATGGATTCCGTCAAGCTCCTGCCGCTGATCCGAAGGCTTGAGGAGGAAGACCCTTCCCTGCATGTTTTATGGGAGGAAAATGTCCGCGAGATTCATATCCAGGTCATGGGCGCGGTCCAGCTGGAAATCCTTCAGGGAGAATTAAAATCCCGCTTTGGGGCGGATGTCTCCTTTGATACCGGAAGCATCGTCTACCGCGAAACGATTGCGGATACCGTAGAGGGTGTCGGGCATTTCGAACCGCTTAGGCATTATGCGGAGGTGCATCTTGTGCTCTCTCCCCTGCCGGCGGGAAGCGGCCTTCAGTTCCGCACCGAACTGGACGAAGACCTGCTATCGGGCAACTGGCAGCGGCTTATTCTCACGCATCTGGCCGAGAAACGTCACCGCGGCGTACTGACCGGGTCGTTCCTCACGGACGTATGTATCACGCTTGTCGCAGGCAAGGCGCACCAGAAACATACCGAGGGCGGCGATTTCCGCCAGGCCACCTACCGTGCGGTCCGCCAGGGCCTTATGCAGGCGGAAAATGTGCTGTTAGAGCCCTACTATTCCTTCCGCATCGTAACGCCCCCCGAGTCGCTCGGACGCGTTATGCAGGAGTTGAATCTTGTCCATGCGGGCTTCCGTCAGGAGGACGATGAGACAGACGGCAGCGCCGTTCTTAGCGGCTATGCTCCGGTGTCCGCGTTTCGGGATTTTCCGGCTGCACTTCCTGCCATTACGAAAGGACGCGGACACGTCAACTGGCAGGTGGACGGCTACCGCCCCTGTCACAACGCAGCCGAAGTAATCGAAAGCATGCATTACGATCCCGAAGCGGATCTTCGCAATCCGTCCTCTTCCGTCTTCTGTTCTCACGGGTCAGGATATACCGTACCATGGGACGAAGTACCGTCCCATATGCATTTGCCGTTCGTATTGAAAAAAGAAGGCTCCATCGAAGAGGAATTTAAGATTACCGATCCGGACACCCGCTCGAAGATGGAATCCATTGACCTCGCTCTCGGAACCGAAGAAATTGACCGGATCATCAAGCAGTCCGGCCGGGCCAATGAACGATTGGACAAGAAGGCTCCTTTGAAAAAGCCGGCTCCAAAACCGTATAAAGGCGTGGAAACCAAGCATCTGAACGGTCCCGAATGGGTGCTTGTGGACGGATACAACATTATTCATGCATGGCCCGAACTTGCGGAGCTCGCGGATACCAATCTCGACGCTGCCAGAGGAAGGCTTCTTGATCTTCTGACGAACTATGCGGCTTTCCGCGGCTGCGAACTGATTGCCGTGTTCGATGCCTACCGCGTCACGGGGCACGGTGAGGAAACCTTTGATTATCATAATATCCATGTCGTGTTCACGAAGGAAGCCGAGACGGCGGACCGATACATTGAACGCTTCACGCACCGGCACGCGTCCGACTACCGGATCCGCGTGGCAACCTCGGACGGCCTTGAGCAGATCATCATCCGCGGTGCAGGAAGCTATGTTGTCTCCGCCAGGGAATTTCTTTCAGAAGTAAAAGCTTCCGAGCAGGACATCCGGGAACATATCTGAACCTTGTAAACGACTGTTTTCTAACAGTTACGAGCCCATGCCGGCTGCCCGGAACAGCTTTTAGAATCTCTTGCCGCCCTTAATCAACACCATGCTGTAAATACAAAAAAGGAACTCTGCCATATGGCAAAGTTCCTTTTCTTTTCTAATTATACCGGTCTTGGCCGCTTGTACGGCTATCCCGTACACATCCGAAATGCTCAGCTTCCTTCCGCATCGGAAATACCGCTTTGCTCACCGGAATTTTCCTGCCCCTCCGAACCGCCGTCAGACGGAGTGTCGGTGTGGTAATCCACCACATTACTGATTGGCGCGTTGGTTACGGAAATGGTCTTTCCCTTCTTTGCCGCCTTGACATCGGACTTAAACTGGTCCCAGGCATCCGCATTCATAAAATAGAACGGACACGGAACCTGGTTGATATCCTGATGGCGTACGACCCTGTCCTCGGACAATTTGTATTTCTTGCAAAGCGTCGCGCAAAGCTTGCAAAGACTTTCATAGGTTGCCGCGCTCATGGAACCGTCTTTGCCGGTAATACAGTATTCAATCGAAACCGATTTGAATTTCTCATCACCGCCGACGGCAAGCGCAATCTCGTTGGTCGGAATGCATTGGTAAATCTTTCCGTCCAGATCTATGATAAAATGCATGCTCTGCCGTTCGTCTTCGTTTTTCTTCGTTTTCAGGCTCTCGTAATAGTCCCGCTGTTCCTGTGCGGTCTTTCCGAGCGTACTGTTCGAGTGAATTACAATCTTTTCGACGGAACTCATCCGGACGCCCGGTCTTGCATACCGGCTGACCGAAAGAAGGCTTTGTGTCACCTTGACGTTTCCGGCCTTTTCCACAATGCCGCCGTCACGGTGTACAAAAATCGCCGCTATGATCTTCACCAGAACAAACATGACCAGTAATACGATTAGGCAAAAGAGTCCGAGGGCGACATATTTCTGTATCATCCTCTTTTTACGGCGCCTGCGGCGCCACTCGGCTTTTGTCATTACCATAGTAAGAAATCCCCCTGATCGGGATGGTTTTCCATCCGTTGCAACAAATCCCACGCCGGATTCCGAAGAACCCGGCATGGTTATTCCATCTTATTCGTCTACGCTGTAGTTGGGAGCTTCCTTCGTGATATGGATATCATGAGGATGGCTCTCCTTAAGGGATGCTGCGGAAATCTTAACGAATCTGGACTCGTTACGAAGCGTCTCGAGATCCTTCGCGCCACAGTAGCCCATACCGGAACGGAGTCCGCCGAGCAGCTGGAATACGGTATCCTCAACCAGTCCCTTATAAGCAACACGGCCTTCTACACCTTCCGGAACAAGCTTCTTGGCGTTGCTCTGGAAATAGCGGTCCTTACTGCCGTTCTCCATGGCTGCGATTGAACCCATGCCACGGTAAACCTTGTATTTACGTCCCTGATACAGTTCGTAGTCTCCGGGGCTCTCTTCGCATCCTGCGAAAATGGAACCCATCATGCAGACGCTTGCGCCTGCGGCCAGAGCCTTCGTAACGTCTCCGGAGTATTTGATACCGCCGTCGGCGATGATCGGAATGCCGTACTTCTTAGCGGTCTCATAGGAATCCATAACGGCGGAAATCTGCGGAACACCAATACCGGCTACGATACGCGTCGTACAGATGGAACCGGGTCCGATACCAACCTTGACACAGTCTGCGCCGGCCTTAATAAGAGCCTCGCATGCTTCGCCGGTAGCTACATTGCCGGCGATGATCTGCAGGTTCGGGAATGCATCGCGGATCATCTTAACGACACGGATTACATTCGCGGAATGGCCGTGTGCGGAGTCAACGACAACCGCGTCAACCTTTGCCTTCACCAGAGCTTCCACACGTTCCAGCACATTGGCCGTAACGCCTACGCCGGCTGCGCAGAGCAGTCTGCCCATGGAATCCTTGGCTGCAAGCGGATACTTGATGGCTTTCTCGATGTCCTTGATCGTAATAAGACCCTTCAGGTTTCCTTCCTTGTCAACGATCGGAAGCTTCTCCTTACGTGCAGCGGCAAGAATCTTCTTGGCTTCTTCAAGCGTAACGCCTTCCTGCGCGGTGATCAGTCCCTGACTGGTCATGGATTCGCTGATCTTCTTCGTAAAATCGGTTTCGAATTTCAGGTCGCGGTTGGTGATGATGCCGACCAGTTTGCGTCCTTCGGTGATCGGAACGCCGCTGATACGGTATTTGCCCATCAATTCGTTTGCGTCCTGCAGCGTATGATTCGGAGAGAGCGAAAATGGATCACTGATGACCCCGTTCTCGGAACGTTTTACCTTGTCAACCTCCTCAGCCTGTGCCTCGATTGACATGTTCTTGTGGATTACACCGATACCGCCCTGTCTTGCCATCGCAATTGCCATACGATGCTCGGTTACGGTATCCATTCCGGCACTCATCAAAGGAATGTTGAGTGTGATGGAATTGGTCAGTTTGGTAGTGATGTCTACCTCATTCGGGATTACTTCGGAATAAGATGGTACCAAAAGCACGTCATCAAAAGTAATTCCGTCGCCGATAATTTTCGCCATATATGCATCCTCCTTTTTAAGTTATCAAATTCCTTCAGCCTTTTTCTCCGGCTTGTACTCCACTTTTCGCGGAGACTTTTTCTTCATGTAGGTCAGGAAGTTGTCGTCCGGCTCAAACAGGATTTTCTCCTGCTGCTTCTGGCCCTTTAAGAAGATCGCGAACACTCTCGCGTCCTTCGCCTGGGATGTATAATCCGACGGCTTCAGGTTCAGATGCTTGTATCCGTCCAAAGAGGGCGAATCCACCGGAGCGACGATCTCAATCTTGTCCATGTCAAAGCGTCTTAAGTGTTTTCTCGTGGCGCCGCTGTACATAACATCGATATCGATCTGCCCGTCTACAAAAATATATTCGTATTCCTTGCGGAATTTCGGCCATAAATTAAAGGCAAAGAGCAATCCGCCGAGCAGAATTGCAAATCCGAGGATCTGCAGCACTCCCTGGAGGATCATGGCGAGGAACAGGCACAAAAGACAGCCGAACACGAGCAGCGATTTCATCAGAATCTCACGGCCGCTTCCGCCCTTTCTCTTTACGACACATTCCGTGTAATTACTCTCTCCTACCATACTAAATCTCCTTTCCGGACCGTCCTACACGCCGGTCCGTACCGGTTATCCCCGTTATTTCTTCTTGGCTTCTTCAACGAAAATGCCGTTCGTCTTCTGGATGGCGCGGATCAGCGCATCCTTTGAATTCTTCCAGTCCGCATCGGCATTGCGGTAGTCGAATTTGTCCGTAAACCACTCAAGCTCATCCCGCACGCGCTTGAAATTCTCGACGGTACGTTTGCTCATGATCGTGACAAATTCGTCGAGATATTTCGAGCTGAGGGATTTGCCAGCCAGCCGGTGCAGTTCCCCGTAATGCTTCAGGCAGAAGCCTTTGGCGCGGGCAAATTTATCCCGGAATACGCTGTCGTTTTCATACAGATAAAAGATCGTCGCAAGATACCGCTCGTACGAGTGCGCCATACGCTGGCACACATAGCAGGAAGTCTGCTGTTCCTGCGTATACTCGAATACCGGGTCAGCCTCTCCTTTGCCGAACAGCGGTGCTTTCTTCGCCTTGATCTGGGAAAGCTTGTCAAGCGTCTTCAACTGCTTGTCCATGTACGTTAACATCATCAGCCCGAGACCGAGACGGTTCTGGTTTTTGTAAAGCATCGGAAGATGGTTTCCGCAGAAGCCGACCTTATCGGTCTCCATCCGCACATCGTCCTCCATATAGCTTGCGCCCATGACGAAGTCGATTGCATCGCTCTGAAGCTTGTTGTACATAAAGCAGACTGGGCATTCGCAGTCTGCGTCAAATGCATCGTTTACGGGTATCGAATACAGCTGCTCTTTCATGCTTTCGCTCCTTTTCAGGGTGTGCTCTACTGCGGCTTATATCCACTCTTTAACGAGCAGATGCGGTTAAATACGAGTCTGTCCTCCGTGGTATCCTTGTAATCCACACAGAAATATCCGTTACGAAGGAACTGGAAACTGTCATAAGCCTTTGCGTTCTTTACGGAAGGTTCTGCATAGGAGGTCAGTACCGTTACGGAATTCGGATTGATGTTCATCGATCCGTCCTCTTCGTTGTATACGCCCTTCTCTTCGTCGATCAGGTTCTCATAAAGGCGTGTCGTCACGGCAACTGCCGACTTGGCATATACCCAGTGAATTGTTCCCTTTACCTTCCGGTCGGCGCATTCGCCGCCCTTGGTTGCAGGATCATAGGTTGCATGGATCACGCTGACCTCGCCGTCCTCGCCGGTCTCATAACCGGTGCAGGTTACGAAATATGCGCCCATCAGCCGGACTTCATTGCCGGGGAACAGACGGAAGTATTTCTTCGGAGGCTCTACCATGAAATCCTCGCGGTCAATATACAGTTCCTTACCGAACGGAACGGTTCTCGTTCCGAGATCCGGATTCTCCGGGTTGTTGGAAACGGTAATATCCTCGGTAACGCCGTCGGGATAGTTGTCGATCACCAGCTTTACAGGGTTAACGGCAACCATGACACGATTCTTCTTAAGCTTTAGGTCCTCACGGATGCAATACTCAAACATTGCATATTCCGCCGAGCTGTTGGCCTTTGAAACGCCTGCGAGATCCATAAACAGCTTCACGGATTCCGGCGTAAAACCGCGCCGTCTGAGGGCTGCGATCGTAACCAGTCTCGGGTCGTCCCAGCCGTCCACGGTACCGTTCTCAACAAGCTTCTTGATGTAACGCTTACCGGTAACGACGTTCGTAAGATACATCTTGGCAAATTCGATCTGCTTCGGCGTATCCTCGGGGGTCTTCTTATAACCGCCCTCGATCAATACCCAGTCATACAAAGGACGATGGTCCTCAAATTCCAGCGTGCAGATGGAATGGGTAATGCCCTCCACCGCATCCTCGATGGGATGGGCGAAATCATACATCGGATAAATGCACCATGCATCGCCGGTATTATGATGCGTCATATGAGCCACACGGTAGATAACCGGGTCACGCATGTTAATGTTCGGGGAAGCCATGTCGATCTTCGCACGAAGCACCTTTGAGCCGTCCTCAAATTCGCCGTTCTTCATGCCCTCGAACAGGCGGAGGTTCTCCTCAACGCTCCGGTTCCGGTACGGGCTTTCCTTACCGGGCTCCGTCAGGGTTCCGCGGTATTCGCGGATCTCGTCTGCAGAAAGATCGCATACAAAGGCTTTGCCTTTTTCAATCAGTCTTACCGCACAGCGGTACATTTCCTCAAAATAGTTGCTTGCAAAAAACAGACGGTCTTCAAATTCCGCACCGAGCCAGCGTACATCCGCGGCAATCGACTGTACGAACTCCGTCTTCTCCTTGGTCGGGTTCGTGTCATCAAAGCGCAGATTAAACTTGCCACCGTACTTCTTTGCAAGACCGTAATTTAACAAAATGGATTTCGCGTGCCCGATGTGCAGGTAGCCGTTCGGCTCCGGAGGGAACCGGGTAATGACTGTGCTGCAGCGTCCTTCCGCCAAATCCTTCTCAATAATCATCTCTATAAAGTTTTTGGACGTATTCTCCTCGTTCATCTCTTCGCCCAAAACATTCCGAATCTCGTTCATAACCGGCCTCCCGAAATGATGTTTCCACCAAATACAAATATTTAAGCAATTTTATCACAAATGTCAGAAAAATGGAATATGCATTTTACATAAATTTCCAAAAAAGAAGGAGTGAAAAATCGGCATTCCTATCCTGCCGGGGCCCCGCGAAAAACAAACATGCGGGGACTGTTCGTCCCCGCACTTTCCTCATCTTCCGGATTGCAGTTTTTCGCCTTCTTTATACTGGTTCGCTTTCGCGGAATACGGGTTTACAAACCCGCTTTCCTTGCGGTCGGAATCGCCCGCGTCGGAGGTCTTTCCGTCGTATTTGTCCATCAATTGCTGGGTCTCAAGATCACCGAAAGACTCAAGAGGCGTATTAAGGAGCTGCTGTGCGCGCTCGTCCTCCTTGCGCTTTGCTTCCTTCTTAGCTGCCCACCAGGCGAACCCGATTGCCGTAAGTATCAACACCAATACGCTGACGATGCCGATGATACCGACAATCTTGATCACGCTCAGAAACTTTGCAAGTGCACCCTCCGCGTCAATCTTTCCCGCAAGCGCCAGTACGACAAATGCAATCAGCGCCGCAACCGCGAACGAGATCTTCCCGCCTTCACCGCCGTCGCCACCTCTTGTTCCGCCGTATCCGCCATGTCTGCCCATAATACTTCTCCTTTCTCCCTTAAGAGGACTTTGCAATACGGTCCTCTTCTACCGGTATTTCCGGTAAATGTGGAAATAAAAATCTTCTCTTGCTTCTTTCGATGTAATCTGCTGAAGGGACTTGTAAAGAGCCTTGTTGTCCCGGATAAAATCGATGATCTCGGGATTGTAACGGGTTCCCTTCAGTTCCTCAAATTCGGCAAATACCTTATCGAAGTTCTTGTCTTTCAAATAATTCCGTCCGTACACATCGGTAGCGGCATCCATGGAATCACAGATCGTCAGGATGTCCGTTAACAGACGGTATTTGGTCTTGTGGTTGTCATAATCCGCCGGATAGCCGGATTTGCCGTCATAGCTCTTATGATGTCCTAAAACAATGTCACCGTACGGAGCCAGTTTTTTATTGCGCATCACAATGTCATAACTCCATTGCGAATGCATTTTGATCAATTCGAACTCCGCAGCGGAAATCGAACGGATCTGTGTATTGATGATCGTCGCAATGCGTATCTTTCCGATGTCGTGCACGCGTGCGGCATTGTACATAAACAGCGCTAAGTCTTCCTTCTTCGCGTGTACTTCCTCCGGTGTGTGTACGTCGAGCATCTCGTAAAAGAGTTCCGGCCGTTCATCCATCAAAGGATCCAGGATTGCCTGCGTCAGCTTGGCTGCCATAATCGAATGGATCAGTGTCGCAAGCTGGCGGTTCATCATCAGCGTGTCAATACACTCGATTGCCATTGCTTCGTCATCGACAAATTCAATGACATCATACAGCAGATGGAACAGGCAGTAGTCCATGTTTTCCCGGCCTGCGCATTCCCTCGGAATGGTTTCGATGTAGCTCTTCACCTCGTAAAGAATTGCCGCAATACGCTGCTTCTTCTGATTCTCGGTAAGATCGCTTGCTACTATCATCTGCAAAAGCGGCCGTGTCATCAGATTGATCGCGAAGAACCTGGTTACGCCGCGGTAGTCATACCACGAACCGGAAGCAAAATTCACCTTCCGCTTTAACGACTTCAAAAACGGATATAACAGATTGAAGCAGTCATCCGCCTTCATGGTTCCGGAATGGAATGCATATACGACACTTGCCATAAAGAGTTTCGGATTCCGTCTTCCCGGCGTCAGCGAAGTCTGATGAACGAGTTCCCGGCTTAACAGGGCAGACAGGGACTTCTTCCTTTTCAGCGGAACCTTGTCCCAGTGCAGTGCCTGCATCAGCACGACATGAAGGCCGAGACTGTCATGCAGGTATTCCGTATACTTCTGGTAGTATTCCTCCGGAAGAATATCCTTATACTTTTCAAGCCCGGCAAGGATGTTAAACTGCTTAACGATCTTCTCCGTATCGGGCTCAAGCATCTTGCATTCCCGGTCGAACAGACTGAATCCGGTTTCAATGATGGAATTGACTTCATGCAGGAACATGGCGTCATTGGGCTGTTCCTCACGAATCTTACGGATGTCGGCCAGTTTCTCCATGACCTGTCGCGCTTCCGCAAGAGAACGTTCGCTGAAAGGGCCGTCCACGGATATATAGGCATTGTTGGCAAATGCATAGCGGCACATGCGTTCCGAGAAGCCGTCTCCCTGCTTTGCATAGCGTTCGATCAGCATCTTAAGAACCGACGACTCCATCACCTCGTCAAAGAGGGCTTTGTCGTAGTACAGCATGGCGCCGTCCCGAAGGGCTGCCGCCTCGTCATCCCCGGTTTCCCGTTCGCCGGTCACATAAGGACGGATCATCTCATTGATGCTCTTCTCCACAAAGGAGTGGGAATTCCGGATCAGATTCGATTTCCGGACCAGGTGCTCGGTCCACTGCTGCTTATCGTTAGAGGAAAGCAGGCGCTGCTCTTCCATATCAATCTCATTGATTCTGGCCAGATAATCTTTATAAAAATCGGTTATGGCCTGCGGCACCCGGTTCACCTCCTTCATACCGGATTAATTCCCCTGCATGACCGCCCTCATCTTGTTGGCGGCTTCGCGGGCAGTATTCCAGTTAATATATCCTACGTAAAGCTTCTCGCCCTTATAGGTATAACAGTATTCGTATCCGCCGGTGGTGGATACCGCGTAGGTTTCCACGCTCCACTCGGCGCCGGTATCCAGCTGCATTCTGACAAGGGCAAGCAGTTGCTCCGTAGTAATGCTGGTCTGTACATTTCCCGAAATCGTTTCCATGATTCCGCTGAAATTGTTCAAGATCGCGGGCGTCTGAATCTTTGCGATGATGCCCTTGATCACTTCCATCTGGTTCTTGCCGCGCTGATGGTCTCCTGCGGCAAATGCATGACGCTCACGCGAGAAGATCAAAGCGCGCTTTCCGTTTAAGTGGTTTACGCCGGCATTGAATCCGGTTCCGCCGGCACTGAACGAGTAAGCCGAATAAACATCCACTCCTCCGAGCAGGTCCACAAATCGCTCCACGCTTGAGAAGTTTACACGGATGTAATAATCGAGCTTAATGCCGTAAACGTTCTGCAGCGTATTCATGGATGCCCTTACGCCGTAAACACCGGCATGGGTAAGCTTATCGTAGCTGTTTCCGCTGATTCCCGGGATGATGACATAAGCATCACGCGGGATTGTAACGAGAAGAATCTTCTTCGTCTTCGGGTTCACGGTCATGACAATGTTCACATCGCTCCGGCTTCTCGCGCTGATAGCCCCGTAGCAGTCAATACCGCTGATGTAAACCGTGAAGTATTCCTCCGTAATATCCTTGGAGCTCCGCTCCGGCATGGGAAGCGGGGTCGGGGTAGGCGTCGGCGTCGGTCCTTTCGGGGTGGGCGTCGGCGTAATGGTAGGCGTAACGGTAGGTGTCGGGTTATCTTCCGGAGGAGTTACGGGCTCCTGCGTCGGATGCTGCGGCTCTCCGCTCGGGGAAGGACTGTCCGTAGGATTGTTCTGGCCGCCCTGACCCGGTCCTTCTCCGTTTCCGTTCGGAATCTCCGTCGGTACGGCGGTGGAACGGGGGATTTCCTTGTCAAAGGCAAGTTCCCCGAGAATCTTATAGTTTCCGGCAAAGCCTTCCACAAATTCCTCAAGCATCGGTACATAGGCCACATCGGCGATGATCGCATCGACCTCTCCGCTTAAGAGACCTTTTCCGAGACCTCCGTAATATTCGTACTCCGTAAGCGTAAGGCTCAGCTTATTGGTATTAGCGATATATTCATATGCGGCAACCGAGTTTGCATACTCCTCCGCCTTCTGAACGCCGTATTTGTATCCGTTCGTATCCGGGATCTTTTCGGCAGGGTCGTTCGCGCGTACCAGAACCGCTACCCCGCTGATATGAATCGTTTCGGTCGCCTCCTGACCGGTCACGTTCTTCACGGTTTTCACCATGGGACGAAGGTAGAGAAGTCCCACCACGCATCCGATAATCCAAAGTCCCGCCCATATGCAGCCGAAAATAACGCTGTTTCTGGTCTTACGGATCAAAAGCGCATATACGGATACGCCGAGACCGATGGCAAAGATGATGCCAAGCTCGATCATGATCCGCTTCGGCAGAATCGGGAATTTTATCAACTCGTAAAAGACGGCGGCAACGGCAAGTACCTGCAGGGACAGGAATGCAATTCCGGTAATCCGTCCGGCTTTGCCGACCCGCTTACGTCCTTTCCTTTTCTTCTCAATCATGTTAACTGTAATCTCCTAAAACTTAGTATCAAATTACGTAAACTCCGACAAATATCATTATACCACCATTTCGGCAATGCTTCAAGTGTAACCGCTCCCCGCACCCGAAAAAGTGCCCGGATTTGCCCCCGTTCTGACCGTGTGGGTTGCAATCCGGGCATAAAAGAAGCAGGAAACCCGAAGGCTCCTGCTCTCTTTAATGTTTACTGCTCTTTTGCTACGACTTCCACGCCTTTTCCGCTCTTAAAGATGCTGTACGAAGGAATGACTCCGCGTACGGAAGAGGTCGGATAAACGTTCGAGTGGCTGCCGATTACCGTGCCGGGATTCAATACGCTGTTGCAGCCGACTTCCACGAAGTCGCCGAGCATCGCGCCGAATTTCTTAAGACCCGTTTCTATATTGCTTTCAACGGATTTCACGATAACGAGCGTCTTGTCGCTCTTTACGTTGGAGGTTAAGGAGCCGGCGCCCATGTGGGATTTGTATCCGAGAACGGAATCGCCCACATAATTGTAATGCGGAACCTGTACGCCGTCCGAAATAATCACATTCTTAAGCTCTACGGAGTTGCCGACAACACAGCCGTCACCGACCAGAGCGCTTCCGCGGATAAATGCGCCGTGTCTTACTTCGGTATTCTCACCGATAATGCAAGGGGAACCGATATAAGCGGAAGGAAATACCTTCGCGCTCTTAGCGATCCATACGCCTTCCTCGGGATGATCGTACTTTTCGGGATCAAGCGAAGCGCCGACGGTAAGAATGATCTCCTTGATCTTCGGAAGAATCTCCCACGGATACGTTACCTGCGAAAGCCAGGGCCATGCAAGGGTATGGCCGGGCTCATAAAGCTCTGTTACTTTCATCTGAATACTGCCCATATTTCCTCTTTCCGGGTACTTTTCGTACCCTTTTCCGGATTGCTCAGCGTACCTTCAAAAGGTGGCCGGATTTACGGATCGCTTCAATGATCTTATCGACTTCCGTATTGCATTCCTCAAGCGTTCCCGCCTCGGACATAACACGAAGCACTTCCTCGGTACCGCTTGCGCGAAGCAGCACGCGGCCGTTGTCGCCGAGCTCCGCCGTGCAGGCGTCAACCTGAAGCGTAACGGCAGGATCGTTCATCGTGCCCTGCTTGTCGTCTACTTCCACGTTCTTAAGAACCTGCGGATACAACGGAACCTCGGATGCCAGTGCGGAAAGCGGCATGTTGGTATCGATCAGAACCATCATTACCATGATGGCGGTCAGGATGCCGTCACCGGTCCGTGCATACTTCCGGAATATAACGTGTCCGGAGTTTTCGCCGCCGATCACGTGGTCCTTCTCCTTCATGTTCTCATAAACATAACGGTCGCCGACCTTCGTCTTCTCGTAATCGATGCCGATGCGGTCGAGTGCCTTGTAAAGACCGAAGTTTGACATGATCGTCGTAACGACGGTATTGCTCGGCAGCTGGCCGATCTTCTTTAAATATTTCGCGCAGATATACATGATCTGGTCGCCGTCCACAACGTTGCCGTTCTCGTCTACCGCAAGGCAGCGGTCGGCATCGCCGTCAAATGCGAATCCGACGTCCACGCTCTTCTCCTTAACGTATTCGCAAAGGCCTTCGATATGCGTGGAGCCGCATTTCTCGTTAACGTTGATTCCGTCCGGCTCGTTGTTGATCACATAGGTTTTTGCTCCGAGCGCGTCGAAAACAGACCGTGCGATCATCCAGGAACTGCCGTTTGCGCAGTCCAGGGCAACTTTGCGGTTCTCAAAAGACTTGGTTGCAACATTGGTAAGATATCCGATGTAGCGGTTACGGCCGGTATAATAATCAACCGTACAGCCGATGTCCGCGCCGGTGGCAAATGCCGGGTCGGGAGTCTTTCCGTCGAGGTACTCCTCAACGAGATCCTGCACCTCGT
>CAMIWE010000030.1 GCA_946402335.1 uncultured Lachnoclostridium sp.
ACCGGCAAGGACGGCAAGCCGTTCAAGACAAGGGACGGCGGCGTAATGCGGCTTCAGACTCTTGTGGGACAGATTGTGGATGAGGTCCGCACGAAGATGGCCGACCGCGATATGCCCGAAGAGGAGCGCGATAAGATCGCAACCCAGATCGGACTTGCGGCACTGAAATACGGTGATCTTTCGAACCAGTCCACGAAGGATTACATTTTCGATATTGAACGGTTTACCTCGTTTGAGGGCAATACCGGACCGTATATTCTGTATACGATGGTTCGTATCAAATCGATTCTCGCGAAGATCGGGGACGTACCGGAAGCGAAGGAAGCCTCCGACCGTCCGTTTGGTGCGGAAGAGCGCGAGCTGCTCTTAAGCATCGCACGGTTCGCCGACAGCTTTGAAAAAGCCGTTGCCGAGCTGGCACCGATGAAGATCTGCCAGTATATTTTCGATCTGGCGGACCGTTTCAACGGCTTCTATCATGCGAACAAGATTCTCACCGAGCCCGATGAGAAGAAGAAAGCCGAATGGATCGTTCTTTGCAGAATCACACTGAATATCTTAAATGATTGCATTTCGATGCTTGCCTTTGAAGCGCCGGACAAGATGTGAGTGCCGGCATACGGATAAGCAGTGCCGCCCGGCGGCACACCGATTAGGAGGTTTTAGAAGATGAATGTGAGTAAGCGTTCGTTCAATTATCTGATGAGAGCTGTCTCAGCACTTTTTGTAGTCATGATCGTATTTGTCCTCGGCGCGAAGGCATTTGCCGCCGATGCAAATCCGACGCCGACCCCGACGCCGATCCAGGACTACGTAAACAAGGAACAGTACCTGAACGGTTATTATAAGGGTAAGATTACCAAGGATGCCACGGTTCGTCAGGGCCCCGGTACGAAAGTATATCCGGAATTGAAGCTTTCCGACGGCAAGACCGTTGTTAAGCTTGCAAAGGGAACCGAAGTTACCATTTGGGGTGAGACCAAGGATATCGACCTTGACGTATGGTATCACATCAAGGGAGAGTTCCAGGGCGAGGAAATCGAAGGTTATGTTTATGTCGGCCGTATCGAAAGAGATAACACGCAGATTATCTTTACGCCTACGCCTACTCCGGTGCCTCCGACCCCGACTTTGATCCCTACGATCACGAGCGGAGCGGATGATCCTACTCCGGTTGTGGAGAATACTCCCACCGAGGCGGAGTCCCCTAAGAACGTTAAGGAAATTTCGGAAAAGTCGAAGGATAACGGACCTCTGTTCATCGTCGGCATCATTGCCCTTGTCATCGTGCTCGGATTTATCGCATACATGATCTGGCAGAGACATCAGGACAAGAAGCTCGAAGAGGAGATGGAGCGCTACTCGAAGCGCCGTCCCGCTATGGAGCGTCTTGACGGAGAGGACGAGGACGACTTCAACGAGGCTAAGAAGAAGTATTACTCCAGCATGAATATCGGCCGTGCAAGCGGAAAGTCGGGAAGCCGTACGGGCGCTCCTGCCGCACGCACCGAAGAGGCCATTAACGATGAATTTGACGACGACGTGGATGAGGATGATCTGAAGCTCAGCACGCCGAAGAAGAAGGAAGACATCTACGAAGAAGACGATTTCACCGATGATGACGTTAAGGTAGTAGACGACTTCCGCGATAACGGAAACAAAAAGAAGAGTGCGGCCAAGTCCGTAACCGAAGACAATCTGGATTTCACCGATGACGACATCGAGTACTTTGAGCGTCTGAAGGGCAACCTTGAGGAGCCTTCCGAGAAGGCAATTGCCGCTGCCGGTACCGCTGCAAGCATTCTGGATGAGTCCCCGGTAATGGATTCCTATTTCGAATCCGACGACCAGTCCAGCGAGGAGCGTCTGAAGATCAAGCTGAATGCGCTTCGTCCGCAGGACCGTCTCGTTCACACATTGTATGGCGAAGGTGTTGTTATTGAGAATACCGACCCGGATATTATCCAGGTTCGTTTCGGCCGCGACCTCCGTTTCCTCAAGAAGGATAAGCTTGCCAAGAAAGAACTGGTTGAGCTGTAAACAAACACTGCAATAAGAATGCAATTCTTGGGTGTGGGCAACCACACCCAAGTGTTCCGTTTAGACAAACTATTGAACAAGGAATTGGTGAAAGAATGAAGGATATCATACTGGATGACCGAAAGCAGTATCTGCCGAGCCTTTGCATGGTCGTGCTGACTCTGATCTGCCTCGCGCTGATCTGGATCGGCGGCATTCTGTTCCACAACTCCGCGCTTGTTTCGACGCTGATCGGCCTTTATGCGATCATCATGGTGCTGGTTGGCGTAATCATGATCTCCATGGCCGGCACGGCTTTCATGGCAGACATGCGGAACCAGGGCATCTGGAAGATGCGCAAAAACCAGGGAAAGTCGCTCCTCGGCGTGATCGGATGCAAGACGACGCTGTACGCGGGACTTCTGTTTATCACGGAAATGCTGTATGCCCTTGTGATGGCAGGGCTTGTCTTCTGGACCTACCACAGCTTTGATGAGGAAAAGGAGGCTATGGACGAGCTTTTTGCAAAAACCTTCGGAGAGAATTACAGCCTGTCCGGAAAGAACGCCGTCATTATCCTCGAATTCGTCCTGGTTGCGGTTACGGCAATCGCGCTTGTATTCTTCGCGGTCACCATTGTGTACAACGGTTTCTCAAGAGGCCGTTATGCCGGCGTGCTTGCAGGCGTTTTCTATGTGTCGGTAGGGTATGCGATCATTCGGATTACCCTCGGACTTACGAGCAAGGCAGGCAGCGAAGCGGAACGAAGCCTGAAAGGCTCTTTGATCATGGCAATTCTTGCGGCAGTCTGTCTGGCCGCAGTATGGTATTCAACCAAAAAGCATCAATGGGATGCGGAACAACAAATATAAAGGAGTATCAAGTATCATGGCAACTGTAAAACCGTTTGTCTGTGTCAGACCTAAGGCGGAGCTTGCAAGCAGAGTCGCTGCGCTTCCCTATGACGTATATAACCGTAAGGAGGCCAAGGAGGCGGCCCTTAAGGATCCGCTTTCGTTCCTCAACATTGACCGCGCGGAGAGCAATCTGCCGGATGATGTGGACACCTATGACCCGATCGTATACAAGAAGGCAAAGGAACTGCTGGACGCAAGAATCGCCGACGGCACCTACCTTACCGATGAGCAGGAGTGCTACTATGTTTACGAACTGATCATGGACGGCCGTTCGCAGATCGGTATCGTTGCCTGCGCTTCGATTGACGACTATAAAAACGGGGTTATCAAGAAGCATGAAAATACAAGAGAAGAGAAGGAACAGGACCGTATCCGTCACGTGGATACCTGTAACGCGCAGACCGGCCCGATCTTCCTTGCATACCGTAAGAACGACGTGATCAGCGGCATTGTCGCAAAGACGATGAAGAACGAAGCATTGTATGCATTTACCGCAGATGACGGTATTACGCACAACGTATGGCGCATTGCGGATGCTTCGGACGTAAAGGCAATCCGCGAGGCATTTGCCGGAATCGGACAGATCTATATTGCCGACGGCCATCACCGCGCCGCCAGCGCCGTAAAGGTCGGCTTTAAGCGCCGCGAGGCCAATCCGTCCTATACCGGCAACGAGGAGTTCAATTTCTTCCTGTCCGTTCTGTTCCCGGAAGACCAGCTGATGATCCTTCCGTACAACCGTGTCGTTAAGGACCTGAACGGCTTAAGCGAAAAGGAATTCCTGGCTGCGATTGAGAAGGATTTCAAGGTTAAGAAGATCGGAAGCGAGCCTTACGCACCGAAGAAAAAGGGCACCTTCGGCATGTATCTTGACGGCACCTGGTACGAGTTAAGCGCCGGCGAAAAGATGCTTGCGATCACCGATCCGGTGGCTTCCCTTGACGTATCCCTGCTGCAGGATTATCTTTTAGGACCGGTTCTCGGAATCGGCGACCCGAGAGTGGACAAGCGCATCGATTTCATCGGCGGAATCCGTGGTCTTAAGGAACTGGAGCGCAGGGCCAATTCGGATATGAAGGTGGCATTTTCCATGTATCCGACGCAGATTACCGAGTTGTTCGACGTTGCGGACGCAGGACTTCTGATGCCTCCGAAGTCGACCTGGTTTGAGCCGAAACTCAGAAGCGGTATTTTTATTCACAGATTATAGAAGGAGTTTATGAAGCGGGGCCTTTGACCCCGCTTCTTTGGAAATGAGCATTTTATCGGTTGACAATTTATCCCACGGCTTCGGTGACCGCGCCATATTCCGTAACGTGACCTTCCGTCTGCTGGCGGGAGAGCACGTCGGGCTGGTAGGCGCCAACGGCGAAGGGAAAAGTACCTTTATGAGCATTATTACCGGCCATCTGATGCCGGATGAGGGCACGATCACGTGGGCAAAGCATACGCATGCAGGCTATCTTGACCAGCATACGGAATTAAAGCCCGGCATGACGATCCGTGACGTACTGGCAAGCGCATTTGCCGGACTGTATGAAAAGGAGCGGGAGATGAACGAAATCTGCGAACGCATGGCGGACGCGGACGACGCGACGATGGAAAGCCTGCTCGAGGAGATGGGCGTTTTGCAGGAAATGCTTGAGCAGCATGATTTCTACAACATCGACCCGAAGATTGACGAGATCGCCCACGCGTTTGAACTGGACCAGCTCGGACTTGACAAGGACGTAAGCGCGCTGTCCGGCGGCCAGCGGACCAAGGTTTTGCTTGCAAAACTGTTACTGGAACGCCCGGACGTACTACTTTTAGATGAGCCTACCAACTACCTCGATAAGCAGCATATCGACTGGCTTACCGGGTATTTGCAGAACTATGACAATGCCTTTATTCTCGTGTCCCACGACGTGGCGTTTATGAACAGCGTCGTGAACGTGATCTATCATGTGCAGGACACCCAGCTGACCCGTTATGCAGGCAATTACGAGAAATTCACCGAGGTGTACGAGATGCGCCGCGGACAGATCGAAGCCGCCTACAACCGCCAGCAGCAGGAGATTAAGGAACTGAAGGATTTCGTTGCCCGCAACAAGTCCAGAGTCGCAACGCGAAATATGGCCATGTCCCGTCAGAAGAAGCTCGAGAAGATGGACGTGATCGAGCTGGCAAAGGAGAAGCCGAAGCCGGAGTTCCGCTTTAAGGAAGCCCGTGTTCCTTCGCGTGTCGTGATCGAGACGAAGGACCTTGTGATCGGGTACAAAACGCCGCTCTCGAGACCGGTCACGATGAAGGTGGAGCGCGGAGAGAAGCTGGTGCTTCGCGGTGCGAACGGTATCGGTAAGACGACGCTTCTTAAGAGCATTCTCGGCATGATCCCGACGCTTGGCGGAACCGTTACCCTGGGCGATTACCTGGCTATCGGCTATTTCGAGCAGGAGACCGATAAGGACTTCGGAAAGACCTGCATGGAAGCCCTCTGGGACGAGTATCCGGGCTACACAAACTATGAGGTCCGTTCGGCTTTGGCCAAATGCGGTCTCACCACCGAACAGATCGAGAGCCGTGTACAGGTTCTTTCGGGTGGAGAGCAGTCGAAACTCCGTCTTTGCAAGCTTCTGAACCGGGCAAGCAACCTGCTGATTCTCGACGAGCCCACCAACCACCTTGATGTGGAAGCAAAAGAGGAACTGAAACGCGCCTTGAGCGAGTATAACGGCACGATTCTGATGGTCTGCCACGAGCCGGAATTCTATGAAAGCTTCGTTACGCAGGTCATGGACTGCAGCACCTGGAGCCTGCTTGTATAAAACTTGCATAAAAAGTGTGTTTTTTGCGTAAAAAGAAGAGGTTTTCGGATGAAAATTAAAGGAATGTGTAGTATAATTATGTTAGGAGCGTGTGCCGCGCTTTGCCTTGGCGGCTGTGAGCGCGCAAAAAAGGAGGAGAACACTATGAGCAATACCGTTACGCAGGACATCACCGCCGCAGCGGAGAAGAACCGGAAGGACACATTTGCCGCAATGAAACCCGCGGAGACACTGAAGGCCGGATTGTTTCACAACCCGCTGATGACGCAGCGTCTCGGCGCGGATCCGTATGCGCTTGTATATGACGGAAGAGTATATATTTACATGACCGGAGACGTTATCGAGACCAATCCCGACGGATCTGTGAAGGCCAACTCATACCAGAAGATCAACACCATCAACGTCATTTCCTCGGACGACCTTGTAAACTGGACTGACCACGGTTCGGTACTTGCTGCCGGCGCAAACGGTGCCGCCAAATGGGGCGGAAACTCCTGGGCTCCTGCAGCAGCCTGCAAGGAAGTGAACGGAAAGATGAAGTTCTTCCTGTATTTCGCCAACAGCGGAAACGGCATCGGCGTTCTGAGCGCGGACAGCCCCGTGGGACCGTTCACCGATCCGATCGGCAAGGCGCTTGTAAGCCGCAATACGCCGAACTGCGCGAACGTTACCTGGCTTTTCGATCCGGCAGTGCTTGTTGACAACGACGGCTGTGCATATCTGTATGTGGGCGGCGGCGTTCCGGGATATCCCCCGACCGAAGACCAGATCGAGCATCCGCACACCGCACGTGTCGTAAAGCTCGGCGATGACATGATTTCCTTAGACGGCGATCCGGTTGCCATTGATCCTCCGTTTTTGTTTGAGGATTCCGGCATCAACCGCATCGGTAACACCTACTATTACACCTATTGCAGCAACTTTAACGTAGACGGTCATCCGAACGCGAAGAAGTATAACCTTGCAAACGGCCAGATCTGTTACATGACGAGCGACAGCCCGATGGGCCCGTTCACGTATCAGGGTGCGATCCTTAAGAACCCCGGCGACTATTTCGGACCGGGCGGAAACAACCACCATTGCATTTTCGAATTTAACGGCACATATTATATTACCTACCATTCGCAGATTCTTGACGCCCCGCTTAAGACGGGCGGCGGATACCGTTGCACGCACATTGACGAACTGACGGTCAAGGCCGACGGCTCCATCCCGATGGGAAAAGGAACGAAGACCGGCGTTGCACAGCTTAAGAATTTCAATCCGTATACCGAAGTTCCGGGCGCTACGATGGCAACCATGGGCGGTATCAGCACCGCAGCTGCCGACGCTGTTACGAAGCAGTACGGCTCCGGCACGATGACCGTTACCGGCATCGACGACGGTGACTGGATCCTTGTTTCGAAGGTGGATTTTGCGGACGGCGCGAAGGCGTTTACGGCGGACTTCACCATGGAAGAGGGCGGCGAAGGCGCGGTTTGCGTACGCCTTGACAACTTAAACGGCGGAACGGACGTTGCCATCCTTCCCGCAGCAGCCGGAAAGCAGACCGTAGCGCTTGAAGGCGTGAGCGGCGTGCATGACGTATACTTCCTGTTTGCAGGCAAGGGATACTGCTTTAACAGCTGGAAATTTGAAAAATAGGCCTGATCTTAAAAAATATGGCCTTCCAAGGGCTTCCCAAAGCGAAAAAGCGCTACATTATCGCTTTTCTTTGGGCGGAATATGTGGTAAAATGAAATGAACTATTGTTTGGAGGGGAATTTTCGATGATCCATTCGAAAAAAGTACGCCTGATGACGCAGTGCGCGATCTATCAGAAGCACGAGGGCGCCGAAGACCTGAAGATTGCCAAGTTCTTCCGTTCGGACTACATCCGGCTCGAAGTCGTGAAGACGATTCTCGGCATTACCTTCGGGTATGCGATCATCCTCGGCATGATCATCGTGTACAATCTGGAATACCTGATTGCCAACGCGCTGAACCTGAATTATCCGGCGTACGGCAAGCGTATCCTTGCGTATTACATTCTGCTGCTTGCCGGCTATATCGTATTTGCCGTAGGGCGCTACAGTTACCTGCATCTGAAGTCGCATAAAAGGCTCGGGCGGTATTACAAAATGCTCGGAAGAATCCGAAAATGTGCCGAAGAAGAGGACATTGCGAGAGAACTCGAGGAAGAGAATCGGGAGGAGATGCAGTCATGACAATTATTCTGGGTATTCGTGCGAAACTCACGGAACTGTATCAGAAATATGATTTTATCGCGAACAGCGCCGTGAAATTCGTATTGATGTTCTTTGCTTTGAAGAGAACGGCAGGGATCATCGGCTATAACGAAAAGCTTTCCGGAATCGGCGTCGTGATCGCGTTTTCCCTTGTGGGAGCATTCCTTCCGCCGTCTCTGATGGTGCTTCTGGCAGTAATGTATGTGTTCTTACAGCTGCTGACGGCGTCGGTACTGATCGCCGCCACGGTTATGCTGGTATTTTTGATCCTGTACCTGTTCTTCCTCCGCTTTACTCCGAAGGAAGGCATCGTGGTACTTGCGACACCGCTTTTGATATCCCTCGGATATCCTTATGCGATTCCGCTGTTCCTCGGAATGTTCGGTTCCGTGCTTTCGGTTGTTCCCGCAGCATGCGGCATAGTGGCCTTCTACATGATTAAGGCGGTTACGAACAACATCGTGACCATCGACCAGCTGAAAGCCTTGAAAGACCAGGCTCTGCAGATTTACATCGACATCCTGGACGACCTTTTGAACAATCCGCCGATGTACATGATGATCTTCGTATTTGCCGCGACCATCATCGTGATTTATCTGATCCGTCTGATCCGTATGGATTACTCCTTCGAGATCAGTCTTCTGGTAGGCACCGCCGTTATGATCCTTGCATTCATGATCGGCTCGCTGCTTGCCGGTATCGAGATCGAGTTTGTACCGATGGCAGTGCGCAGCGTAGAGTGCATGCTCATCGCATATGTCTGTATGTTCTTCTGGAGGACGCTCGATTACGCGGGAGCGGAACGCGTCCAGTTTGAAGACGAACGGTATTATTACTATGTGACCGCGATTCCGAAGATTACCCCGGAATCCCCGAAGCGCACCGTGAAGAAGCCGAAGCCGCAGAAGGAAGAGGTACTTACGGAGGACGAGGACGAAGCAGAGGCCATCGAGGCGATGGAATCCATGCTTTCGGGCAACACCAACCGTCCGTACGCCAAGCCGCTTACACCGGGCCTTGCAAAGCGCTTAAGACGCGATGTGGCACCGAGAAAGGAAACCTGGGACGACACGGACGAAGAGGACGAGGTTGTTATCAAGGGACCGAGACAGCGCAAAGAAGCAGACGAGGCTGCCGGCAGGGAACCGAAATCGCGCGCAGAAGCGGTTGCAGCAGTAGGGGAAGCTTTCCATTCCCTTGCTGACAAAATGAAAAACCTGCTCCCCGGAAAGAAGAAACGGCCGGGTGAGAAAGAAGATATCTATCCCGAGGAAGAGAATGCCGATGGCGGCGAGGTTCTGTTCCCCGAGGATGAGGAGGCGGAAAGCATCGCGGAAGCAGATGCGGATGCACCCAGAGAGGACGACGACTACGAGTAAAGGAGGGCATTCACCGTGTGGAGTAAACTTACGGCATTTCTCTCAAACGTATGGGATAATGTTGCAGGGTTCCTGTCGAAGCATTTCGGTCAGTTGCAGATCCCGCGGATTCACCCGCTTGACCTTGTAGAGATCCTGATCATCGCATTTGTCATCTATCACCTGATGAAATGGATTCTGCGTACGAGAGCATGGTACCTGGTAAAAGGCCTGATCGTTCTCGTAGTTGTATGGATTGTCGCGTCTATCCTTCATTTTAACGCTATTTTATGGCTGTTCGTGAATACGATTAACGTCGGTATTATTGCGTTGTTCGTTATCTTCCAGCCGGAGCTTCGAAGAGCTTTGGAGCAGCTCGGTTCGAGACGTCTGTTCCGCGTATTCGGAGATGCTTCGAGCGCACATGAGCGCTACTCGGACGAGACCAGAAGCGAGATCGTTTCCGGTATTTTCGAGATGGCAAAGGTGAAGACCGGCGCCCTGATCTGTATCGAGGGCGTGGTAAGCCTTGAAGATTACGAACGGAGCGGTATCCGTACCGATTCGGTTGTTTCGGCAGCCCTTCTGATCAACATTTTTGAGAAAAATACGCCGCTCCACGACGGTGCGGTCATCATACGCGGTAACCGCGCGGTTGCAGCAACCTGCATCCTGCCCGTTTCCGACAACATGCGGCTTTCGAAGGATCTCGGAACGAGACACCGTGCGGGTGTCGGGCTCAGTGAGATCACGGATGCCCTTGTGATCATTGTTTCCGAAGAGAACGGAAAAGTGTCCATCGCCCAGAAGGGCCAGCTGATCCGCGGCGTGGACGAAGAGTTCCTTTCCAACAAACTACTGGAATTCCAGGATAAGCCGTCACCGACGAACCGCCTGCGATTCAGAAAGGAATGGAAGAACCATGACAAAAAAGCATAAAGCCGAAGAAAAGCATAAAGCGCTGTTCAGCCCGTCGTTCCGGACAAAGCTTGTGTCTTTCGGAAAGAAGCTTTATGCCGTGTTCAGCAGAAATATCGGAATGAAGCTTCTCGCCTTTGCGCTTGCCTTCATGATCTGGATCGTGATCATGGGCATGGCGGACCCGGTAATGACGAAACAGATTGACGGAATCACCCTCGAATACCGGCACAAGGACGACTTCAACAACAAGGAAGAGAATAAGTTCCTTTCCATTGACATCCTGACGGAGGGACCGGTTTCCATTAAGGTTTCCGGAAGCCGCTCGTCCCTTGAGGACCTTACGGCGTCGGATTTCGTTGCCTATGCGGACTTCAATGATTTCGGTGTAAATGCCATCCCAATCAAGGTGGAAGCCCGTACCGATTCGGTCCGCAAGAACGTTGAGATTATGAGCCAGTCACTGACCGTAATGCAGGTAAGGCTCGTGAACAGTAAGACCAAACTGGTCAATGTACAGATGCCGACGGCGGAAAATGTGCCCGATGACAAGTACGTATTGTGGACCAGCATCAGTTCGAACCTTCTTGAGATCACGGGACCGGAGGAAGTCGTTGACAAGATCAGCGTTCTGTCCGGCAAAGTGGACTTCTCAAGAACATCCGGAACATCGACCTATGTATCGCTTGTGCCGTACGACAAGGACGGCAACGAGATGGATGATTCCTCGCTGGATACGTACCAGAAGATCGTCCAGGTCGAGTGGGAACTGCTTCCCACAAAGGATGTTCCGATCGTGATTGATACAAGAGATACGCCGGTTGCGGAAGGATACGGAATCTACGGCGACCCGATCTTCAGTCCTGTTGAGGTACGGATTGCGGCTTCGCCCGGAATGCTCCGCACGGTCAATGAAATCAAGATCAGCTTCGAGTCGGAAGACCCGCTTCTGAAGTCGTTAAAGCCGATTGCGAAAGACTTCGAGATCAAGAAGTATCTGCCGGAAGGCGTTTACCTGAAATCGGAACACAGCAGCGTATCCGTAAACGTTACGGTCGAGAAGTTTGAAACGAAGGAAATCACATTTTCCTTGGACGAGCTGGATACGTCCACAATGCCGAACGGCTTTGTACTGCATCAGGGAGAGAGCGGGGAAACCACGATCACGATGGTTATCCGCGGACTGGAATCCGACCTGGCGGCCATTCGCTCGGCTTCGGATCTGAATCCTTATGTAGACCTTCGTAACGTAACGAAGGCCGGCACGCAGACGTTCCCGATCAAGTTGAACATCAGCAGTGCCAACACGACGATCAAGAGCAAAGATGTTATTACTACCGATAGCGAGGCGTCGCTGACCATAGCGGAACAGTAGATGCCCGGAAAGGAGATGCCCATGGTACAGGAAACCGTTAAAGTAACGAATGTGAAAGGACTTCATATCAAACCGGCAGGAGAGATGAGCCGGATTGCGCTTACCAGGCCCTGCAGAGTGTATCTCAAGGTGCGGGAATATGATGTCAATGCCAAGAGCGTCCTCGGCATCCTGAGCGCGCAGGTCAAATGCGGCGAGAGCATTACGATCGTATGCGACGGCGAGGGCGAAGAAGAGACATTACGAGAGATTATCGAAGCCGTAAACAACAAGTTCGGCATCGAATAAGAAGAGGATGTTATGAAGAATTTTGATCGGTATGAGAGAAATCCGGTTTTAGATTTTCCCGGGCGCGAGTGGCCCGGGAAAGTTGCCTTATGCGCTCCGAAATGGTGCAGCGTGGATTTAAGGGACGGAAACCAGGCTTTGATCGAGCCGATGAACGTGGAGGAGAAGACCGAACTGTTCCGGCTTCTGTTGGAAATCGGATTTAGGGACATCGAAGTGGGATTTCCCGCAGCATCCTCCATTGAATATGAGTTCGTAAGGCGCCTCGCGGAGGAGGAAAATGTGCCGGACGACTGCCGGATCCAGCTGCTGATGCAGTGCAGCGAGGAGCAGATCCGCACAAGCTTCGAGGCGGCAAAGGGCCTTAAGAACGTAATCATGCATATCTATAATCCGACATCCGTATTGCAGCGGGATGTCGTATTTCACATGGACCGCGAGCAGATTCTGCAGATCGCCGTAAATGCAGCGAAAATCGTAAAGGAATGTGCAGAGCGGTTTGACGGCAATATTATCTTTGAATATTCGCCGGAAAGCTTCAGCGGTACGGAACCGGAATACGCGGTGCGCGTCATTGAAGCCGTTTTGGACGTATGGCAGCCGGGACCGGAGCGGAAAGCCATCATCAATCTTCCCGAAACAATGGAACTGAATACGCCCAATGTGTACGCGGACCAGGTGGAATGGGTCGCAAAACACATGAAATACCGTGAATTCGTGGAACTGAGCGTACATACGCACAATGACCGCGGGACCGGCATTGCCGCCTCCGAGCTGGCGCTTCTTGCCGGTGCGGACCGGGTGGAGGGAACGCTGTTCGGAAACGGAGAGCGTACCGGTAACGCCGATCTTTTAACGATAGCTTATAACCTTTACGCGCAGGGAATCGATCCGGGGCTGAACCTCGAGAACATTCATGCCATTTCGGAAGCATATCAGCGCCTTGTAAAAATGCCGATCTCGCCGCGCCATCCGTATGCCGGCGACCTGGCATTTACCGCTTTCTCGGGCGGACACCAGGACGCGGTACGAAAGGGCTTCCAGGCGATGCGCGAACGCGGCGGAAATCGCTGGCTTGTGCCTTACCTTTTGATTGACCCGACCGACATCGGGCGTTTCTACGAGCCAATCGTTCGGATCAACAGCCAGTCCGGCAAAGGAGGCGTGGCATTTGTCATGGAGCGGGAGCACGGCTTCAAACTGCCGAAGGAAATGCACCGGGAATTCGCTCATGCCGTGCAGTTGTTTGCGGAGCAGAAGGGCGGAGAGGTTACGCCCGAGGAGATGCTCGAAGTGTTTCGCGGGGAATACCTGCGGCGCAAGTCACCGTTACATTTCTTAAGATGTAATGTGGATGACCGTTCGGACGACGAAACCCAGGTTACGCATGCCTTGCTTAAGTTTGAATATAACGGAAAGACCTATACAAGAGAATGCGAAGGAAACGGTCCTATCGATGCCGTAAAGAAAGGCCTGCAGGATTTCCTCGGCTTTCAGATCAAGCTGCTTGACTATACCGAGCATGCCCTGACGACCGGTTCCGAAGCGCAGGCTGCGGCCTATGTGTCGATGACGAACCGCGAGACGGGCGACAGCACATTTGGCGTAGGCATCAGTTCGAACATCACAAGAGCATCCATCCGCGCCGTATTCTGTGCGGTTAACCGGCTTATCAGCATGGAGCAGGCGGGAAAGGAAGGCGTGTAATGGTCATAGCGGCAATTGTTGCCGGCGGATCCGGCACACGCATGAAAAGCGCCGTCCCGAAGCAGTTCCTTAAGCTCGGCGGGGAGACCATCCTCGGCCGGACGTTAAGCGTGTTTCTTGCTTCGCCGGAGATTGAAAAGATCCTGATCGGAGCCCCTTCGGAATATCTTAAGGAAACCGGGCAGATTGTGTCGGAACAGTGCGAAAGGCTTCATACGAAGAAGCCCGTCATCGTTACGGCAGGCGGAGAGAACCGAAACGAAACGCTTCGAAACCTTTGCGAGGCTGCATTTTCAAATTTTGGTGCGGCACCTGAGGATATCTTCGTAACCCATGATGCAGTCCGCCCGTTTGTGACGGAGCAGATGATTTTGGAAAGCGTTCGTTCGATGGAAACGGCGAGAGTCAGCACGGTTGCGATTCCGACGACCGACACACTGCTTTATTGCGGCGGACAGAGTGAAGTTACAAAGGTTCCGGACCGGAGCCGGTATTTCCGGGCGCAGACACCCCAGACGGCGCGCCTCGGAGACCTTAGGGACGTACTTGCAGCCATGACGTTTGAGGAGCGCAGCGCATCAACCGATTTATGCGGGCTGTTTGCCGGAAAGGGAATCCGTTCGATGATCATCCCGGGTTCCGAAAAGAATATAAAGATCACCGGACCGAACGATCTTCGTGTTGCGGAAGCACTGCTTTTAACGGAGAGCGAACAGGACGGAAGGTAGGAGAACTGTTATGTATGATTATTTGATCGTAGGTGCCGGCCTGTTCGGTGCCGTATTTGCCAGAGAAGCCACGGATAAAGGGTATTCCTGCCTTGTAATCGACCGCAGGAACCATATCGCGGGCAATGCCTACTGCGAGGATGTTGCAGGCATTCCGGTGCATACGTACGGCGCACACATTTTCCATACGTCGGACCGTAAAATCTGGGATTACGTGAACCGGTTCGCCGAGTTCAATAACTTTGTGAATTCGCCGGTTGCGGTGTATAAGGACGAGCTTTATAACCTGCCGTTTAATATGAATACGTTCTCGAAAATGTGGAACATCCGCACGCCGCAGGAGGCAAAGGAGAAGATTGAGGCCGCTAAGAAAGAGGCCAGAGTCGAGAATCCGAAGAACCTGGAGGAACAGGCAGTTTCCCTTGTCGGTAAGGACATCTACGAAAAGCTTGTAAAGGGCTATACCGAGAAGCAGTGGGGAAGAGACTGCAAGGATCTTCCCGCATTCATCATCAAGCGGCTTCCGGTGCGTTTTACGTACGATAACAACTACTTTAACGACCGTTTCCAGGGCATTCCCGAGAAGGGCTACACCGACATGGTGGCGAACATCCTGAAAGGAATCGAAGTCCGGACCAGCGTGGATTATTTAAAGAACCGCGACGAATACCGCGCCCTTGCGAAAAAGGTGATATTCACCGGCGCGCTTGACGAGTACTTCGGCTATTGCTACGGAAACCTCGAATACCGTATGGTCCGCTTCGAGCAGGAAACGCTTGACACGGACAACTACCAGGGCAATGCGGTTGTCAACTATACGGAGCGCGAGATTCCGTATACGAGAATCATTGAGCATAAGCATTTCTACCCGGGACTTAAGACCGAACAGACTGTTATTTCAAGGGAATATCCGGCCGAATGGCATCTTGGCGAGGAACCGTATTATCCGATCAACGACGAGAAGAATGCGGCGTTGTTTGCACGGTACCGTGAGCTTGCGGACCGTGAGGAGGGCGTGATCTTCGGCGGCCGTCTCGGCGAGTACAAATACTACGACATGGACAAGGTTATTGCGTCCGCTTTGTCGCTTTGCGAGAAGGAACTGTAGGAAGCGTCGCGGGAATCCGCGGAAAGAGTATCCGCCCGGTAAAAACAGAATAAAGAGCAATCAAAAAGGAGACGCATGACGTCTCCTTTTCGGTTTGGAAGGTTGTGATTCAAACGATATAATCAGTCGGAAGTGCGTTCTTTAAGGGTGACTTCAATCTGGTGAGGCTTGTAGACACCGTCCTCCATACGTTCAATCGTCAGGGTGATGACGGTACCGAAACGATAGGAGGTAATGCGGGACTGCAGCTGCTCGGTTGTGGCAACCGGAACACCGTTGACTTCGGTGATGATATCGCCGACTTTCAGGTCGGATTCCGCGGCAGCACCGCCTTCAATGATTTCTTTTATGAAAATGCCGGCCGGCCATCCGAGATTGTTGATCTCGTCGTCGGAAATCGCGGCAATGTAAACACCTAAGAAGCCCTGCTCGTTCTCACGGACGCGTTCTTTCTGCTCGAGGTCCCGGATGATCGGTACCGCAACGCTCATCGGAATGGCAAATCCCATGCCTTCGATATCGGTTGCCGTCAGCTTGGAGGAATTGATGCCGATCACTTCGCCTTCGATGTTCACGAGGGCGCCGCCGCTGTTACCGGGATTGATCGCCGCATCGGTCTGGATCAGGCTGATGCTGACGGAGTTGGAAGAGTAGCGGTGGTCGGTTGCTCCGATATAACCTACGGTTACCGAGGAACCGAACCCGAGGGCGTTACCTACGGCAATTGCCATTTCGCCGACCTGTACTTCCTTGCTTTCCGCAAGGGTTGCGGGCTTGATGGTCTCGAGGGTGGAGTCCTTCAGAACGTTCTCCTTCAGCGTAAGGATCGCGAGATCGTAAGCCGCATCGGAGTTCTTAACCGTACAGGTGTAGGATTCGCCGTCGGCAAATGTGATGACCACATTCTTCGCGCCTTCTACAACGTGGTGGTTGGTAACGAGATAGAGGAAGCCTTCCTTGCTTTCGATATAGATGCCGGTTCCGGAAGAGGGTCCTTCGTAGATCCGTCCGAATATATCCGTCTGGGTAACCTTGCAGTCAACCGTTACGATCGACGGCAATACCGCCTCCGCGATGCTTTCGATGTCAATCTCATCGAGAAGCACGACGCTTGCCTCATCCGTGTAGCGGACCAGGGTGTTTTTATTAAGGTCCTCGCGCATCTTTTTGGCCGTTACGCGTACCTTGCCGGCAACCGGCGTGGGAGTAGCGGCCGTGCCGTTCCCGGACAGGGAAGAGCGAACGTCTTTTATAATCGCGGGTGCCCGGTAGACGAGTACGCAGGTTCCGACCGCGATGGCAACCAAGAGGATGCCGAGTCCGATTTTCTTATACCATTTCATGACTAGCCTCCGAAGAAACTGCAAGCGCCTGCGCGCCTGCTTTCCGCCGTTACGACGGGCAAATACGCCCGGCGGATTTCTTTTTCTTCTAATAAGATACTTTCCGAATGTGATGATATTGTGAAGTAAACATGAAGAATTGAACATTTCCGCGGGTTCGGGCGTGTTCCGGAGGCGGTTCTGGACCGGCTTTTCGGGGGCGCAGGAGCGTATCCGCCCTGCGCGAAGAGGCAGGCACCTTCCATGAACGGAGACGGGTGCATTCCGTCTTGAATTCAATTTCGAAATAGGGTATAATTATCATGTATACCCATGCGATGTTTTCACGTGAAAGGATGTTTCGGGGAGTACAGCGGACGCTATGCTAAACACCAGTCAGAAAAAACTGAGTACGATCAGCTTCCTGGCCGACGGCCTGACCCTTGTTCTCGCATATGTTTTGTCTTACTATCTGCGGTTTAAGGTGTTTCGCGACGTCGGGTTTATGGCGTTGCAGGAAGGAGTTCGGTTTTACGGCATTGAGGGATATTTGAAATATCTCATTTTCGTCGTTCCCGGCTATCTGGTCATTTATTCCTATTGCGGTCTTTACGCCGCCAAGAGAAACCGGAAGCTTGAGTACTGGAACCTGTTCGAGGCGAACTTCCTCGGCATGCTGTTCTTCTCGTTTTTGCTGCTCGTATTTAACGAGGGCGACATTTCCCGTGCATTCCTTGCTCTGTTCTTCATTACGGTGCTGGTTTTCGAGGTTTGCTTCCGCTTCGTATTTTACGCAATCCTCAAGAAACTCCGGCAGAACGGCAAGAACCTCAGGCATATCGTAATTGTGGGGTACAGTGCGGCGGCGAGAGGGTACATCGACCGCATCAAAGCCAACCCGCAGTGGGGGTATTATATTCACGGCATCATCTCGGACACGAAGGAAGTGGGATTTGCCTACCGCGGCATTTCCGTTATCGGCACGATCAGCAATCTGGAATCGATTCTTGAGAACAATTCCTACGAAGAGATCATTATCGCGCTTCCGATCAACGATTACTACAAGCTCCGCCGGGTAGCCGGCATCTGTGAGAAATCAGGCTCCCACACGAAATTCGTGCCGGATTACAACCATATCATTCCGACGGTTCCGGTGATGGAGGACTTCTTCGGGCTTCCCGTCATCAACATCCGTAACGTCCCGCTTTCCAACTGGGGCAACCGTGTGCTGAAACGGATTCTCGACATCATCTTCGGCGTGTTCGGACTGATCATATTCGCCATTCCGATGGGGATCATCGCACTGCTGATCCGCATCACGACCAAAGGAAAGGTGATTTATTCGCAGGAACGCGTGGGTCTTCACAATAAGACCTTCCGCATGTATAAATTCTGCTCCATGAAAGAGGCAAAGGACGGCGAGGACGAGATTGAGTGGTCTTCGGAGGACAATGCGCGTGTCACGAAGATCGGCAAGCTGATCCGCAAGACAAGCCTGGACGAACTGCCGCAGCTTTGGAATGTGATCCGGGGCGATATGAGCCTGATCGGACCGCGTCCGGAGCGCCCGTATTTCGTGGAGAAATTCAAAGAGGAAATCCCGCGCTACATGATCAAGCATCAGGTACGCCCCGGCATTACGGGATGGGCCCAGGTTCACGGGCTTCGGGGGGACACATCGGTCAGCCGGAGAATCGATTACGACTTGTATTATATTGAAAACTGGACGCTGTTCCTTGATATCCGGATTGCATTCTGGACGGTATTTACCGGATTTATCAACAAGAATGCGTATTGAGGAAACGCGTACCGCGGTATTAACCGGAACGGAGTAATATGGACGAACAAAACAATAAAGACGGCAGAGACGGATACGAAAATATCTGCGCGATGTGCCACAGACCGGAAAGCGTCTGCGGCAAGCTGTTTCATCTGCCGCCGAACCTGAATCTGTGTGAAAACTGCCTGCAGAAATCGTTTGATCTGATGTCATCCACGATAGACACGGGCGATCCGAACCATCTGATGGGCAACTTAAAGATTATTGTGCCGGGCGGACAGAATCCGAACCCGACCAAGCTGAAACCGAAGAAGAAAGAGGCGGAGGCAGCGCAGGACGATGCGATGGCCGGGGACGTGATGGATATCGCGAAGCTCCCTTCCCCTCATGAGATCAAGGCAAGACTCGATGAATATGTCATCGGCCAGGACCACGCGAAGAAAGTCATCAGCGTGGCCGTATACAACCACTATAAGCGGGTCAGAAGACAGGACGAAGAGGCATTTAAGGACGACGTCGTGATTGAAAAGTCCAACATGCTGATGCTCGGACCGACCGGCTGCGGCAAGACGTATCTTGTGCAGACGCTGGCACGTCTTTTGAACGTTCCGCTTGCCATTACGGATGCGACGAGCCTTACCGAGGCCGGGTATATCGGCGATGACGTGGAGAGCGTGCTTTCAAAGCTTCTTGCCAACGCCGACAACGATGTGGAACGCGCGGAGCACGGCATCGTATTTATCGATGAAATAGACAAGATTGCCAAGAAGAAGAATACGACGAGCCGCGACGTCAGCGGCGAAAGCGTTCAGCAGGGCCTTTTGAAGCTGCTTGAGGGAGCCGACGTCGAAGTACCGGTCGGCGCTTCCAGCAAAAACGGAATGGTACCGACCACCATGGTGAACACGCGAAACATCCTGTTCATCTGCGGCGGGGCGTTCCCGGGGCTGGACGAGATCATCAAAACAAGACTCACGAAATCCTTCACCATGGGCTTCAATTCCTATCTGAAGGACGAATTCGACGAGGACCGCGACATTTTGTCGAAGGCGACGATGGAAGATCTCAGGGAGTTCGGCATGGTACCCGAGTTTATCGGCCGTCTGCCGATCATTTACGCCCTGCGCGGACTGGACCGCGAGGCCATGAAGCGAATCCTTACCGAGCCGAAGAACGCGATCATCAAGCAATACCAGAAACTGTTCGCGATGGATGAGGTGCAGCTTAAGTTTACGGACGACGCACTCGATCTGATCGCGGAAAAGGCGATCGCCAAGGAAACCGGGGCAAGAGCCCTGCGTTCGATCTTAGAGGAATTCATGCTCGATATCATGTATGAAATTCCGAAAGACTCCTATATCGGAACCGTTACCATTACCGCAGATTATATTAACGGAAATGGTTCTCCGATTATTGAAATGCGAAGCTGAATGGTATATAATAGATTCAGACCTTTATAGGAAATCAGAAAAAGGAGAGTGGAAGTCATGTTTTGTGCGAAATGTGGAAACCAGATACCCGATGGCGTTAAATTCTGCCCTAACTGCGGTGAGAAGATCGCAGAGGCAGCAGCCCAGACAATCGCAGAAGTAACCCAGACAGCGGAAACGGCAGCCCAGAATGCAGTTCAGAATGTTGCGGAAGCAGCACAGGAAACGGTTCAGGAGGCAGCAGCACCCGTTGTTGAGGCAGCCGCTCCTGTCGTAGAAGCAGCCGCTCCCGTTGCGGAAGCAGCACCCGTTCAGGAGAACATACAGCAGCCCGTATTTCAGCAGCCTGTTTATCAGCAGCCGCAGCAGCCGGTATTCCCGCAGCAGCCGCAGCAGCCTGCATTCCAGCAGCAGGCGTTCCAGCAGCCGCAGCAGCCGGTTTATCAGCAGCCCGTATATCAGCAGCAGCCCGTATATCAGCAGATGATGTATCAGCAGCCGCAGGAGACGAAGAAGAAAAAATCCAAAGCTCCGTTGATCATTATCATCATTTTGCTTGTTCTGCTTCTTGCAGCAGGCGGCCTGTTCGCTTGGGTAAACTTCTTAGCAGATGATGTTCCGGAAGCACTTTCCTTTATGAACGTATTGAATAAAGGAAACGATCTGCCTCTTTCCGAAAAGCAGCAGAAGGAATTCACCAAGATCGTTAAGAACATGGACCAGGCCATCATCGATACCGACGGCGACGCTTATGCTGAGTGCATCCCGACCTACGCACAGAAGTTCGTATGGAGCGTATACGGCGAGACCAGCGCCGACGCTTTCGTAAAGTATCTGTACGGTGACAAGGACAACGGTATTGCCGGACTCGGCGATGACCTTAAGGTTTCCGAGGAAATCGTATCCGTCAAGAAGATCAGCGACCTTGATGATCTGGCGGAATGCTTCGATGATGTATTCGACAAGTCCATCGAATTTGAGGCAGCTTATCTCGTAACGAATAACTCCTGCTTCAAGGGCGATGAGGATTCCGAGAAGTATGTGGATTACTATCTGTTCTTCCAGGAAGAAGATGAGGATGAATGGAATGTTATCCTGATCGGCGAAGAGAATCTTGAGAAGTTCAACCTCAAGAAATAAAAGATTTGTTTACGGACTGTCGGCCGGAGTTTCCGGTCGACAGTTTTTTTGACTTTTTACGGAAAATGTGCTATATTTTACTCTGATTTTTGCATATGCGGAAAGAAGGCACGGCATGTTCATTTTATTTTTGGTCATGTGGGTGATTTTAAACGGGAGATTGGACCGGGAAGTGCTCATAACAGGGCTCGTTCTGGCTATCCCCGTTTATCTTTTTTTCTGCCTGATCATGAAGTATACGCCGAAGAAAGAATGGAAGACGGTCATGCATTTTCCGTGGCTTTTAAAGTACATCGGCGTACTGCTTGTAGAGATCATCAAGGCCAATTTTGCGGTAATCCGGCTTATCATGTCCTCAAAACTCGAGCCCGAACCGACGCTTGTGCATTTCAAGAAGCCGCTTCGCAAAGATGCGCATAAGGTGTTACTGGCCAATTCCATCACGCTGACCCCCGGAACAATCACGGTGGAGCTTGACGGAGACGACTATGTCGTGCATGCGCTTGATAAGGAATTCGCGGAGGGAATCGATTCCTCCGTATTTGTCGAAATGATCCGGGAACTGGAGGAGCGGGAATGAGCCTTTCGGAAGCTTACAATCTGTTATATAACGGGGCCATCCTGTTTCTTGCCGTCATTATGCTGGCGGTGCTTGTTCGCGCCGTAAAGGGCCCGGAGATTGTGGACCGCATCGTTGCCGTAAATATGCTCGGCACGCTGACGATCATGATCATCTGCATCCTTGCGGTAAAGCTTGCGCAGGGATACCTTCTCGATGTGGCGATCATCTATGCGATGATCTCGTTTCTTGCCGTTGTGATTCTTACGAGAATCTATCTGGGCGTATACCTGGAACGCACACGGCGGAAAGGAGAGAAGTCATGAGCGGATGGATTCTCTTCGGGATTGTTGCCGTTTTGATCATATGCGGGCTGGCCGTTACGGCGATTGCCGCATTCGGTCTCTTTAAGTTCCGCTATGCCTTAAACCGTATGCATGCGGCGGCCATGGCGGATACCCTCGGAATTATGCTGATCCTGTGCGGACTGATCTTTGCCACGGGAATCCGGTTTGAATCGTTAAAGCTCGGGCTCATCATTATCCTGTTGTGGTGTGCCGGACCGGTATCCAGCCATCTGCTGGCCGGGTTTGAGGTTGCGACCTCTTCGAAGTTTCAGGAGAATTGTGCGTCCGATACGGACGAAGGAAAGGACGGTAAGGAAGAATGACAAAGCCGATCGTACTGCTTTTGGTACTGTTTCTGATCGTCTGCGCTATCTGTGCGGGATGGACGAAAAATCTGCTTGTCTCCATCGTTATTTTCATGTCATACAGCCTTATTATGTCCATTATCTGGATATTCCTGCAGGCACCTGACCTTGCCATTACCGAGGCAGCGGTAGGCGCCGGCGTTACATCCGTACTGTTTTTTGCCACCCTTCGAAAGATTAACGCGATCGGTTCGGGTGACGGAAAGGAGGAACCGCATGAGCCGGATACGAAATAATTACGAGAATTCGTTCCGTGCCCGTTTCCTCCGCTATATCATGGGAGAGGACGAGCTTCCCGAAAAGAATTACATGTCTGATTTCCGAAAGCAGATTGATATCGAGAAGGAAGAGGACGAGAAAGCGACCGAGCATTATCTTGTTCCGCCGCTTGAGGATCCGATGTCCGATGCAAAGCGCTATGCGGAAATGTCCGGACTCCGCTGGTTTCGAAGACTCTATTCGGTTATGGCGGTGCTTTTGTGCATCGCGATCAGTGCCCTTTTGATCTATAACGTTACGTTTATGCCGCGTTTCGGTGCTTCCGATTCGCCGATGAACAACGAAGTGACGGAGCGGTACCTTGAGAAAGCGGGAGAGGAAACCGGCACGGTCAACGTCGTTACCGGTCTGATCCTCCAGTACCGTGGTTTTGATACCTTCGGCGAGACGCATGTACTGTTTATTGCGACCATCGCCGTTATGATCCTTCTCAAAATAAAGAAAAAGGATAAGCCGGAGGAGGCAGCCGGAGAGCCCGTCGGCGGCGACGTGATCTTACGTACCATTGCGCGGGTGCTTGTACCGATGATCTTCCTGTTCGGCTTTTATGTGCTTGTGAACGGACACCTTTCCCCGGGCGGCGGTTTCTCCGGCGGCGCGGTGATCGGCGCGGGCCTGATCCTGCACTCGGCAGCCTTCGGATTTTCCGCCACGGCGCGTTTCTTCGACGAGAAGATTTATGACATCATTAAAGTCGGATCGCTTGTTTTATACAGCATGCTGATCATTTATTACCTGTTTACCGGGGCCAATGACATCGATTCCGTCGTGCCTCTTGGGAAACTCGGTAATATCATCAGTTCCGGTCTGATCCTTCCGATCAACATCTTAGTAGGAGCGGAGGTGGCATGCACGATGTATGCCTTTTACTCGCTGTTCCGGAAGGGAGGCATCTGATGTTCGCCGAACTTTGGGACAATTATATCAGTGTCGGTGCAATGATCCTGTTCGGCATCGGGTTCGGAAACCTGCTTCTGCAGCGGAACATGATCAAAAAGATCATCGGACTGAATATCATGGATACCGCGGTGTACCTGTTCCTCGCATCCCTCGGCTACATTGAGGGCCGGCTCGCGCCGATTCCTACGGAGGGTGCCGTAGATGCAACGAAGTACATCAATCCGCTTCCGAGCGGCCTGGTGCTAACCGGTATCGTCGTATCCGTCAGTGTTTCCGCGCTGATGCTCGGACTTACCGTAAAGCTTTATGAACGGTATCACACGCTTGATCTCGATGAGATCACGACGATGGTACGAAAGGAGCATGAGTGATGGACTTCTTTCGTAATTTTCCGTTTATCTGCATTATGCTTGCGATTGTTTCCGGACCGGTTTCGTCCGTGCTTTCCGGAAAAGTCGCGCGATTCGTAAGCCTTACCGTCGTTTCCGTATGCGGAGTCCTTTCAAGCCTTACGCTCTGGTATGTGATCGAGCTGGATGAGCCGTTCATTTACAAGATGGGACGCTTCCCGGCGCCGTTTGGTAACGAGATCCGTGTCGGCATTCTGGAAGCTTTGATGGCAACGTTCTTCTGCCTGATCATGCTGCTTTCGCTGACCGGCGGAATGAAATATCTGAAAAAAGACGTGCCGGAAGAGAAGATGAACCTGTTCTTCATCATGATCAACCTTCTGTTAGCGTCACTCCTGTCGCTCATTTATACGAACGATATGTTCACGGGCTATGTGTTCGTCGAGATCAATACGATTGCTGCCTGCGGACTGATCATGATCCGCGGATGGGGGCGAAATATCCTTGCCGCGACCAAATACATGATCATGTCGCTGCTTGGTTCCGGTCTCGTTGTCATTTCGATCGCCATCCTGTACGGAATCACCGGGCATCTGTTGATGAGCAACATCCATGAATCGGTGCTCTTAATTGTTGAACTGAAGACCTATACCGAGCCTTTGATCGTTGCGGTGGGACTGTTCTCGGTCGGTATCGCGATCAAATCCGCGCTGTTCCCGTTTCATGCCTGGCTGCCGGATGCGTACACTTATTCCACCTGTTCGTCGAGCGCGATCCTTTCTTCGCTTGTTTCGAAAGGTTATATCTTCTTTTTGATGAAGTTCATGTGCCGCGTCATCGGCTTTGACGTTATGAAGAAGACGGGCGCGGACGATGTAATGTTCGTATTCGGTATCGCTGCGATGCTGATCGGCTCGATCGACGCGATCCAGCAGACGGATATGGGGCGCATGATCGCGTATTCATCCATCGCCCAGATCGGTTACATTTACATGGGCTTCGGCCTCGGGGTGGAAGCGGGGCTTGTGGCTTCGGCATTCCACATTCTGGCGCATGCTTCGGCCAAATCCATGCTGTTTGTTTCCGCAAACGGGCTTGCCGAAGTATCGGGCGACAGCATGAACTACCGCGACCTGCGAGGGTCCGGCATGCGAAACCGTTCGGCAGGCGCCGGATTTATCGTCGGCTCCCTTTCGATGGTCGGCATTCCGCTTTTTGCGGGCTTTACTTCCAAAGTTTATTTCGCATCGGCGGCGCTTGAGGGAATCCGCGCAAAGGAGATCATCACCCTTGTGGCGCTCGCGATCAGTACGATTCTGAACGCAATGTACTTTATCCGCATGACGATCAGCGTTTACACGCCGGAGATGAACGAACAGTATGAGGACCGTTCGTTCCGCGCAGGGACGCTTTACCGTCTGTCCATGGCGGTATTTATTCTGCTTGTTTTGACTCTCGGTATCCTGAGCAACCCGATTGTTGACTGGATCACGAGAGGTCTCGAACAGTTTTCCTGAAAGGAGGGTGACCTATGGAATGGATTTTATTGCTGCCGGTTCTGATTCCGATTGCCGGCGGATGCTATCTGACAATCTTTCGGAAGCGTTTTTCGAAACGTTCCGTCCGTACGTGCACCTTCTGCTTTGCACTGGCCGCGGGGCTTTCCGTCCTTGCCGTCATTTTGCAGGGAGACTGTTCGCTTACGCTTTTCCCGCTTATTTCGGAGAACTTCCCGATCTATTTCCGTACGGACGGAATGGCGGGGCTTTTCGCCGCGGTTACGGCGGTCATGTGGCTTCTTTCGACCTGGTTCTCATTTGCCTACATGAACCATCAGGACAATGAGACGCGCTACCAGATCTTTTCGCTGTTTTCACTTGGCGCGGTGCTGGGCGTATGCCTTTCGGGCAACCTGGTCACAACCTATCTGTTCTACGAATTGATGACCCTTATGACCTTCCCGCTTGTGCTTCATGAGCAGACAAAGGAGGCGGTTTCGGCCGGCATGACCTATCTGTTCTACTCGATTGCGGGTGCGTTTTTAGGACTTTGCGGAATTTTCTTTTTGTGCAAATACGCCGATACGGCGGACCGTGCAGGAGGACTTCTCGGCTACGTTCCGGGCGGTTTTCTTGCGGAAGGAACGGGCTATAACGTACTTCCGGTCGTACTGTTTTTAATGCTTCTCGGACTTGCCTGCAAAGCCGGCATGTTCCCGCTTCACGGATGGCTTCCGAAGGCGCATCCGGTTGCTCCGGCACCGGCTTCGGCACTGCTTTCC
>CAMIWE010000031.1 GCA_946402335.1 uncultured Lachnoclostridium sp.
AGAGCCATCAAAACAATACCGCAAACAATCCATATCTTTTTCTTCATTATTTTCTCCCTTTAAAACATGCGCCCTCCTTAAAGAAGGGCGCATGACGAAAACCCGAATCAATCTGAAAATGCGATATAATAATACGCTTTACCCGAATGCTTTTTTTCCATCTTCTTGCAGATGCCGCCATTGGTCTTCCATGCCGACCAGCCTGTATTTCCCTTATCGTTCACAATGCATCCGCATATAAACATTCCCGTTGCGGTATCGCAAACTCCTATACTAGCATTTACTGGTGACGTAATCATCCAGTCCTTATTGGAAAAGGCTCCGTCAGTAAATCCAACCCAAATTGTACAATACTGATCATAATCGGAATTTTTATATCCTGTTACAGATACTTTCTTAGCCCAGGAATCATCGCGGATTCCTCTCAGACTGGTGCTTTTTGAATAAGCTTCCACGACATTCAATGTAGAATCACTGGTTCTCGGATCCAAATCCGGCGCTTTAGCAAATGCAACCGCCATGCAAACGATAATCGCACTTACAACACAAAGTAACAGAGCAAGCTTCCTTCTTAGTTTCATAACAAGCCTCCAAATTTAATATTGTCACTCCTGATAAAAAAGTGTATACTTGCCCTAGGTACTCTTTCATCAGAGTGCTGGTTTCGGGGGAGCCTGCACATTTTGCGGATGGATCAGGCTCCTCCATTTATATTAACAGCCCGCAAAGCCGTTAATATCACATACTTCATATACATCTTTCATCAAAAAAGCAGCGTAACACATGCGGTTACGCTGCTATAATACTTCTAATGCGAAAAATCCCAACCATCCCCCATGCCTATTTCAGTATACGTCAAAAAACAATGAGGTGTCAACAAGTTCACATATAATTGAAGATTCTGAACATTAGTGGTGGAACAGTCTGATTCCGGTAAATGCCATCACCATGTTATGGTCGTCGGCTGCCTCGATAACAAGGTCATCACGAACGGATCCGCCGGGCTCTGCGATGTACTTAACGCCGCTTCTATATGCACGCTCGATGTTATCGCTGAACGGGAAGAAGGCATCGGAACCGAGTGCTACATCCGTGTTCTTGTCAAGCCATGCACGCTTCTTCTCAGCGGTAAATACTTCGGGCTTCGTCTTGAAGATGTTCTGCCATTTGCCTTCGGCAAGAACGTCCATATAATCCTCGCCGATATAAAGATCGATCGCGTTATCGCGGTCGGCACGTCCGATCGTATCAAGGAACGGAAGATTCAAAACTTCGGGAGACTGACGAAGCCACCAGTTGTCGGCCTTGGAACCGGCAAGACGCGTACAATGGATACGGGACTGCTGTCCTGCGCCGATACCGATTGCCTGTCCGCCCTTGCAGTAACATACGGAATTGGACTGCGTATACTTAAGCGTGATCAGGGAAATGATCAGGTCGATCTTAGCAAGCTCGGGAAGCTCTTTATTCTTGGTCGGAATGTTCGCAAACAGCTCGTCGTCAATCTTCAGCTCGTTACGACCCTGCTCAAACGTAATGCCGTAAACCTGCTTCCGCTCAAGAGCCTCGGGAACATAGTTCTCATCAATCTTGATAACGTTATAGTTGCCCTTCTTCTTGCTCTTCAGAATCTCGAGAGCTTCGGGCTCATATCCGGGAGCGATGATACCGTCGGAAACTTCTCTCTTGATCATGTTGGCGGTCGGTACGTCACACACATCGGAGAGCGCAATGAAATCGCCGAAGGAGCTCATGCGGTCCGCGCCTCTAGCTCTTGCGTAAGCGCATGCAAGCGGGGAAAGTTCGCCGAGATCGTCAACCCAGTAAATCTTGCGAAGCGTATCGGTCAAAGGAAGACCTACTGCTGCGCCTGCGGGGCTAACATGCTTAAAGGAGGTCGCTGCCGGAAGACCGGTCGCCTTCTTCAATTCCTTCACCAGCTGCCAGCCGTTGAAAGCATCCATAAAGTTGATGTAGCCCGGCTTTCCGTTCAGCACTTCAATCGGCAGGTCCTTGCCATTTGCCATGAAAATGCGGGAAGGCTTCTGATTCGGATTACAGCCGTACTTCAGTTCCAGTTCGTTCATGTTTCGTTCCTCCGGATATTATTTGTTCTTATTTACGATCCGGCTCTCATATGCGCCGGTCTCAATATCGATAAAGCGTACGAAGAGGGATACCTTATTCTCTTCATTCAGGCTGTTCCATACAAGATCCGTAAAGGAATCGATGTCGCCTTCGATGTCCACAAGGGTAGGCTCGCCCTCGAAGCTCGGAAGCGGGTTGCCGTCGCCCATGTACGTATGGATGAATCGTCCCTCTCCTGCCTTCGGATTCGTGTAGGCAAATGTATAACGGTTGCAGGAAGAAGGATCGCCGTTGTTGCTCTTCAGGATGGAAAGAGCGTAATTGTAAGCGCCGTTCTCCACATGCATGATGCCGCTGATACGAGGGGTATAGTTCGGAGCGTCGGGCTCGAATTCTCTCGTTCTGAGTGCCTGCTCAAACGTGCACTGCTTGTCCATCATCTCATAAATCGTATCGGTCTGGTCACCGTTCGTAACGATCGTCTTGTTGCCGAGTACGCGAACAGGTGCGTAAATAATGAGGCTCGGATCGGAAAGTTTCGAAGGATCAAATGCCTGTGTGCGGATTCCGTTACCGTCCTCCACAAATACACGGTTGCGGCTGTTAACGCTGCGTCCCATAATGAAATATGCGGTTACCGCATAACGTCCGTCCGCGGACTTGCCCAATACGATTCCTCTTCCGGGATACGAATTGCTCTTAAGGTCCTGACTCAAAGATACTTTCTGCATGAAACAATCCTCCTAAAAAACTCATTGTGTGTGTGAAATCACTGCCGCATTCATTATAGCGAATAGTGATTTCGTTATCAAGAAGAAACCATTCGGTTTCCGCTTTTTCGATTGAATCCTTTTACCCGAGTGCCGGCTGTCCGTCAGGCGGCAGGTTCTTAAGAAACCGGATGACGAAAGGCAGCGCGATGACAAATGTGATAATGTCCGATACCGGCTGCGCTGTCTGGATTCCGAGAAGTCCGTACCACCGTTCCGAGAACCACAATACCGGTATCAGGATCACGCCGCTTCGAAGTCCCGAAAGAAACGAAGCGATGCGGTTCGACCCGATGCTCTGGAACAGCATATTTGCGAATACGCTAAGCGGCTGGAACACCAGTGCCCATACAAAATACCGAAGTGCCTTTGTTCCGATCCGGATAACCTCCGGATTCTTCTGGAATATACGCACCAGATCCTTCGAGAAAATCCAGCCGACAACAGCCATCACGATGAGAAATGCTTCTCCCAGACACAGCGTTACTAAAAACGCTTTCTTCACGCGGGAATACCGTTTCGCACCGTAGTTAAATGCCGATACGGGCTGGAAGCCCTGCCCGATTCCGAGGGCTATGGCAAATGCACAGAAGGATATGCGGTTTACGATCGTCATGGCGGCAACCGCCGCGTCGCTGTAATTACCGGCGAGACGGTTTAAAACCATCGTGCTGATGCTCGAAAGTCCCTGCCTGAGCATGCTCGGGAAACCGGTTGCACAGATCTCATACACATCGGCGGGATCCAGGCTCGCATACTTTGCCGCGATCCGGCTCTGCGTCTTATGACGTAAGAACATGCTCAAAAGAAGCAGAAATCCGATGGTCTGTGAAACCGCGGTCGCGATACCCGCACCGGTAACGCCGAGTCCCAGCTGAAGCGTAAACAGCCAGTCGAGAAAGATGTTCAGAATACCGCCGGACATCAACCCGATCATGGCAAGACTCGCGCGTCCTTCATAGCGAAGGATATTGTTTAAAACACAGCTTGTCGTCAGAAAAGGAGCCGCCAGCAAAATGTAGCGGGTGTACTCCTTCGCATACGGAAGAATCGTTTCGGTACTTCCGAGAAGCCTCATAAGAGGCGTAAGAAACGTAAGTCCGAGAACCGCCAGCAAAATACCGACCGAAAAGCACCAGAAGAACCCCGTGCTCGCAAATCTGGTCGCCCGCTCGTTATCCCTCTTTCCGAGGGATCTTGCGATAATGCTTCCCGCGCCGTGCCCGAACATGAATCCGAATGCCTGCAGAATCGCCATCAGTCCGAATACCACGCCGATTGCTCCGGAAGCGCTCGGGTTGTCTAATTTGCCGACGAAATAGTTGTCCGCAAGGTTGTATACGGTTGTGACGAGCATGCTGAGCGTCGTCGGAAGTCCCAGGCGGATGACAAGCATGGCAACCGGCGTTTCCGTCATTTTTCTGTATTGTCTGTCATCCGTCTCCAAGGTGTGTCTGCTCCGTAATTTTTTATTCTTTCTGCAACATTCCGCTCTTTACCGAAATGTTATAGCAGTCCGTAACGTCTTCGTTGTCTTCATTGTAAACATGAATATACCGGGGCGTATTGGACGTTTTTCCGACATCATACTGGCTGGCGTCCAGTGTCAGTTCGATCCGGTCGCCGCTTGCGAGCATACCCTTTGAAATATACCATCCGCTGCTCTCCACGCGTCCGTCCTGCTCGGCGCCCTTCATGCCGTATGTCGTAATCTCAATCTTTCTCGGCTTGATATTGATTGTCGGATAAGACTGAACGTAGATTTCGTATTTGTCGGTAACATCCACTCCTGCCGAGTTGACAACTCTGGCTTCGCCGTAGAACTGGTACTCGTTGGCATACTTGGGACAGGACATCGTCTCGCCGTTAAATACGACCGCCTCGTCCGGCTCCAGAGTACCCGAAATAAAGGTTCCGCCGGCTTCAATACCGTCTACCGGATTTCCGTCATATTCTTTTTCAAAATAATTGAATGCCACATCAATGTCAGGTTTCCCGGAAAATCCCAGGTCGTCGAGGACCATATCAATCGTGCCGACTTCCCCGCCGCCGCCGAATCCGTCAAATGCCGGTGATCCGGTTACTTCCACGGGAATCCAGCCGGTTCCTGCAAGATACACTTCCACCCACGCATGGCCGTCGGAAGGATATGCCTTGTTCCAGCGGCTCGGTGTGCTCGAAGATGCCAGGCCGACAACATATCTTGCCGGTATGCCATAGGCACGATACATCATTGTTGCCGCAGCAGCAAAATGCTGACAGATTCCTTTCTTACTCTCTGTAAGGAAATAAACGACCATATCCTCATCCGCAGGGAATGTAGGAAAGCTCAGATCGTATGCAGCTGCATTCGAAATATAATTTGCTATGTTGTCGATAATATACTCATCGTCTTCCGAAATGCCGGCCTTGCTGCCGAGTTCTCTTAACACCTCGTAAACATCGTCCGGAACATCCAGATAATTCTCCATAACGAAATCGGTATACCGCTCCTCTTCGTCGCTGAGACGAACCGGATAGCTGCCCGTCAGCGGCAGGGCGTATAGTTCATAACTGTAATCGTATTTGAATCCGCTGTCTTCTTTCGCTTCTTCACGGTCCTTTGCCATAAAGTAAGGATATACTCCTCCGAGAAGCTTGTTGTTCCGGATATAGGACCGTTTCAAAACCGAACCCTCTTCCTTAAGAAGCTGTCCGAGCATATAGTTTCCGTAATTTCCGAACTTTTCCTCTCCCTGCACTTTACGGAAGCCGCGTCCGGTATATACACCGTAGGTCATCTCGCGGAAATACATGCGTCCGTATTCGATTCCGTAAAATTCGAATACCGCCGGCAGGTCCTTATACTCGTCACCCTTAAGCGGGATCATATCCTGGAACGGCTCGGAATTCATGTCCATATCGAATCCGTCTTCATCGGGCGCGATATACATCGTTCCGACGTCGCCGGGTACACCGTTGACCGTGATCCGGAGCGTACCGAACTTCTTCTCAACCTCATAGCAGTCCGTAACGTCTCCGTACGTGCGGTTCGTAATACGGACTTTGTCGAAGTCATTCTCCACTTTACCGGGATCGATAATATAACCGTAATAAACCGCGGTAAAGGAGTCGCCGTCGGCAAGGGAGCCTTTTGTAACCGTGCCGGAATGCTTCGTGAGCGGAGTTCCGTCATATTCTTTGCTGTCGGAGTCCGACTTGATCACAATCTGCCTGCGGGCAAATTCAAGCTTGCCCTCCGCGCAGGTGATCAGATACATATAGGTGACATCGTTGCCCTTTTGGTCGGTAATAAATCTCGAGTCCTCCGCGATTACATTCGGGGATTCGCCGAAGCCCTTCTGTACGCCTTCACAGCGGAAATGTGCCGTGTGTCCTCCGAAGAACGCGCCGCTTACCGAATACTCTTCCTCGGTAACGATGACGTTCGGATCGCCGTCGTAAACAACCTTCTTGCTGCGTGGTGTGACAAGCAGCATGCTGCGGGCATCCTTAACCGTGCCGCTGCCCAGATTGATCGTATAACAGTCCAACGCATCGGTACCGTCCGAATGCGTCAGCTTTACGGACGTAGCCGTTGCCTTTCCTTCCTGCGCAGACGCGTAGAAATACTCAAGCACAATATCGTCGGCACGGTCGCCGTATTTTAATCCTTCGACCTTGCATTCCTTCGGATCGATCAGAATTTCCTTTACGTCCTTATAATCCTCTTTGGACGGAACGGAAACCTTAAGCGCTGCCGGGCGGATTTCGAACTCTCCCGATCCGGCGAACTTCTTGATCCCGATCAGGGAAACCGTATATGCGCGCACCTCGTATTTGCCGGCGCGGGTCGGTTTGTTTGCGGAGAACTTCGCATCTTTTTCTCCGACACGGCGGTATTCAAATACCGTCGGGACACTGGCGGAAAGGGAAACCTCCGGTTCGGAACCGTATACCGTCGTGTAACATTTCAGGTCCCCGAACTTTACGCCGACGCCGAATATATAACCCAGTGCAAGCACGATCAGAATGACCACGCAGGCCAGTGCGATAATTGCCGTTCGTAACAGGGCGGCATATTTTTTTATCTTCTCTTCGTAACTCTCATACATAATTCATCACCAATGAATAATTGCTTTCCCGTAATAATACGAAATCTGATAGTAACTGGAAACATTCTCCCCACTGTTCGCCGGATTGATGGTAATCGATACAACGGTATTCTCGCGTTCACCCGGCTCGTGAACGGTCTGCTGCATCGTGCGGACGGTGATCGTCTCTCCGCGGGCAAGCGTGCCGCTGATGATCTCCCAGTCGTCCTTTACGACATTGGCCACACCCTGCTGGCGGGTTACGTCATGGGTACGAATTACGAGATGTCTGGGCGTAATGACCAGAAGTCCCGGATTAAAGTTGATGTCATAGAGCTCGGTGACATCTTCGCCGTCGGAATTCGTAATCTTGGCTTCAATGCTGTTGATACGCTTTCCGGTACCGGTGATCGAACCGAACGCATGCATTTCGATCGAGTCTCCGGCATGCAGCGAACCTTCCTCAATATAGCAGTAATCATAGGACAGCTCCTCGCCGTCGTATTCCTTTTCCTTGGAGCCGGATGCCAACGTCAGCGTTCCGTTCCGGACTATGATCTTGCCGTATTCCACCGTAAGCTCGTAGTTGGATGTCACATCCTCGCCTTTGTCATTCCGGATTACCGGAACAAAGGTGTTTTCGTAACGTCCCGGATCCACATACTCGCCGAACCCTTCCGGCTCGAAATGATCCCCGAGACGAAGTCTTCCTTCCGTAACTTTGGCATGCATATCGGAAATCGGCTCGCCGGTATAGATTGCCGAATAGGAATCACTCGTGACCGTAAGCGTCCGCCTCGTGATCTCAAGCTCTCCGGCCTGCACTTCAATATCATACTGTTTCGTTACTTCCAGTCCGCTTTTATCAAGAACCACAACGTCGGCGACATTGTCGCTCTTGCCGAAGGCCGTCCGTTCTCCGCGGACCGTAACCTTCAGGGTATGCTCTTTCATGACTTCGCCCTTGACGAGCGCCCACTCATTGCATTTTAAAGGAGTTCCGTCATACTCTTTCGTATCGCTTCCCGTGGTAATGACCAGTTTGATCTTACGCATCTGAAAACTTCCGGTCGAGATGATCAGCGCCATGATACTCAGCGCGACGATCAGCGCAATGCAAACGGAACCAAACAGATAAATCGGTATACGCTTCTTCTGCATTCTTTTATCCTTACTGCAGGCCGTTTATTTGTACCGGTACCTGCCTGCCGCGGCACCGGTATGGTCCGTTTCCGGACCGCTCTCCCCACATGATCAGGATGCCATTTGACGCATGAACCGGAGGTAATCCGTGCAAAGCGGCATATTGCCCTCGCCGAACAATTCATCCAGCTGCTCCGTCAATGCGGCACATGCCTTGGCAATCACGGTCGGATTCTGGCTTTCCAGCTTCCGAAGAACCTTCTTCGAAAGGAAATCGTCCAGTGCCTCCTGCTCCGTTCCGCCGCAGCCGATATAAACGGAAATGTATTTCTCCATCTGGTTACGGATACGGTTACCGTAAGTGATGTGATAAGTCTCCATCAGGAAACGGTCAATGCTCTCCACCTTGCGTCTTGCGTCATCGGACATCGGGAATGCTCTCTCGGCGCCTTCCGCAAGTGCCTTAAACGCCGTATAGGACATCTTGATTCCGTTGCTGTCCGGCGCAATGAACGTAGCTGCCTTCTTATCCAGATTCATGACCATCGCACGGTCGTAAACCTTATCGGATACGGCAAATGTGGAGTCGTCGTTGTTCGCGGTGCCGATGAACCACACATTTTCCGGAATACGGAAACGGCCCTGTACGAACAGCTCCGGATCCTTCTCCCAGGTATCCGAGGTCATTTCGAGGAAACGGTTGTCCGCGCTCAGTTCCATCAGCGAAAGGAAATCCGCAAAATAATACTCCACGCGGGCGATGTTCACCTCGTCCAAAACGATAATGTAAATCTCGTCCGTATAACGGGCTTCGTACAGCTTCTTAAGAAGCGGGCTCTCGCTGAACCGCTTCGTGAATTCATTAAAGTAACCGATGACATCGGCACGCTCACGCCACATCGGCTGAACGGAAATAACCGTCGAGCGGTTGTTCAGGTATTCGCCGAACGCGGTCGCCAAAGACGTCTTACCGGTACCGGACAGACCCTGCATGATCATCAGGTGCGATACGGCAAATCCGGCCACGAATTTACGGATATCGTCCTCCTCGTAATAAAGGCCGAGGTTGCGGGCCGCATAATTGCGGAAGTCGCGAACGATATAACTGAGATTCGGGATGGCCTGATACTCGGGTGCCTCGTACTCCTTCATATCCTCGTCAATCGTACGGAGCGAACGGAAACGGACCCCTTCCTCTTCCTCCTCATCCTTGTCACGGAACAGGATAAAGCCGACCTTTTCCTTTGCGATGAAAACCGTCAGAAGGCAAAGCGCAACCGGCAGCAAAAGTGCCAGCAGCAAAGTCAGATATACGGTTTCCGAACGTACCAGCGTACGGTTGCCGAACAGATCCGAGAGGTTCTCGTGATCTCCGGCGGAAATCCCGATGATGATCATAATGATGCTCACAAGGGACAGTACGCCGACGGCGATCATCAGTTTCACATAGGAAAATTTTCTTTTTTTCTTCTCCTTCACGCCTGTCACTTCCTTCCCCACAGAATCCGCTTGCGGATCTTCTTCCGGGCGCTCTTCCAGTTCTTTTCATAGAACCGCTCGAATGCTTCCCGTTCTTTTTCGAGTTCCAAAAACTCCTCGCGCTCGGACATATCGCGTCCGGGCGATTTTACTGCATATTGCTCCAAAAGGCCGTTAATTCTTGCGGACAGGTACCGGTTCTTCGCCAGCTGCTCGTCACGCTCCCGCTCGGTCTCGGCAACGGTCTGGGCCAGTCCTTCCGCACGCATGGTTTCCTGATTCTTCTCCGCGGCCAGTCTTGAGGTAACCGATTCGCGCTCCAACATGATCTGCTTGATGCGGTCCTCGAGAAGGCTCTGCTTGTTCGCGGCTTCCTGCAGTGCAACCTGCATACGATTGGCCTCCGAAAGCTTTCTGCGGAGTTTTTCGATCTCGGCCTCGCGTACCGTGATCATGTGAAGCAGCAGCTGTTTCTCCTGCTCCGGGCTCAGGTTGCCGCCCTTGATCAGTTCTTCGAACTTTCTTCTGCGCTCTTCCTCACGTTTCTGCTCTTCAGCCACATACCTGGCTTCCAGTTCCTCGCCGGCATCCTTGCCGTATTTATAGTTGAGATACATCGAAAGGATGATCATATCCGTGAGCTCGTCTTCCATCTCGGCCGGGAAGGGGCTTACGTTAAACTGGCGTTTCTCAATCGAATAGCCTTCGCCCTCATAGCTGCTTAAGAAGTCATACAGGGCAACCACTTCCTTGAAGTGGGTATCCATACGGAGGACGTTGGTTCTCGTGATCGGCGGGGATACCATCGGCGCAAGCGCCATCTCCCGCATGAGCGGCATGTTGAGAAGCATCGCAAGGGCTCCGGACATGCTCTCGATCCGGGCAATCTTACGACCGTTCTCCTCTTCCGCATCCGCAAGTCCGCCCGTGCTGTCGCTTAAGCGGAATTCCACTTCAATCGTACCGCCCTGCGCATTGACCTTTTTCGCGAATTTCATCTCGGCAGAGCGCTCTTTCCACGCATTGCTGATGCGGAACAGACGGTGGTCGATAAAGTCTCTTGCATAGCAGATTACCATGTATAAAACGCGGTTCTCATACACGGCGTAGTTGCTTTCGTTTTCGTATACTTTTAATTTGTCCGGAATCAGGTCTTCGCCTTCGTCCGGTACGTGCGTGATCATTTCGCTGTGGCGTGCCAGATGCTCTACGGATGCTCTGGACACCTTGCGGACACGCTCGATCGGAGAGATGTTGCCCTCCGACTTGATGAACTGACGGTCCTCGCGGATTGCCGCCTCCAGATGGGGAATCGCCACTTCAATCCGTTCCATCCAGTCGTCTTCAATTTTAATATCAAACGAGACGTCGGACAGGGTCTCTTCGTGCCGTCCGTTTCTCGCAATCAGTCCCTTCAGTTTAGCAGTCGCTTTCGAATCGTTGATCTCCTCGCGAAAGCGTTTCAGGGCCCGATGATATTGATCCATTATCGTATCATACATATTCGTTTCCTTAAACGCAGGCCTGGACTTGATCGGCGGCGCGCCTGCTGCAGCGCCGACCTGGTCTGAAGCATTTCTTCAGAACTTCTCTTACTGGGCATTTCTCCTCAGCCGGTCAAGGCTGTCCCTGCACAAAGGCATGCTGTCCGCACCGAAGGTCGAAGCGAACAGATCCTCCAATTCATCCATCGAATAACGGATTACGATCGGGCTCAATCCGTCCAGTTTACGAAGTACCTTCTTGGCAAGCATATCGTCCACGGCATCCAGTTCGGTGCCGCCGCAGGCCAGGTAAATCGGAATGTATTCTTCCATCTGACGGCGGATTCGGTTACCGTAGGTGATACGGAAACGCTCCGTCAGGAATTCGTCAATCGTGCGGATCTTGTCACGCATTTCGTCGGACAGACGGTGACGCGCCTTGGCATCCCGTACGAGATCCTGAAAATGTGCAAAGCTGATGCGGTTTCCGTCATTCTGCACGGGAACAAACTCTTCGGCCTTGCGGTCCAGGTTCATAACCATGGCACGGTCGTATACCTTATCGGATACGGCAAATGTGGAGTCGTCGTTGTTCGCCGTGCCGATGAACCACACATTTTCCGGAATGCGCAGACGGCCGCGCTCAAGAAGCTTCGGGTCATCCTTCCAGGTATCCGAAACAACTTCGAGATAACGGTTTGCGGGACTCAACTCCATCTGGGAAAGGAAGTCCGCAAAATAATACTCCACGCGCGCGATGTTCATCTCATCGAGAACGATGACATAAATCTCGTCCGTGTATCTTGCTTCGTAAAGTTTCTTTAAAAGGGTACCTTCGCTGAAACGCTTGGTGAATTCGTTGAAGTAACCGATAATATCGGAACGCTCCTTCCACATCGGCTGTACGGATACAACCGTGGACGGATTGTGCAGATAGTTACCGAAAGCGGTCGCCATGGAAGTCTTACCGGTACCGGACAGACCCTGCATGACCAAAAGATGGGAAACGCCGATGCCCGAGATAAATCTGCGGACATCCTCTTCGCTGTAGAAAAGTCCCAGATTGGACGCGGCATAGTTCCGGAAGTTCCGGCAGATGTCCGTCAGCGTGATGTCATCCTCATAAACCGGCGGCTTGTAATAAGAGTAAGCCCTGTCCATCTGTACCAGGGAATGGAACCGGGAAGTGATTCCGTCGTCGTCATCGTCGTCGCCTTCAATCACACGGCCGTCCTCATCAAGCTGTGCGCCCCCCACGGGCGAATCTGCCTTCGTCTTGTTCTCTTCGCGGATCATAATCAGAACCGTTCCGACAAGCGCGGCAATACATAAAAAAAGAATCACGAAATAAATCGTCATCGCGGCACCCGAGGACAGGAATTCCCACAAAGATTCAAACAATGTCCCGAATGTCGGTATCAGAGTGTAAGTCATATCATCCCTCCGCAATCCGGCTTTCCGCCGGGTATTATGCTTTTGAAAAAAGCACAGAAACACTCAATATGTATTATACCACAAAATGGCAATAATACAATAAAAAACACCCCGCAGAATTCATTCTGCGAGGTGTTTAATTCCTGCGGACTACGGGACTTGAACCCGAACGCGCTATGCGCACATGATCCTTAGTCATGCCTGTCTGCCAATTCCAGCAAGTCCGCATTCCTGCGAGCGACAACTTGTCGTCCACACGCTTGATTATATTATCACGAGTATCGGAAAATGTCAATTGCTATTTTACAAAAAATATGAATCCCGCAGAACGCCCCGTTCGCGGCCTTTTCAGGCATAAAAAACCGGGGCGGAATACACCGTCCCGGTTCAACCGATTCGAAATTACTCTACCGTGTAAGGCATAAGAGCGATGTGACGTGCTCTCTTAACAGCTACCGTCAAAGCTCTCTGATGCTTTGCGCAGGTACCGGTGATTCTTCTGGGAAGAATCTTACCTCTTTCGGATACGAACTTCTTAAGCTTGTTTACATCCTTGTAATCAATGCCGTTTCCTTCCTTTTCAGTACAGAAAACGCAAACTTTCTTTCTTCTGCGGACAACTCTCTTTCTCATCGGAGCATCGCCCTTATCACCCTTATCGGACTTCTGGAAAGCCATTTCGGTGTACCTCCTATCTGATTTTGTCAAGCCCACGGAACAGGGCTTATCGATGTCAAAACTTTAGTTAAACGGAAGCTCTTCGTTCACTCCGTCCGGAATGTCCATAAAGCCTTCGCCTGCAGCGGGAGCAGCCGGTGCGGAGTTAAAACCGTTTCCGCCGAAACCGTTGCCGGAGCCTGCGCCGTTGCCTGCAGCGGCATTCTTGCTCTCAGCGAATTCCTGCTCTTCCACAAGAATACGGGTGCCGTAAACCTTCTGGCCGTCCTTGTTGGTGTAATTGTCGTTCTCAACACGTCCGGAGATTACGATCTTGGTACCCTGCTTCAAATACTTCTCGGCAAACTCAGCGCCTTTTCCGAATACGGTACAGTTAAAGAAATCCGCATCGGGCTCGCCTTCCCGCTTGAAACGGCGGTCAACGGCGATCGAATAACGGGCAACCGCTGTTGAATTTGCTCCCTGAGAATATCTTACTTCGGGGTCTCTGGTGAGACGTCCCATCAAAATCACTTTGTTCATAAAGGATTCCCTCCTTACTGCTCGTCGACGCGAACACACAGATAGCGAAGAACGTTATCCATGATACGAACTCTCTGCTCGATCTCATTGGGTACGGTCGCTTCTGCATCGAAGTGGATGAAGTAGTAGAATCCTTCGGTCATCTTCTGGATCTCATACGCGAGCTTCTTCTTGCCCTGATCGTCAACGTCGGTAACAACGCCGCCGAATCTTGCAATGAGATCTTTTGCTGCCTGAAGTACTGCCTCTCTGGCATCATCTTCGATCTTTGCATTCACAACTAACGCTAATTCGTACTTGTTCATAGTTGTTTGCACCTCCTTCTGGTCTCTGGCCCCCGACTTACCGGGAGCAAGGAATATGGGTTAATATACCACGGATGCTAATTGTAGCATACCGTCTGCAAGAATGCAAGGATAATTTTACGCAAACATTCGAAACCTTTTTGTGGAAAATGCCAAGCCCTCACGGAAAATGCTCCCGCCGGAAACATGCTTATATAAAGCATCCTAAAACTCTGCTTGCAATCGTCCCGCGTTTTTCGTATGATAAGAAAAACAGGCGCCGCCGGGAAACGTACGGGGCGCACGCAAGAGGTGTGAGATGGACATACAGCTCGGAGATATCGTAAAGATGAAAAAGCCGCATCCCTGCGGCAGTTATGAATGGAAAATCGAACGTGTCGGAATGGACTTCAAGCTCCGCTGCCAGGGCTGCGGCCATCAGGTCATGATTCCGCGCCGCCAGGCCGAGAAGAACATCCGCGAAATCCGTCGCAATGAAACCACCCCGGAGAACTGACTCCGGGGTGTTCTTATTATCTTATGACGTGATTGTCAGACTCTTCTGTAACCTTCTTTAGTTCCTTCAATTAAAAAACTCCGTAAGGAACGTCTGTCCGCCGTACTGCCCGATCTTAAAATGCATATAAGCGGCTTTCGCACGGTCCCTGTCCGTAAACAGTCCGAATACGGTCGGTCCGGAACCGCTCATCAAAGCGCCCTCACAGCCGAAGGAGCGCATCTGCTTTTTTATATTCTCAATCTCCGGACACATTGAAACGGTTACCGGCTCTAATACGTTTCCGATCTTCGATGCGACACCGAGGTGGCTTCCCTCCCCGATTGCACGGAGCATGCCGTCGATATCGGGATGCATTATGTTCTCCATCGCATCCAGTCTTGTATATACTTCCTTTGTGGAAACACCGGCCGGAGGCTTCACCAAAAGCACATGGAATTTCGGCGCGTTCTTAAGCTTCGTAAGTTTCTCGCCGATGCCTTCCGCAAGCGCCGTCCCGCCCATGATGCAAAACGGAACGTCCGCACCGAGACGAAGTCCCATACCCCGCAGCTGTTCCTCCGAAAGTCCGGTTTCAAACAGCTCGTTAAGCCCGCACAAAACCGCAGCGCCGTCGGTGCTCCCGCCTGCAAGCCCAGCGGCAACCGGAATATTCTTCTCTACCTCGATAAAAAGGCCGTCCGAAATCCCCGTTTTCTCCCGGAACAGGACTGCCGCGTCATAGGCAAGGTTTCCTTTGCCTGACGGCAGATACGACAGGGAATTCTTTAACACGATATCCGTTCCGGAAATCTTACGGATCCGGACGAGGTCGCATAAACGGACGGTCTGCATCACCATTCTTACTTCATGATAACCGTCGTCCCGCCGCCCGGTCACATCTAACGAAAGATTGATCTTGGCCGGTGCCGTTACTTCGATTTGTTCGCGATAACTCATGTTTCTCTCCCGTTTTTCTTAATTCCGTTTTTCATTATACAAAAACCCCAAGGGGTTCGCAAGCCAAAACTCCCCCTTGCAAGGAACCCCCTTTCGGAGTAAAATCAAAGCGGATACAGTATGTCATTTTCCGTACTTCATAAAGGAAGGATTATCCCATGAATTGTGATTTACCGATCGGTGTCTTTGATTCCGGTGTCGGCGGTCTGACCGTAGCGAAAGAGATCATGCTCCGGCTGCCGAAGGAATCCCTTCTCTATTTCGGAGACACCGCCCGCGTTCCCTACGGAAACAAATCCGAGGAAACCGTCATTGCCTATTCCCGCCAGATTGCGCGGTTCTTATGTTCCCATTCGGTGAAGGCCATTGTCATCGCTTGCAATACCGCGAGCGCATTTGCCCTCGACACCCTGAGCGCAGAGCTTCCGGTTCCGGTTATCGGCGTGGTGAAACCGGGCGCCAAGGCAGCTGCTGCCATCACGAAGACCGGCAACATCGGCGTAATCGCCACGAGCGGTACGATCCGGAGCGGTCTATACGGACGCTATTTACGAAGCATTTCCCCGGATGTGCATGTCTTCGGACAGGCATGCCCGCTCTTTGTTCCCCTTGTTGAGGAAGGACTTCGGAACGACCCCGTCACAAAGACGATGGCGGAGCGCTACCTGTCTCCCCTTCTTTCGGCAGGCGTGGACACACTCGTACTCGGCTGCACGCACTACCCGCTCCTCACGGAGGTGATCGGCGAGGTTGCAGGACCCGATGTCACACTTGTCAACCCGGCATTCGAAACCGCCAAGGAGCTTGCTTCGATGCTTGCCGGACGCGGCCTTTTGAAGACCTCCGATACCCCGTCCGCACACCGTTTCTTTGTAAGCGACGGCGAGGAACAGTTCCGCCGGTTTGCCAATTCGATTCTGCCGTGCGAACTGGAAGAGGCCGACGTTAACCGAAAAGTCTTCTCATAACCGCACGGTGTCTGGAGGAAAGCGATGAACTGCCTGCTTCGCATTCATGTAAAAGCGACCACCGATACAACCGAACAGAGTGAACTATTAGTGCGCGGAATATGCCGCCGCATCGAAACCGAAGGAGGTGCCGGCTACCGGTTCGATTACCGTTTCACCGACGCGGAGGATCCTTCCGTCGTCACCAGGGAACAGATTACGATCACTCCCTCAGGCGCAAAGCTGGTCCGCACGGGCGGCATCAATTCCGTCATGGAGATCATCCCCGGAGAACTTCGCTATTGCGAATACCGGACCAGGTTCGGAACTCTCATATTTGATATTCTCGGAATCGGCGTGAACATTTCCGCCGACCCCCGAAATCCGGCCGTCTCATTTTCCTATGAGCTCCGTCACGGCGGGGAAACGATCAGCAGTCACGAAGTCGAAATCATGACGGAACACACACAGGAATAAATTCGAGGAAACGAAAAAGGAAGCCGAAAACGGCTTCCTTTCTTTACGGGCTGATACCCGGTCTTATTTATCTTTTTTAAAGCGGCCGAACAGACCTTTCTTCTTAGGGGTTTCCTTCACGATCGGTCCGCGAACGCCCTTCACATCCAGAATATAAATACCGCTCAGCTTCAGCTTCGCTTCCTTCTTAACGGGAATCAGGTCAAAAACCTTCTCGTCGCACATCAGGGAACGAACCTGCGGTCCGATCTTCGCCTTGACTACCGGAACCTTTGCGCGTCTTGCGTACTTGGGCGTCTGATCGATAACGATCTGCGGGAAGCCCGCATCTTTCAGTTTCATCCGCTTTTTATCTATGACCAGTGCCGAAACCATCTGGGCGCTGGCATTCATCTCTTTCATAACCTCGTCGTTCTTCTTCTGCATCTTTCTGCCGACGATATAAAGAGCGATAAACAAGGCAATTACTACGGCAAGAACGATCAAAAGCGCGATCGCCCATCCGCTTAACCCAAAAACCAAACCGGGATAAATCATAGTATTCCAAACCTCCGACACATTAAACTGCAGTTGCTATCATATCATGCCGCACCGGAAAATGCAACCGGAATTCCGATCCGCGATCCCCTCTCCCCTTTTCTAAACGGAAAGGGAATCCACCTTCTTCGCGTATGCTCCGCGGAAGAAAAACAGGTACGCCGGAACGGCTAAGGCAAATGCCGCGAACACGTCAATCAGCGAATGCTGTTTTACAAATATGGTGGAACAGATGATTACGGCTCCGAGAACCGTCACGGCCCATTTGACGGATTTCCGCTTCATATCAAGCTTCGTCGTCCAGATGCCGAGCAGAACGCCGAGCGTGTTGTAAACATGAATGCTCGGAAGTACATTGGTCGGCGTATCGCCCTCATACATTGCCTGCGCAAGGCGGATCGCGATATTGTCTCTCGTGAACGAAGCCGGACGGATATCCAGTCTATTCGGATAGACCACGTTGATGATCAAAAAGACCGTCATGCCGAAATAGAGAAATCCGACAGACTTCAGATACGTCTTCTTGTCTTTGAAAAACATCCTCACAACCAGTGCCGCGATGAACGGGAACCAGATGTAATAAGGGAAGAAGAACCATTCGATAAACGGAATCTTCTTATCTAAAGCGATTCCGATAAGGTGGCAGTCCGTGATGTATTTTTCTTCGAGAAAGAATACGATCAGGTACAGCGGAAGGTAAAAGAAAAGCCACCAGTAACGGAACAAGTCCTTCTTAATCTTCATTATCGTTACCTAGTTAAAATGAAAAATCTTACGGCAGATAACATAGCCTGTGTTGATCAGGAAACTGGTAAACCAGTTGGTCGTGCGGACAAAGTATATCGGCTTGATCATCCGGCATACTTCCTGATAAGTGTTTCCGTAACGCGCCTTAACGCGGCTCCAGAACTCCTTCTTGGCTTCCATCGCTTCCTTGCCGCCCTTACGAACGTACAGCGCGGAAACAATCGTGGAGATCACGGCGACATACTGTGCCATGTATCTGCGAAGCTTCTTGCTCTTGATCGTCTTCAGATCGTGCATCGAATACATCGTATTGGCAATCAGTACCTGCTGGTCGACACGCTTGATCATCTGGTCTTCGCAGACCGACTGGTCGGCACGCCCGATGAAATAATGATACAGGTCAAAATTAAAATAGTAGATGCTTTTTACAAACGGAAGCGGGTAATACGCAAACAGATTGTCCACATAGAACGTATGCTTCGGCAAATGCAGCCCGCAACTCATCAGCATCTCACGACGGTACGCGATGGAATGCATCAAAAGATTCTGGCCGAGATTGAATTTCTTCGTGTCGTCCCAGGTGAATTTCTTCTCCACCGGAAGTGCCGAAGAATATCCGATTTCCTTTTTGTGCTTGCAGCCCACCTTTTCGTAAACATAATTGGTGAGCACCATGTCATAAACTTCGCCGGCCGCGCGGTCTTCGTCAAGACGGTCCAGCATTTTATTAAGATTGGTCGTATTGAGCCAATCGTCACTGTCTAACACACGGAAATAAAGTCCCGTCGCATGCTCTGCGCCGAACATGACGGCATCTCCGTGTCCGCCGTTCTCCTTATAAAGGTACTTAACGGAATCGGGATATTTCTCTTCATATTCGCGGGCGATTTCCGCCGTTTTGTCTGTCGAACCGTCATCCACAACCAGAATCTCCACGCGGTCTCCTGCCGGAACAACCGTATCCAGTGCCCTTCTCACATATTCCTGCGAATTGTAGCACGGGATTGCAATCGACAATAGCTTACCATTCTTCTCTGACAACATTACTTACTCAACTCCATTCCAACAATACGTGCAGAGTTTGTCTGCATCTATCCCCACCGCAGCTATCATATCATCCAGTCTGTGATACCGAAGCGTCGTAAACTTCAGCTTTTTGCAGATGGCATCCGTCATCTTCTGATAACGTTCGCTGTCCGGATCACAGTATTCGCGAAGCACTTCATCGCTGACCTCATCGGTTCCTTCCAGTTCCACGATGGTCCGTCTGGCAATCAGTTCCATTTCGGATTTGGATCTGGAGAAATTCAGATACTTGCAGCCGAACATGATCGGCGGACAGGCAGGTCTTACATGAACCTCGGTTGCTCCGCTTTCGAACAGGAACTCAGCCGTCTCACGGAGCTGCGTGCCGCGGACGATGGAGTCGTCGATTACAACCATGCTCTTTCCCTTGATCAGATCCGGAACGGCGATCAGCTTCATCTTGGCGATCAGGTCACGGTTCTGCTGCATGGTAGGCATGAAGGAGCGGGGCCATGTAGGCGTATACTTAATGAGCGGTCTGGAGAACGGAATCCCCGCCGCATTGGAATAACCGATCGCGTGTGCCGTGCCGGAATCCGGAACGCCGACAACGATATCGGGCTTGATATGGTCACGCTTGGCGAGCAGTTCGCCGCAACGGTAACGCATCTTCTCAACACTGATGCCCTCATAGGACGAGGACGGATAGCCGTAATAGATCCAAAGGAAGGTACAGATCTTCATCTTGTCCGTATCCGGAACATACAGGGAACGGAACGAATCGGCATCGAATACCGTAATCTCTCCGGGGCGGAGTTCGCGAACCGGCTGGAATCCGAGATTTGCATATGCGCAACTCTCAAACGATGCGCAGTATGCGCCGTCCTTCTTTCCGATGGAAATCGGGGTTCTTCCCAAACGGTCGCGGGCAGCAAAAATACCCCGCTCGGTCAACGCCAGCAGCGAAAGGCTGCCGTCGATTACCTCAAGGGCATACCGGATACCGTCTATAAAATTCTCCTTCTGGTTGATCAGGGCTGCAACGAGCTCGGTCGGATTGATGTTTCCGTTGCTCATTACAAAGAAATGAGAATTGTTTTTAAGAATTTCCGACTCCAGATAGTCGACATTGTTGATCTTGCCGACCGTTGTTACGGCAAATGTGCCGTGATGGGAATGCACCATGATCGGCTGGGGCTCGAAATCCGAGATGGAACCGATACCGAAACAGCCGTGCATCGAATTAACTTCCTTGTCAAATTTTGTACGGAACGGGGAATTCTCAATCTTGTGGATTGCCTTCGCAAAACCGTCCTCCCGATCAAACACCGCCATGCCGGCACGTCTGGTACCGAGATGGGAATGATAGTCCGTTCCGAAGAACAGGTCAAATACGCAATCTTCCTTGCTGGCAACGCCAAAAAAACCGCCCATACAAAAAGCCTCTTTTCATCGAATGTATAGTATAATCCATCCTTGTGAATGATATCACATGTAAAAAAAACATGCAACCGATTGCACGGATGTTCACAAAAGATTTACAACAGATTTACATCAGATTTTCATCATAAACAGCCCTGCCGCCGCCGGTAAAGGGAAGCCTTGTTCTGGCTGCCAGAATACCCGCCTCACCGATCCGGTTGTTCGTAAGCCGGAGCGGTACCGCTACTCTCTTCAGATGCATTCCGATCAGGGTTCCGCCGATATCCATTCCGGCATCCGCGCGGACTGCGTCAACGGCTACGGGTTCCTTCATCGCGGCATATGCCGCCGTTGCAAACGAACCGCCTGCTTTCGGCTGGGGAATTACATTCACGCGGTTTGCGTAAAAGCGGATCTCCTTCTCGTAGATTTCCCGTTCCACGATCAGGGAACGGTTCAGGTGCTCACAGCACTGTGCTGCAAGATACACGCCCGCCTCCTTTAAAACGCCCGCGATTCCTTCATAAACGGCCTTTGCGACCATCGGCTTCGAATCGCTTCCGATCCGGCTTCCGCTGATTTCGCTCGAAGAACAACCCACAACGACAATGCTGCCTGCGGGCACTTTGGACTGTTCGAGCAATTCGCGGGTTGCCGAAGCAGCCTGCTCCCGGAGCTTTTTCAATTCATCATCCATTTTGTACTCCCTTCCGCCGGCACGGAATAAAACCGGCGATTCATTCATACTCTAACAGTGTACTCTTATCAGGTATGGGAAAATGCCGAAATAGTATTTTCCCAAGCGTTTTTTTATGTTTAATATTACCATTGCACTTATGGTAGTAATATGATACCATCTTGTCAAAGAATCCGGAAAGGAAGGTATCCGTGTCATGGAAGACAATACCAAAAACAATCCGCAGAACAATCCCGAAACCGCGGACAATACCGCTCCGGCTGCCGAAGCAAAGACCGGGGCAGCTGCCGAGAAGGAAAAGCCCGGCTTTTTGAAACGCAAAAACATCGTCATCTCCGGAAAGCGTTACGGAATCGATGCCCTCGGCGCTATGGCCCAGGGTCTGTTCGCCTCCCTGCTGATCGGTACGATCATTGCCACGCTCGGACAGCAGTGCGGCAAGCTTGTTCCGGAAGGAATGACATGGTTAAAAACCTTCTGTGATTATCTCGTGACCATCGGCACTTATGCAAAGGCTGCCGCAGGTCCCGCAATGGCCGTTTCCATCGCCTATGCATTGCAGGCTCCGCCGCTTGTTTTGTTCTCCTCTCTCGCAGTCGGCGTTGCCGCCAATTCAGAGGGTGGCGCAGGCGGACCGCTTGCCGTACTCCTGATCACGATCATCGCTGTGGAATTCGGTAAAATGGTTTCCAAAGAAACCAAAGTGGATATTCTTGTTACACCGTTCGTTACGATCTTCATCGGCGGTATGCTTTCCATCCTTTGCGGCAAGCACATCGGCTGGGCTGCAAGCCAGGTCGGAACATTTATCAACTGGGCAACCAATCAGGCTCCGTTCATCATGGGCATTCTGGTGTCCGTCGTAATCGGTATTGCGCTTACGCTTCCGATCAGCAGCGCCGCAATCTGTGCTGCAATCGGTATCAGCGGTTATGCCGGCGGCGCGGCGGTTGCAGGATGCTGCGCGCAGATGGTCGGATTTGCCGTAATGAGTTATCGTGAAAATAAAGTCGGCGGATTTGTTTCCCAGGGTCTCGGAACAAGCATGCTCCAGATGGGCAACATCGTGAAGAATCCGCGAATCTGGCTTCCTCCGATTCTGGCTTCCGCCATTACCGGTCCGATTGCCACCTGCGTATTCAAACTTTCCCTTGCCGGCAATGATGTCCTCGCGGGCAACTCGCTTTGCGCAGGCATGGGTACCTGCGGACTCGTCGGACAGATCGGCGTTGTAACCGGATGGACCGCAGCAGGATTCACTCCCGCCGCATTTGACTGGTTCGGTCTTGTGATGATCTCCCTCGTGCTTCCGGCAATCCTTTCGCTGCTCTTCTGCGAAATCCTTCGTAAGGCCGGCTGGATCAAGCCGAACGATCTGAAGCTTCCGGAGAACTGATTCCGGATGGTTTAACAGAAACGCTAATCCGTTCAAACATGTATTACAACTGCTCATTCATACGGTAGGAACTCCCGGCGGGGTTTCTGCCGTATTTTTGTGTGAGCATTATTTTTTATCATTCTACCGATGTAGAATACTTTTCATTTTTATTCTGTTTTACTGTCGTTCTGCTCCCCGTCCGTCTCGCGTTTAGGATCAACCGTCTCCACTGGTTGCGGTTCGCTTTCGCCTGTCGCGGCCCGCGCCTCTTCTGCGATGCGTGCCGCATATTCGGCACGGCTCATTTCCAGCTCGCAGCAGATCCATTCCTCACCCATAATGTTCACCGTACGTTCCTTCGGCTCGTCCGGGTCAAGCGGCGGATGGAATCCGACCGAAAGATAGCAAAGCGCTGCGGGAACGTTGTCGCGGAACACGCCGAGCGTCACCTTTTCCGCATGGAAGGAGTCAAATGCGAGTTTCAATGCCTCACGAAGCATTCTCGCACCGTAGCCTCTTCCGCGCTTTAAGTAGTCTATGATAATGAAACCGAAACGGATCTTCGAATGATCCTCGGGATTCGGATAACGCATGATCATGTGTCCGACAATCTTTCCGTCCTCCACTGCCGTGATCGGTCCGAATTCGCGGCTCTCTTCAAATCCGTCATACTGGCGGTTCATATCCTGTGGCGTAACCGGATAATGTCCGTACCGGTCCGCGCTCCATAAATAACACGTCCGCTCGTCGGCGATCCAGGTAACGATCGTCTCGGCGTCGCTTTTCACATATCTGCGCAATTGCAGCATGCCTGTATTCTCCCCTTTATGCATCCAGATAATTCAGAACCTCCGGCTGGATCTCCGCATGCGGATACTCCTCGAAAACCGGGCTCGGAATGTGCGGCTCAAACATCAGTGGGCGGAACCACAAAGCCTGTACCGGCTTCATTCCGCACTCCTTTGCAACCGCAAGCTCGTTGCTGCCGCCGTCGCCGACATAGAGACACTCTTCCGGCTCTACGCCGAGTTCCGCGGCAATGCGGTAATAAATCGCAGGATCCGGCTTGCAGATGCCCTGCTCATAGGAAAGCTTGACCGCATCAAAATACGGATATACCACACTGTTTTTGATCATCTCGGCTTCATCGGAGAAGCAGTTGCTGATCAGTCCGATCTGAATGCCGCGCTTCTTCAGTTCCTGCAAAAGCGCAACGGTGGCAGGCGGCACGGAGCCGAATGTGTCCCCGAGTGCCTCCCTTCTTTTCGCCGCGATCTGCGGAACGCGGTCTCTTGAAACGCCGACCGCCTCAAAGGCTCTTGCCATTCCCTCTTCGAGGGTAAGGACTCCCGTCGTGCGTTCGATCTCATTGGAATGCCATGCGGCACGGAACGACTCTAACGGAACACCGATATCCTGCGCGATGTTTTCACTGAAATATGTTCTACCGATGAACAGTGTCACCAGGGTTTCAAACATATCGAAGATAACTGCTTTAATCATATGAAATGCTCCTTTCCCGCATAGGCTGTAACTGGTTCTTATTATACCTTTCAAAGCCCTGCAAATCAAGTGTGAAGGTGTGTGTACGCGCAAGTCACGGCACATTTTCCGGCAGCGGAAGCACAGATGTCCGGAGTGTAAAACAGATTGACTTTTTGCGTAAAAGATGCTACATTTGATGCAAATGAAAACCATATCGGAGGGGTGAAAATGAAGAAACTGTTCTCCCATATCAAATTCAACGCGCCGGTGACGCTCGGTTTTGTAATGGCGTGCGCTGCCGCTCTGCTTTTGGATAAAGTGACCGGCGGCTGGGCCAACCGGCACCTTTTTTCGACTTACCGGTCCGGGCTTTTGAATCCGCTTACCTATGTCCGTGCGTTCGGCTATACGATCGGCCACGCGAACTGGGAGCATTTCGCGTCCAACATCATTTATATCCTTCTTCTCGGCCCTCTGGTGGAGGAGAAATACGGAAGCCGGAACCTTCTTGAAATGATGGGCATCACTGCCGTGGTCACGGCGATCGTCCATGCGCTTCTTTCTTCGAACGTTGCGCTTCTCGGCGCCAGCGGAATCGTGTTCATGCTGATTATCCTCTCCTCAATTTCCAATGTGAAATCCGGCGAGATTCCGATCACCTTTATCATCGTCTGCGTCATCTTCATCGGCGGCCAGATCGTTGACAGCTTCAAGGCCGATTCCATTTCCCAGCTTGCCCACATCGTCGGTGGCATTTGCGGCGGATGCTTCGGACTGTTCCTGATCGGTCACGAGAAGGATAGCCGGAAAGCCTCTTCCTAAGCTTACAACCAAAACGGCTGCAACCCCGGTTTCGGGATTGCAGCCGATTTTTTTATTCTTCCGGAATCGCCACTTCGATTCCCATGTCAAAGGAAGGCATGAGTTTAAGCTTAAACAGATTCTGCTTATGTTTCTTATCGATCAGTGCCTTATGGGCCTGGTCTTCAATCTCACCCGTGCGGATATAGCGGTCAAGCTCGGCATAGGTAAATCCGAGGTTGTCCTCATCGGTCTTTCCGCAAAGGCCGTCCGAAGGGGTCTTTTCAATGAGGTTCAGGGGAGCTCCGAGATATTTTCCGATTTCCTTAACCTCCTGCACCGTAAAATGCGACAGCGGGCTGAAGTCTCCGACCGAATCGCCGTAGCGGGTGGAGTAGCCTACCCAGTCCTCCGACAGGTTACAGGTATTCACCACTCTGCCGTTGTTGCTCTGGGAAACCGCATACACCGTCGTCATACGGATACGGGGCGGCATGTTGACAATCGTCTGGTTGGAAATGTCCATCTGTTCCGCCAAAGCATTTTTCAGTCCGTCAAAGCTGTCCTTGATGTTGATCACGTAATAACGGATTCCGAGGTGTTTGCAGATCTGGTAGGAGCAGTCGATATCCGGCTGTTCCCCGTTCGGCATCAGAACACCGATGACGCGGTCCGCGCCAAGTGCCGCAACACACAGGGTTGCCGCGATGGTACTGTCCTTTCCTCCGGAGATTCCGACGATGGCGTTACAGCCTTTGCCGTTCTCCTCGAAAAACTGTCTGATCCAGGCGATGCATTCTTTCGCTGCCTGTTCCGCATTGAACCGGTACATAAAAACCTCCTTCCGCGGATGCCTTGCCGGGCTTTTCGGCATAGCCGCTTTACAGTCTCTTTAACAGTTCCGCACGCATCTCTTCATAGCCGGGCTTTC
>CAMIWE010000032.1 GCA_946402335.1 uncultured Lachnoclostridium sp.
TAGAGCACTTGACTTTTAATCAAGGTGTCGCGGGTTCGAATCCCGCGTGCTTCAAAAGTAATACAGAGTCCCTGCAAAAGCCTTATTCAAAATAGCGTTTTTGCAGGGATTTTGTTTATTTTCGGATTGTAATACGAGGCATAAAAGATTAGAATAGGACTATACCGGAAACATTGATACGGGGGATTATGTATGAAAAAGCATTTGGGAATCGGACTGGCATTTCTGGTCCTTTTTATTGTATTTACCGTTTTAGTGAAGGTTGTTGACGTGCAGCCGGTCGGAAGGCGGGGGACGGACGTCGGATTTGCCTCCCTAAACAAAAACTTCAGGGAATTCACCGGGGAAAGCAAAACGATTTGCAAAGTTACCGAGATTTTCGGCTATATCGGTCTGGCCGCAGCAGGCATATTTGCCGTAATCGGGCTGCTTCAGCTGATCAAAAGAAAGTCCCTTAAGAAAGTTGACGCAGATATTCTTCTTCTCGGAGGACTTTACGCAGTTCTTCTGATGTGCTATATTTTATTTGAAAAGATCGTGATTAATTACCGGCCTCCGTTCGGCGCAGAGGATGCGCTTGAGGCGTCCTTTCCTTCCTCGCATACACTGTTGCTGCTTGGGATTATGGCTTCAACGGTGATGCAGATTCTGTACCGGATCAAACAGAAGGGGCTCCGCGTATTCTGTTCCTCACTGTGCTGTGCGATCGCCCTCATTGTCGTTATCGGGCGTGCAATCTGCGGTATCCACTGGTTGACGGATATCCTCGGAGGTCTGTTATTAGCAATATCCCTTAGTTGGATTTATTACGGGCTCGCATTTGCCTCAAGGCAAATGACCGAGCGTTCAAAAGAGGAGTAGTCCGATTGGGACGGAATCGCCGGTGATGCAGGCGCGCCGGTGATGGAGAAGGGCCTGCGACAAGGTAAAAACTATGATTTTAGATGAACAGGATCTGAGAAACGGGACGGATTTTATCGTCGGAACGTGGCAGCCCGATTATGTGGTGAATATGTTTTCTAAGGATTTGGCTCATATTCCTGCCGGGGAATTCAAATCCACGGACGGAGTAGTATTTACCGCCATCAGTTTTACGTTTTTTAATGATCATACGCTGCAGATGAAGAATTCCGTGACCGGAAAGACTGTTATGGGCACCTGGGAACAGAAGAGCTACGGCGAATTCCGGTATACCCTGAACGGATTTCTGAATCTTCCGGCCGGCACGAATGCGGATGTTGCGGAAACGCTCCGTATGCAGGACGGTAAGAATCTCGTGTTCAGTCTCGGCGTGATCGCGATCGCGCTTAAGAAGATTTCCGAAGATAAAAAGCAGGACATCGCGAAGCTTCGCGGTGACGATTCCCTCCGGGCGATTGTCGGAACCTACGCGGTCGGCAAGATCCGCACCTATACGGACGAAGGTTTCGTATGGACCGCGGATGCAGCAAAGGCTTCGGACGACACAAAGCAGATGTTTGACTGGAGAGTCGAATTTACCGCCGATCATAAAGTGCTTGTCTGGATGGATATTCCGGAAGGCACGACCGACGCGTATCTTAAGGAAGCAATCCGCCAGGGCGAGGTTGCCGGCGTGAAAGACGGCCGCTTCACGGAAGCCGCGAAGGAATGGAAGGCGGTTGACGGCAAATACTATTACAACACCGCAGAATCCGACTGGAAGGAACTGAAGAGTGACGAAGAGGGAAATCTCTACTTCTTAAACGACACGGTGCTTTTGAAGAAAATCAACTGAATAACAAAAACGAACCGCTGCACTTCCTAAAAGAAGTTGCAGCGGTTTTTTATAGCTTTCTGATCAGTTTTTTGATGAGACGCTTTATGTACCCGACTGACCGTTTGAAAAAGATACGTACAGGCGTCAGGAACACGTGAACGCGGGAATAGATCTTATAGCCGAGTTCGTCGACGGAATGCGCTTTCCGGTCGCGGTAAAAGCCGGTCATGATGCCGATGATGTCATCGTCGGTCGTGCCGTATTCCCGGGCAACGCAGTTATCGCCGAGAATCACGTATTGCCCTTCCGGAAGGACTTTTATGACGCGGTGAAGAACATAGTCGGGCCCGCGGTGATAAAGGACAACATCGTATTTTTTGCACCGCTCACCGGGCTTTTTGTGACGCACCGTGAACAGGTCGCGCCCCTGTCTGAGAAGAGGGAGCATGCTGACACCTTTGAAACGGTAGGTCATCTCTTCATTGGTCTCAAGAAAATCATCGTAAGTCATGGAATCCTCGCATAATCAGCTAAGAGCCTTCTGGATCAGGTATATAACCGTCAAATGGACGGGATAAAACGCATAGAAGGCATATTTCAGAACCGGTCCCTTTATGTAGCCGCGCTTTCCGTTGTAAAGGCCCATCAGCAGGTAGGCCGGGAAGCTTGCGAGCTGCAGCAGTACGCATCCGACCAACCCGATTACCAGAAGCTCGGTCTGCGCCACGTAGATCAGGAGAATAAAGGCCACGCCTTTGATGCTGTAGTCGGTCCGAAGGAAGAAGGTTACGACGAACAGCGCGATCAGAGTGATTGCCTGCAGGCATCTGCGGTCCTTAAACCGGTCATAAAGCCACAGGCCGATAAGACCGAGGAACAGCGTAAAGAACACGTTCTGGTGCGTAAAGGAAAGCCCGCCGCCATGCACAAGGTCAAACGGATACTCGGAGACGATGGCGCCGATCAGAAGGCAAAGTCCGTAACGGAAGCGGTTAGTGGAATGCTTCCAGCCTTCCACTAAAAGGAAGCAGAAAAGCGGAAAGGCAATTCGTCCGATGCTTCGCATGATGTAATACGGCGTGACCGCTTTCGTGGTAATATTCGGAATGGAAAGCGTGAACAGTGTTTTGGTAAGAAACGGGATCTGCGGATACAGAAACGCCGCTATGTGGTCAATTAACATCGTCACGATGGCGACCGTTTTCAATACGCTGCCGCTGACGCCGGGTTTTGTTTGTGCGGTTTCAGGAGTCATGATTCATGCCCTCATAGGATACGACGGCTGCTTCCGGATCCATATTGCAGCCGAGACGGTACAGGGAAACCTGCTTGGTCATCTGGATGAGAAGATCGATCGTCTTGACCATCTTCGCCGGATTCTTTGGACGGTAGGTCTGCTGGAGAAGGATGGAAAATGCCTCGTCGGCACTGATCTTCTCTATATGATTGGTGGTATCTCTTGTCAGGATGCAGATTGCCTTTACCGGAACGGAAGTATTGGTGCTTAAATGGTGTTTGCCGTCCCAGGGAGACCCGTAAACGCGGACTTCGTCACTACCGATATGAATAAACGGCTTGTCGTCATTGATCATGGTCACGCGGTCCCCGAACATTTCCCGCCAGAGACGGGCGTGGGTGGATTTGCCGGTGCCGCTCACGGCAGCGAAAAGATACCCTTTTCCGTCAACCGCCAAAGCGGAAGCATGAAAAAGAAGCGTATCGCAATCAATAAGCGCCTCGGAGAGCTTGCGCTGGACGGCAAGGGTCTCAAGTTGAGGACGAGGGGTATATTTTGTATTAACCGGATCCGTGATAAGCTCATAATCAATATCTGAGGACGAAGTAGAAATGAGTAATGACGGAACGGATTTTACCTGATAGGCGGCGCCAATTTCATGAAAGAAAGAATGCTCTGTTGAGATTTGAACAGGGCAATTGGCAAATGAATAAATGAATGAATGCATTTTCTAGAATATCCTTTCGGAAAAAAGCAAAAAAAAAGCACAGTACAAAACTGTGCTTTTTAAAAATCCTAATCGAAAAACTCGCACGAGTTATCCTGATCGCAAGCAAGCTGATAAGAGCAAGAAGCACACAAAGCAGTCTCACATGCAATTTCAATTACTTCCATATCGATTGATTCAAAAGCTTCTTTCATAAAGCAACTCCTCATGTTAAAGTAAAGAACTTACAGTAAAGTTGAAAACTATCTACAGAATACCCATTTTTCACGGGTTTGTCAAGCCTTTTTCTATGCTAGTAGAACGATTTTTCAGAAAAAGCTTCCATTTTTGCCGCATTTTTGCAAATAATTGTTCTTTTTTCCAAATTCTGGAGGCATCAGAACATATCTCGCTCTCTTCACAGTCTGTTAGACGGAAGCAAGTAGGATAAAACGGACAAGTGCTGCAAGCGGGTTTTTCTTCACGATAAGACGTCCATAATCCGGCTCGAAGAGAAGGCTGTTTATCATTTATTGAGCCAACCGGTTCCCCGGCCTTGATGTGCTGGCATCGACGAAGCGAACCATCGGGCATTATTACGATTGCATTTGGAGAGTCTGCCTCGCAACAGGACAGTCGGATGTTGTTTGATAAACCGCGGCCGACGGAGAACCCGAGACTCTCAATAAGAAGTAATAAATCTTTGAGAGAGTCATAGAGTTTCTGCTCCATTTCCTTATCGTGATTAATCGGAAAGGCTCCTGCGCGTGACATCAATGGTGAGATCCCGATAAATACGGAAGAGGGGTCGTGGAAAAGATTTCCTAACAATCCGGCTAGAGACATAAGGTCACGGATATTATATAATTCGGCATTTAAACGAATGGATATAAAAATACCGGCAGTTTCAAGAGCCTTAAGATTATTCAAAACGGTTTGAAACGCATTTATCCCGGGATAAATATATGCTTTTGCTTTATTGTAGATTTCTTCGGTTCCATCAAGAGTAATCTGGACCTTTTTCAGGTTCCATAACTCTTTGGCTTTCGGTATCCTTTCTTCGTTTAGCAGAAACCCGTTGGTCGTCATACTGGATACGAAAGGAATATCAAGCTTGCGCAGCCCTGAGCAAATGACGTCAATCGCATCTGCATTGCAAAGAGGCTCCCCTCCAAACCAATGCAGATGGATTTTCTCCCCAACTCTGGATACGGATTTTATATAGCCTATAACATCTTGCGCGGTTTGTAATGACATATCATAGGAAGGGATTCCTTTTTCAAAGCAATAAAAGCACCGTGCATTACAGGAAGTCGTCGTCAGAATGGTAAACAACTGACCTTGCGATTTCATTTTTAGCCCGGCGATAAGTCTGAGCTGGTCAGAAAACTGCCTGTCATTGAATGAAAAAGGAACATAGAACCATTTTTTTACCAACAGATCAAAAACGGGAGAAGCAGTACCGGCCTCCGTTTCGGAAAGAAACAGTAATTCCTTAGTCAGATTGTTATATAGCAGAATCCCTTCTGTGACAGGGGTCGAAATACAAAAGGACAAGAGACGATATTGCTCGTCTCTTGTCACAGATTGTTCGCCTAAAATTGTATTTACAAAACTATCCGGTGCCTGAACCTGAATCATGAGTCAATCTCTTTCTTTATGAGAAGAATGCGCGTGCAGAACGGCTGTATTTCATCATAGCCCAAAGAAGATTGATATAATTCTGGTTAGTGGAACCAGCCTCAAGCATGCTCTTAACACGAGATTCAACACTATAAAGACGTGTGTCGCTGATGGGGGTAGTGCCCTTATAGACGGTCATTTCAAAAGCGCTTCCGAAATCTGCGGCAGCGATGTTATCAATGAGGAAGTAATACCCGTCGGTTTTGTTTCCTTTAAGTGCATATGTCTGGTTTTGCGTTCCGAGAGAAGTTTTCGCAGGAGTATAGGAAATCTTCAGTGTAATATTGGAAGTGTCGGTCTCGGTTATGTTGACTGCCATACGAAGGCCGATCTTACTGTCAAGGCTGAAAGAAGTACCTGAGAAAGATGCGGTTGCATTCGGCAGAGTGTTAACCTTCGCATTAGTAGTTACTAACGTAGGATTGTTCTGCGTTGCAAGATTGCTATACGAAGAAATGTTGCTGTTTGCAAGGTTATTGGTATTGTATGAGAAATAGTTCTGCGTTGCAGCAGCATAGTTCAGGAAGTCAACAATCAAAGTCTTCTGTGAACTGGATGTCGCCTTAGAGAGAAGGTTACGCGCAGAAGCTTCCATCGTAGTTGCGTAAACCGGTGTAATAAAAGTATGTCCGGTACTGGTCTCTTTTGCGTATAAAGTAATACACAGGTCATCCATCAATTCTGCAGCAGCCATTCCTTTAAGGCAGAACGCATAGCAGGAAGTATTGTTATAGGTAACCAGATTCGGGGACGCCGTAACAATAGAGGTCTTCCAACCCGAAAAACTATTTCCGGAATACGTTTTGTGCATTACATACAAACGAAGATCGGAATAATTAGCAGAGTATTTCGAAGCGCTGAGATAAAGGAAGAAAGACAGGTCGTTCTGTAAATCAAAAGTCGTAAGATAACCGGTCATGCTCAACTGATACGGTGCTTCCGAATCAATATACTGCTGAGAAGCAGGTGAAGTCACGGCCGTAGTTTTCGTTACGCCCAAAGACGTTGCATCGCCCGTACCATAACGGTAATAAACAGTATAGTTGGTATTCGGATACAAACCGGAGAAAACGGCCTCGCTGGTCCAGGTGCCGGTGGAACCGAGACGATACTGAACATTGTCCATAGCCTTAACGCTGATGGTGGTAGGTGTTACCTTTGTAACACAGGGAACCGAGATGATTTCGGTCTCATTCTCATCAAGTGCGAATGCCGTTGCGGGCATGAGGCACAGGACGAGTGCAAGTACTAACAGGACTGCCAAATGATTTTTTACTTTTTTCAAAATGGGACTCCTCCTCGTGTTTGAAATAGAAAATCTCCAAAAGAGAGATTTTTGAATGTTTCTATACTATTATAAAGCCCAGAGAAACACTCGTCAATCAGTTTTTCGGAATTCGGGGCTTTTTCGGGCGGAAAATGTGGATAACTGATGCTCAAAAACAGCAATTATGCTTGTGTTTTTCTATTTTTGATAGTATTCTGTAGGGAGGAACCGGAAAAGGAGACGCGGGAATGGATTTTTGTGTACACATCGGATTCGGGGCAGACTGGGTTTTGCAGAAGCAGCACGAGCATGATCTTCCGGTTGTGAAGATCAAGGAAATGCTTCTCGAGCAGTTCGGCGAGCATGCCGAAGTTACGAAACAGAGCCTTGTGGAACTGGCGATTGTCCTGAAGGGAATTACCGATATTAAGGACGAGGTTGTCCGGATTGGTTTTCAGGCAGTGGCGGAGCTGTACCCGGAACTCGGCGAAGATGCACATGAGGCCGAGGACGACGGGCTCGTAATCTGTTCCGGTGACCTTTGCGCCGTATGGGCCGTGGATTGTGACGATGAGGGACGGGAATCCCCGTCGGTTACGACGCAGAATCTGATCCAGGCGCTTCACGGCTGGGATGAGTTTAAGCAGATCTGTTGGGAAATCGTGGATATTGCGCCGCAGATCCGCAAGTACGGCACCTTTGAAAGCTTTCTGTTCCAGAACTATCTCTTTTCGGTCAATGACGGTTGGGGTCTGTCTACGGCACTCGGGTATCTGGCCAGACTGATGGAGGAACTGGGACTGATCACATTTGCCGGAAACAAGAAGCCGGTAGAGCTGCGCCTTACGGTCAAATCCGAACCCGGCCGATATACTCTTGCAGAGGCGTTCGACATTCTTCGCGGCGACGAGGACAAGAACCGCCTGATCTGTTTTGACATCAGTGAATTTATGGACAATTCCAGGGAAGAGGAACTGAAGCAGTTCTTAAAAGACCTGGTTTCCTTAGAGTCCCATTACATATTTGCCTTCCGCATTCCCTTCATCGAACCCGAATCGCTGAAGCATATGAAGGATACGATCTCGGACATCCTTTTCGTACGCACGATCAGCGTTCCGCCGGCAGGCGACGGGGAATTGTGGGATTGCGCACGGGAAAGCCTGGAAAAATACGGACTGATCCTCAGCGAAAACACGAAGCCGGTGTTCTTCGCCCGCCTAAGCAAGGAGAAGAGCGACGGACGGTTCTACGGAATGCAGACGGTACGGAAGCTGGTTTGCGAGATTATCTGGCTCAAGCACAAAGCCGACGCCAAGCTTTATGATGACAGCGAAGGACGGTGCGAGCCGGCAAAGGAAATCACTGCCGAGGATATCGGTGGGCTTTGTAACCAATTCGAAAACAGCAACAAGAAAGGTCTTGACGAGCTGGCCGAAATGATCGGAATGGAAGAAATCCGCGACCGGATTGTGGAGATCGTATCGCAGGTAAAGCTTGCGATGGCCAATGACAATATGGAAAAGCCGTGCCTGCATATGCGCTTCGTCGGCGCGCCGGGTACCGGAAAGACCACGGTAGCCAGACTGGTCGGCAAGATCTTCGCGGAGGAGGGCATTCTTCGAAACGGCTATTTCTTTGAGCATACCGCACGGGATCTGTGCGGCGAGTACATCGGCCAGACGGCGCCCAAGACGGCTGCAATATGCCGTGATGCATACGGCTCGGTTCTGTTCATTGACGAGGCTTATGCATTGTATGCCGGGGACGACCGAACAAGCGATTACGGCAAAGAAGCCCTTACGACGCTTGTTTCGGAGATGGAGAACCACCGCTCCGACATGGTTGTCATCATGGCAGGCTATAAAGACGATATGCACAAACTCATGGAAGGAAATGCCGGTCTCAGAAGCCGCATGCCGTTCCTTTTGGAGTTTAAGAGTTATACAAAGGAACAGCTTCTCGAAATCTTTTTACTGATGGCCCGCAGGCATTTCCGATGCGAAGATTCGCTTGTCGCGGCTGCAAAGGAGTTCTTCGACAAGCTCGATCCGGCATATATGAGCTCCATGGATTTTTCAAATGCAAGATTTGTCCGAAACCTGTATGAGCGGACGTGGTCCAAGGCGGCAGTCCGGATGCAGATTTCGGGAGCAAAGGAAATCGTGCTCACCGGAGAGGATCTGATCGTTGCGGCGGCCGACCGCGAGTTCTCCGAGCGGCTGACCGTTAAGAAGAGCATCGGATTCTGATCCTTACAATTGACTGCTTAAAATGCGGGATATGGTTGATTTTGACCGATATCCCGCTTTTTTTGTGCGGAAAATGTATTATCTTTACTTTTTGGTGGTAAAAATTTCCTTTGTTAATAATTTACAACAAAGTAAAAATCGTGCTTGAAGACGATGGTATGAGCAGGGGTGATTCACCCCTGTTTTTCATTGAATTTGGCCCGAAAACGCGAATTTTGTCATGTTTAAGGTGAGATTTTACTCAAAATCACCTCTTTTCGGCGGAAAATGGGAGGGGGCTTGGAGCTCTGCTTGGGAGTCGGCCAAATACAATAATTGGTCATTTTTACCAATAGTACCAATTGACTACTAACTATTTTGCCCGATTTTTTGTCGAAATGTTCCAAAAAGGATGATTTTTTATATTGACAAAAGGGTTGCTTTTGTCTAAAATGTAGCTTGTTTGGATAAAAGTATGTAATATTTTTACTTTTCGATGATTCAAAGGAACAAGATTGCGGAGGTAAGGTGCTTTGAAAGGATTCTTCCGAAATATATGGAAACACAGAGCGCATGTTGTGATGGCGCTGCCGGTGTTCCTGCTGCTGTTCTTCATTATGTATGTACCGATGTCCGGTTTGCTGCTCGCGTTTAAAGACAGTAAGGATCTGATGGCGCGCGGCCTGTACGGTGCAAGGTTCAACAATTTTGAGAACTTCCGTTTTATTATTCAGTCCAAGACGATTTTCGTCCGGATGCTCCGCAACACGCTTATCTATTATGTAATCTTTACGGCTATCGGAACGTTTTTGAATGTTACCATCGCCATCGCGATCGACCAGTTCATCTTTAAGAAGGTCGGCAAGACGATGCAGACGCTGATGATCATCCCCGTCTTCATCTCCTATGCGGCGGTACAGTTCATCGTTGAAGCGTTTATCAGTAAAGACCTCGGCATTATCAACCGTCTTTTCGGAACGACGACCAGCTTTTACGGAGAGAAAAAGTACTGGCCGGCAATCCTGACGATTACAAAGATCTGGAAAGATACCGGATACGGATCGGTTCTGTATATGTCCGTTCTTGCCGGAATTGATTCGGAGCTTTATGAGGCCGCCGAGATTGACGGTGCGGGCCGTTTCCGCAGAATCTGGCACATTACGCTGCCGAGCCTGGTTCCGATGATCACCGTTATGCTCCTGCTTTCCGTCGGAAACATCATGAAGTCCGACACCGGTCTGTTCTATCAGGTAACCCGTAACGGCGGAGCAATCAAAGAAACAACAGAGGTTATCGATTCCTACATCCTCGGCCAGATCAAGGGCGCCGGAATCAATTCCTTCGGATACACGTCGGCGTCATCGCTCTTCCAGTCGGTTGTCGGTTTGCTGATGATGCTCCTCGCCAACTTCACGGTCAAGAAGATTGAACCGGAAAATGCATTGTTCTAGGAAGGAGGCGGGTGAATCAATGACGAAAGAAGAAAGACTCAAAAGAAAAGCGGAGAAAGAAAAATCAAAGCTCGAAATGATGAGCTCGAGAAAAGAAAAGTTCACATTCGGACAGCTGATTCTCGGTTTATTCCTTCTCCTGTACACCCTGTTCTGCTTCATGCCGGTATTGCTTGTATTTATCTCGGCATTTACCGATGAAATGACCATTACGAACAACGGTTACTCCTGGTTCCCGAAGAAATGGTCACTGGACGGAATGAAAAATGTGTTGACGGCTCCCGATAAGATCCTCAACGCATATAAGGTTACCCTGATTGTTACGATCATCGGTACGCTACTCGGACTGCTTGTCATGAGCATGTTCGCATACGCGATCAGCCGTAAGGATTTCGTTCTTCGGAAATTCCTTGCGATCTTCCTGATCATCCCGATGCTCTTTAACGGCGGACAGCTTTCCGGATACCTGATCTTCTCCAATTACTATCATTGGCAGAATACTTACTGGGTGCTTATCCTTCCGATGTGCGTCTCGACCATGAATGTCATCATTCTTCGAACGTATATCGTAAACAGCATTCCCGCAGAACTGATCGAAGCGGCACGTATCGACGGTGCCGGCGAATACAGAACCTTCTTCGGGATTGTATTGCCGCTTATGAAACCCGCGCTTGCAGCGGTAGGCTTCATGCTGGCAACGGCTTACTGGAATGACTGGTCCAACGCATTTATCTTCATTACCGAAGACAAATACACACCGCTTCAGCTTTTGCTGATTCAGATTCAGAGCCGTATCGATTTCCTGGCGAACAGCCCGAACATCCCGACGGCAGCGAAGCTGGCAATGAAATCAACGACGCATTCCACCACGATGGCGACGGTTATTATCGTAATCGGACCGATCATGGTTGTATATCCGTTCTTCCAGAAGTATTTCATCAAAGGTCTGACGGTAGGTTCCGTCAAAGGTTGATATTCCCGGACTTGCAATCGTGCAGTCCTTGAATATAAAAACATTTTTATTGAATGGGAGGTTTCATTCGAAATGAACAGTCTTAAAAAAGTACTGGCTGTTGCGCTTTGCGCAATGATGGTTCTCGCTCTCACTGCCTGCGGCAACAAAGACAAAGACGGCAATGTAACCATCAAACTCACCCGCGCGACGTTCAACTGTGTTCCTGATTCGGGTCAGGTAAAGAAGGTTGAGGACGCTATCAACAAGTACCTGAAGGACAAGGGTAAGTCCTACAAGGTAGAAATCACCGAAATCGCTTCCGATGAGTATACTGATAAGGCTAAGCTGAAGCTCACCAACAAGGAGATCAACCTCCTCTGGACAGCTGCCTGGGAGTCCGGTATCGGTACGAACGATCTCGTTCCCGCTAACTCCGTTAAGGATATCACCAAGCTCCTTGAGGGTACCGACCTTTACAAGTCCATGGACGCAGGTCAGTGGGAAGCAACCAAGTACGACGGCAAGAACTACTTTATCCCTGTTTACAAGGATAACGTAGAAGGTTATGACCTTATGTTCCGTGACGCCGCTCTCGGCGGATTCGATCCCACAAGCGTTAAGAAGCTCTCTGATCTTGAGCCCCTTCTTGCTTCTGCTAAGGCAGCCGGCATGAGCCATCCTTTCCTTACCCAGAAGACCGCTATGTTCTATCGTTTCTACATTGACAAGTTCGATTTCTTCACTGCAGACTCCGCTTCCAACTGGGTTTCCGTTAAGAGAGACACCAACGAAGTTGTTTGCACGATCGATCAGCCCGAGTACGCTGAGTACTGCAAGCTGATGGGCAAGTGGGCAGAGCTCGGCTACATCAATGAGACCGAAGCTACCAAGACCACGGATGAGAACATGACCAAGTCCCAGAACTGGGCAGTTTCATGGTGGACTGACGTTCCGGTTAACGCAGAGGCTTCCGGCCGTTATGAGCAGGCCGTAACGCTTCAGAACCTTACCAAGAGATGGGCACATTCCACCTCCGCTCTCGGTTCCTGCTACTGCATCACGGCTAACACGGACGATAAGACCGCTAAGGCTTGTATCGATTTCATGGGTCTTCTTTACACCGACAGCAAGCTTGCTGACATCTACACCTTCGGTATCGAAGGCGAGGACTTCAAGTATGACAGCAACAAGCAGGTTGAGAAGATTAAAGACGCTAAGTACAACCATTCCATGTGGGAGTCCGCTTCCGCAACTGTAGTTACTCCTGAGAAAGGCGAGCCCGCTGATAAGGCTGCTCTTTACAAGACCTTCAACGGTGGCGCTGAGACTTCCATCGCAGCCGGTTTCCGTTTCGATATGTCTAAGGTAGAGGCTCAGTATACTGCATGTAAGGCTGTATTTGATGAGTACGGTTTCGTTCTTGAGAACGGCGGCGTTAAGGAATCTGAAGTTGACGCTAAGATCGCAGCATACAAGAAGGCTCTTAAGGATGCCGGTCTTGATGATGTTATCGCAGAGTTCACCGCTCAGTACAACGCATTCAAGAAATGATAAGAAACCGAAACTGATTCGGACAAACTAAAAAACCGGAAGGGATTAATCCTTCCGGTTTTTTCTTTATTTGCCTTTTTCCTTAAAAAGCGGTATAATAACCGCGATAATGAAGAAGTATGCCGCAGTTGCGATCGCCTTCGGCGAAGCGGTATGCAACGGTTCGTAACGGACCGTATGTCGTGAGAGGTTATGGTAAAGAATATGGATATCAAAAAGAAGAGAGCCGGATTTGCAGGCGGCCTGATCTATATGCACGCCGCGCAGATGGTTCTATTGCTTGGGATCATGCTTACCCGGGATATCAGCCTGAAAAAGGGATTTCTTCCTGAGGCTGCCGGCCAGCTGATTGCCCTTGCAGTATTGATTCTTCTTACAATCGGTTATTATCTGTTTGCAGGAAAAAAGGAAAGAAAGAACGAAGCACTTCTGTTCTGGCTGATAGGAGGAGCGGAAGCGGTTTATCAGATTGCGGATTTTCTGTTATTTACAAAGAAGGTAAAACCGGGACGGGAAGAAATCTGGTTCTGGGGAGCGGGACTTGCCGTTCTGCTTGTATTTATTATGGTACAGGTCCTTTCGGACAAAGGCACCTGGAAGTTTCTGATGACGGTTGTTGTACCGTTCCGTGCGGTGATTGCAACCCTCGGACTGATCCGCTATAAAAACGAATTCCTTCATCCGAAGGCAATGATCCCGATGTTCGTGCTGATGGCGGTCCTTCTGGTCGTATTTGTCTGGACCGGAGAGAAGTTCAGCCTCGTCAGCGGATGCGTGCTGGCGGTTTCGCAGATTGTGGCATCTGTTTTTGTGGTGCACAAGCTGTCCAAGTCGCCGAGCATTATGCAGGCTCTGACCGGATTTGTCCGCGGAAAGACGGACAAGAAGATCCTTTTCGCAATGTGGATCTTCGTTGCGGCAATCCTGGTGGTTACGGTTGCCATTCAGTTCATAAAAAACTATGAAATTGTCGGAAAGATGCTCAGCATTACCGCAATCTGCATCTTTATCCTATTATACTACGCCATCGGCGGAATCGAAGCGGAAGTCCGTGACTCCTTCGGCGTGAATGTAAATGATGCCGCGAAAAATGCCGTGTACGGCTTATTTGTCCGCATGGACGACCCGGCGCAGAACCTGACCGACGCGAAGAATTACCGCGTTGCCGTGCACCGGGAGCATAATGCGCAGGAAGTGGAAGAGGCAATCGCCAAATTGAACGAGCAGGCCGGCACGCAGATGAATATCTCCTACATGGAGAATCTGTCGGATGTCGGCACGGCATTCTACGAAAGACAGGTTAACGCCGTCTTCATTGAGCGGTCCACGGCGACCTATATCGATTCGGAATTCGAAGCGAAAGAGATTGAATGGGTCTTCTCGGAAGAAACGAGAGTCATCACGGATGTAAGCGTTGCGCTGAAAGCGGAGGCGCAGAACCCGGATCCGGGCAATGAAAAGAAGCCTGACGACGATCCGCCGGATCAGGACCCGGTTAAGACGCCGGACAAGGTAGATCTTACCCAGGTTCCCTTCGTCGTGTATGTCAGCGGAATCGATGTTTACGGAGATATCAACACGAAGAGCCGAAGCGACGTGAACGTTCTGGTTGCGGTGAACCCGGTAACAAAGGAAATCGCCCTTGTAACGACGCCTCGCGACGCGTATGTGGATATCCCCGGAAAGACAAGCGAATATAAGGATAAGCTGACGCATGCCGGAAACTACGGCGTGTCCTATTCCGTTGCGACGCTTGAGCAGTTATACGATATCAACATAGATTATTACGTGCGGATCAACTTCTCCGGTGTGGAAAAGGTAGTCAATCTGCTCGGTGGCGTGGACGTTGTTTCCCTTTACAATTTCACGGCCCGTCACGGCCCGTACAATATTAAAAAGGGCGTGAACCATTTTAACGGAGCGCAGGCCGTTTCCTTCGCAAGAGAGCGAATCACCCTTCCGGGCGGAGACGTAACCCGCGGCAAGCACCATATTGAGCTGATCAAAGGAATCTTTGCCAAGATTACGACGACGGCGGTGCTGACCAATTACCAGAGCCTTCTGGATGCGGTTTCGGACAACTTCCAGACGGATATCTCCACCAACCAGATTGCAGCCCTTGCGGCGATGCAGCTTTCGGACGGAGCCGAGTGGCATTTTACGTCCTATGCTTCGTATGGCGACGGCGGAACAAGAATCTGTAATTCCTACCGCGGAGGCGAACTTTGGGTTTGCTTCTTAAAGAAGGATTCCGTTAACCGTGCGACCGAGCTGATCACCCGCGTTCTGAACGGCGAGCATATCCCGGACGATGAGTATAAGTACGAACAGTAATACCCGATGCGGCGCGTATCGGAAGCAGAATTCCGGTGCGTAAGGAAGCCGCGCGGCATAAATCCGATGCAGGCAGGATCGGACAGCATGGAGGAGCAGGCATGAAAATCGAATTTCTCGGAGCGGCACACGAAGTAACCGGATCGGCGACGTTATTGACGACGGATCGTTACAAGATTCTTGTGGATTACGGTTTGGAGCAGGGAAATAACATTTATGACAATGTGGATTTTCCTGTTGCGCCAGGCGACATTGACTGTGTTTTGCTGACGCATGCCCACATCGACCATTCCGGACGGCTTCCGGTGCTGGTGGCAAGAGGATTCAAAGGACCGATTTACGCGACGGACGCGACCAAGCGCCTGTGCCGCATCATGTTATTGGATTCCGCGCATATCCAGGAGCAGGAAGCGGAATGGAAGAACCGTAAGAGCAAACGTGCGGGTGCCGAAGAGGTTATCCCGTTATATACGACCAACGACGCCAATGCGGCGATCGCGCTTTTGGAAGGAAACGATTATGATGTTAAAAGAGAGATCCTGCCGGGCGTAACGATCTGTTTCCGTGACGCAGGCCACCTTCTCGGATCGTCAAGCATTGAAGTTTCGGTGACGGAGGAAGGCGAGACGAGAAAGATCACATTTTCCGGCGATTTGGGAAATGTGGACCGTCCGCTTCTTCGTAACTATGAGCTTCCGACGCCGACGGATTATGTCGTGATCGAGTCGACCTACGGCGGCCGAAAGCATGCGGAGCGGAAAGAGTATTTTTCGCAGCTGGCGAAGATCATCCAGGAAACCTTTGATGCGGGAGGCAATGTCGTAATTCCGGCATTTGCCGTAGGAAGAACGCAGGAACTGCTGTACCTGATCCGTGAGATCAAGGCCAAGGGCCTGGTCACCGGCCATGATGATTTCCCGGTCTGGGTCGACAGTCCGCTTGCCGTAGAGGCAACCAATGTATACAGCACGGATATGCTTTCCTATTGTGATGAGGAAACGGCGGCGCTGATTAAAGAAGGCATTAACCCGATCCGCTTCCCCGGTCTGAAGACGTCGATCACCAGCGATGATTCCCGGTGGATCAATGCCGATCCGACACCGAAGATTATCCTTTCGGCCAGCGGAATGTGTGAAGCAGGCCGTATCCGCCACCATCTGAAGCATAATCTGTGGCGGCCGGAGAGCACGATTCTTTTCGTAGGATATCAGGCAGAGGGAACGCTTGGAAATGCGCTGTTGAACGGCGTGGAATCCGTGAAGCTGTTCGGGGAGGAAATTACCGTAAGAGCGCACATCCGGCAGATGGACGGCATCAGCGGACATTCCGACGAGCCGCTTCTGTTAAGCTGGCTGTCCGCGCTGAAGGACAATCCGCCGATCAAAGTTTTTGTCAACCACGGTGCAGACGAAGTGACCGATCTGTTTGCGCAGACCATCCGCGAGGTATTCGGCTGGGATGCGGAAGCACCGTATTCCGGCGGAACTTACGAGCTCGGAAGCCATGTACGCTGTCTGGATCCCGGCATTACGGAACGGATTCCGGAGCGCACGCCCCGTCAGGCAGCCTCCAGAGCCAGCGCGGTATTTGAACGCCTGCTGATGGCCGGACGCAGACTGATGAGCGTCATTGAGCATAACCGCGGAGGTGCCAACAAGGATCTCGGGAAGTTTACGAACCAGATCGAAGCGCTTTGCAACAAATGGGACCGCTGACCGGTTCCCCCGAAAGAAACCAAAAGCCGCCTTTTCAGGCGGCTTTTTTGTGCCCTGCACCGGGCAGGTTTTGTGTTATGAAATGCTTTGTGTTATTTGATTACCATCGTGCTGAGAATGGTCTTTGCTTCCTCGCTGTCAAACTTGTAACCGCAGCAGGAAACACGTACGGGCTTCTCGTTAACGGTTGCGATCAGCTCGAAACCGTATCCGCCCCATCCGTCGCTGTACTGGAATCCGGTCCAGTCGATGGTTCCGTAGGTTCCGGATACATCCGTCTGTTCATTCGTGTAGGTGTTCTTGTTGTATTCGTAATGCTGCTTGGCAAGAGACTCATCTTCCATCTTGAAATCCAGGAATACAAGCATGGATTTCTTTAAGGAACAGTAACGGGTATCTTCTGCGTCAAGGGAATCTCCTTTAGAGAAGGTCCAGCCTTCGGGAACACCGATGGTGAGGTCACCCCAGGTTTCCGTCGAAGCGATGGTCAGGCCGGCGGGAGCGTCGGTCGGAGTGGGTTCGTCTTCATCGTCATCCTTGCGGGATTCGGATTTCTTCCCGGAATCGGACTTCCGGTCGTCATCATCGTCATCTCCTCCGCAGGCCGTAAGGCATACGCAAAGGCACAAAGCAAGCAGAATAAATAAAAGTTTTTGTTTCATAACAATCCTCCTTATGAAAAATACAGGAATGATTATAAACAAAAAGATTCGCTTGTCAAGAAAGAAAGGGAAGGATTTTCAGAGGCGGATTCTGACCGAAAAACAGAAAGAAAAAGGTATGGAAACCTTAGTCTTTTTTTGCTATAATCTCTGAAAGGGGTTGCATCGGGCACCCCTTAGAGGAGTTTTCCGGCAGGAAACCGGAGAGAATCCGTTGCCGTTGCAGACGCGGCAACGGGGTGAACCAGTCTGCAACGAGGAATATTATATGAAAAAACAGTCAGGAAAGGGGCGGCTTCGGGCGCTTTTATGCCTCGTGTCGCTTATGGCAGCTGTCGTTTGCGGGCAGGCATTTGCGGAAAAGGACATCCTTGACGCGCAGACGCCGGAACCGTCAGACGGGTGTACCTTCATTGGCGTGGAAGGCGGTTACGCCACCGATGTCGGCTCGGTGCTGGTACGGATGAATGAGATCCGTTATGAGGCATGTGAACAGGGCGTACCGGACCCGGGCAATCCGGAGAGGGCGCTGACACTTGAGGATTATGTTCCGATCCGCTGGTCCGCAGATCTGGAGCAGGCGGCAAGAATCCGCGCCTCGGAAGCAAGATTCATTGTCGGGCACGAACGGCATAACGGAAAGCTCTGGACGACCGCCTCGGGAGAAGTGTCCGCCCGGAATGAATCGATTGCGTGGAACTACGGGATTGAAATGGTGGTCGCGGTAGACCAGTGGTACGGCGAGAAGGACAACTGGGTGAATCAGGTTGAAAACGCAGTGACCGGACATTACACGGCGATGATCGATCCGCGCAATACGTATGTCGGGCTCGCAGGGTTTTATTCCAAAGCCGGATTATACGAGATTTCCATTGTCGGCCGGTTCTCGGATACCACCGATACACTTTTTGAAGAGCCGCTTCCGATGCATTGGGACGCCATCCAGCTGGTGGACGTGAAGGAGGAGTATGTCAGCAATATCACGCCTTTGATTCCGGCAAATGTGATCGTGACCTCTACCGCGCAGATTAACGCAAACTGTACATTTACCCGAAACGATAATTCTTTCTCGGTGAAATACTACGGCCCCCTCACCTATACGTCAAGCAATACAGCCGTTGCAACCGTAGATGCCGACGGCGTGATTCACGGCATATCGGTCGGAGCGGTTACCGTTACGGTATCCTTAAACGGGACGGAGCTTAGATCGGAGACGGTTAACGTTGTTGAACCGAGAAGCATGTCCCAGGCCAGTTTCAGCATTCCCAATGAGACCGTAACCTATACCGGAGCAGATATCACGAATAAGCCCTCCAGCGTAAAATGGAACGGAAACCTCCTCAAGGAGGGCGTGGATTATACGGTTTCATACCGAAACAACCGCTACCCCGGAACGGCGACGGTTGTCGTGACCGGTATGGGAATTTATCAGGGAACCAAAGAGAAAACCTTTACGATCAGACCGAAAGATATCTCGGGTGCATTTTCCTTCGGCGAAGTCCGGGCAATCCTTACGGACGAGATCACGCTCCAGTTCCTTGTTTTGGCGAATGAATCGAAATACAGCGAATATACGGACGCCGATCCGTATGTTACGGTTACCGTAGACGGGAAATTCCGTAAGAACGTGTATCTGAAAAACGCGCAGACGGTAACCTGGAACAATAAGGAGTACTATATCATACCGGCCGAAGTATGTGCCAAGGAGATAAGCGATACAATCTGCCTGCAGCCGTATGTGAATCCGGGCGTCAAGAACACGTCCGTAACCAATTATACCGTTAAGACGTACTGCAGCACGGTATTAAACAGTTCCTACACCTCCGATGCGGATAAGGAAGTCGTGCGCGCGCTGCTTACCTACTGCGCATACGCGAGGGTATCCTTAAATTATAAGGCGCAGGATGTGCTTGCTTCGGATTACGCGATGGAACTTCCCGCCAAAGAAGACGTCATCAACGCCATTCCGGGGGAAATCTATCTCGATGACCGGTCCCAGGAATCCGATTTTGAGGGTATGAGCCTTATGTTATTATCGAAAGTCGGCATGCGGTATTATTTCTCGGTGCCTGATAGGGTTTTAGCATACGGATACCTGAAGACAAGCGCGGACGGAAGGCACTACATGGAAACGCCCGTAAAGGGGCTTTGGGAACTGGATATGAAAGTTTCCACGAATGTGGACAACGTCGGAATTTCCGCAAGCCCGTTACTTTATATTAAAAACGTACTGCGGTACTCAAACGATGACAAGCTGGTAAATCTGTGTCTTGCCATGTATAACTTTTATGAAGTAATCAAGGTTTATCACTGACCGGTACGGGAAGACCACCGGAAGCAAAACCGGGTTTTCAGCGGATTTGACGCGATATTGAGCAAATAAGACAGGAAAAAACGAAAAAAATGCCACGGGAATGGAAACCGTGGCATTTTTCTGCTATACTGAAGAGAAAGGGGGCTGAAAGAACGGCATGACCGGGGACGGACTGTGAGGCATGCCGGGTTTTTGGCTGAAAGATTCTATACGGGAGGATGCCATGGAACAATTATCTGCTGTATTCCGAAAAGCAGCGGCCGGTATCGCTGCGGTTGTGTTTATGTGTCTTATTCTGTCCGGACGGGTACGGGCGGAAGATATCCCGGTTCTCCCCGGGCAGACGGACGAACCGTCTGACGGGTGCGAGTGGGTTGCCAAGTACGGGGATTTCGGGAGCAATGCCGCGGAAGCGCTTGCGAGAATCAATGAAATCCGGTGGGAAGCATGCCAAGAAGGCGTGCCGGACCCGAGAAACAAAAGCAGAAACCTGACGGAGGCCGATTATGTTCCGATCAAATGGTCGACTGAGCTTGAGAAGATGGCCAGACTCCGTGCGGTGGAAGCAGGCTTTATCCTAGGTCATGCAAGACATAACGGAAAGAGTATCTGGACGGCGGCCTACGGAGTTACATCCTACGGCGAAGTCATCGCCTGGAACGGTTCCATTAATATGGTTCCCGGCGTGAACCAGTGGTACAGCGAGAAGCAGGACTGGCTGAACGCCTGTGCCGGCCTGGAGCATGATGAAACCGGACATTATACACAGATGATCAACCCGAACAATAAATATGTCGGGTTAGGTTTGTTTAAAGCGCAGGGCATCTGGTACGGCAGCGCCCTGGCCGGTGAGTTTACAAGTTACGGGAGCGGTCTGTCGGAAACGTTTCTGCCGACTTATACCGGCGTTTACCAGAAGTTCGACGTTAAGACAGAGTACCTCGGAGCATATTCGCTTTCGGTTCCTGCGGATATCTGCGTCGGACAGCAGAGCACGGCAATGACCAATGTGGCATTTACCCGCGACGGGCGTACATTTACCGTAAGATATATGGGAGCCGTTCAGTACACTTCGGACAATACTACGATATTAACCGTGGACCAGTCCGGGAAAATGACCGGCAAGAAGGCGGGTACCGCCAATATCACCGCCTCGGTCGGAGGCACGCAGATCGGTACGGCGCAGGTTACGGTTGTCGGCGGATATGAGATTACCGATGCGACGGTAACGCTTTCCGCGACGCGGTTCCAGTATGACGGAACAGCCAAGATTCCGACCGTAACGATTACCCATAACGGCGGAATCCTTGTTGCAGGAACGGATTATACGATCACATTTTCCGATAATATTAATGTCGGTACGGCAAAGGCAACGATCACCGGCAAAGGTTTCTATTCGGGAACCAGGGTAGAAAACTACGAGATCTTCTGTGACCATCAGGGCAGTTTTACGAGGGTCGAGGGGCAGGATAAGATGGAGGGCTACTGTACCATCTGTCATGCACACGTGGAACTGGACCTGCCCACATACATGAAGTTCTGGTGGAGGAATGAAGGGACTTCAGGCAATTCATATTCATCGGCAACCCCGGGAAATAATCCGGTAGGAACAAGGATTGTATGCTGGTTTGCAGAGATTGACGGAGATCCGAGATACTCCGAGATTGTGATTGAGTGCTCTGACCCGTCGAAGCTTTCTGTACCGGCCGGCGCAACAGGGCTGTCGCACCTTTATTTCACCGTTCTCGGAAGCGGCGTTGTAACCGTAACAATCTATCCGAAATGGAACCCGGAACGGAAGCGTACCTTTAACCTCCTGCTCGGGACACCGTCCATTGCCGAAGCCGACATTACCCTCACCTCGACCATGACTTATACCGGCGAGCCGTTAACGCCGTCTCCCACAGTTTCTGTTGCCGGGAAGTATATGACAAAGGATACCGACTATACGGTTTCCTATCAGAATAATGTCAATGCGGGTACGGCGACGATAACCTTCACCGGCATCGGCAGGCTGACCGGTACGACAACGAGAACCTTCCAGGTAATTCCGAAGAAACTGAGCGGAACCGTATTTACCTGCGAGGGAATATCCGCGGTTTTAGACGGCGAGATCAAAATGTCGTTTTACATTGTGCCGAACACGTCCGCCTATGAGACCATAGCGAACCCGGACCCGTATGTTCTGTTCTATACGGCCGAGAGAGAAATTACGAAGCTGTATCTGAAGGATATGCCGACCGATGTATCGAACTGAAAGACCAGGTATCAGGCAATCTGTCCGGTTGTGGCCAAGGAGTTGTCGGATACCATAAAAATAGTCTTTTTCGTGAACGACAATGTGCAGGGAACAACGATCAGGAGCTACATTCCGAAGAGCTATTTCCAGGCACTTGCAAACGGTTCCTACTCTGCGGAAATCAAGTCGCTTGCAAAGGCCATCATTACCTACAGCGCTTATGCAAGAGAATATTTTGATTATAAGACGAAGGATCTTGCGGAAACGGATTACAGGACGGATCTTCCGGCAAAACAGACCGTTATCTCGGCCATAAGCGGAGACATTACGATTACGAATCCGTCGGAAAGGGCAAGCTTTGAAGGAATCAGCCTGTTGCTTCTTTCCAATACGGGAATGCGGTTTTATTATACGCCGAACGCGTCCGTGCTTTCGGGGGACTCCCGGTTTAAGAAAGCATCGAACGGCCAATACTATATCCCCGTTTCGGGAGTAACGCTTACCGATCTGGGAACGGCCAGAACCGTTAGCGTGGACGGCATGACCGTCACCGCGAGTCCGCTGCAATATATCAAGAGCGTACTTCGGAGTACGAACAATCAAAAGCTTGCAAACCTCTGCCTTGCCATGTATGAATGCTATGTTGCGGCGCAGGCATATATCAATTAACAAAACGGTTAAAAAGCGCAAAGGGACATCCTGAGGGATGTCCTTTTTTGCGGTTCGGGGTTGCTTAACAGGGCGGAATGGCGTAACATTTTCCTTAACGAAGATGCAGGCTGAAGGAAAATGAGAAAAATCCCCGACATTTTGCGCGCCTGAATCGTTATCTATACAGAAGGAGGTAAAGCCATGGCGGAACAAGCATTGCGTACGGATGCGGAGTTCGAGAAATCGTATGAGAAATACTGGTTATATGTGTACCGGCTTTGCTACTCCTATATGAAGAACGAAGCCGATGCGGAGGATTGCACGGAAGACGTTTTCGTTCAGATTCTCACGTCAGGACTTTCTTTTCAGGACGACGCGCATGAGAAAAAATGGCTGACGGTTGCGGCAATCAACCGTTGCAAGGACAAGATTAAAAGTGCTGCTTACCGGCTGACGGATTCGCTGGACGCGGACGAGGCGCCGGAGCTTGCGGCTCCGGAGAAGAAGGATTACAGCGACGTGACGGAAGCGGTGCTCGGTCTTCCTCAGAAGCTTCGGGAAGCCATTATTCTGTACTACTATGACGGGTACAAGGCGGACGAAATCGCCGAGATGACCGGGCGGCCGGCATCCACCGTAAGGAATCAGTTAAAGGATGCCAGGGACCGTCTGCAGTTTGTGTTAGGAGGGGAAAAATATGAGTGAAAGGAAACGGATTACCGATGCTTTTGATGCGATCGAACCGCGCGCCGGGGCGAAGGAACGGATGCTTCAGAATATCCGCGCAAAGGCCGAAGGACAGGCGAAGGAACCGGTTGTAATCGAACAGCCGGAAGCGGCGAAGAAAGCGCAGAAACCGGAAAAGGACGATTTGCAGCGAAGAAGACGGATGGAAAGATTTTTCAGCCGGGCAGCCGTCGCAGCAGCCGTTCTGCTGATCATTTGCGCCGGACTGAAGGCATCGGATCTTAGAAGACGGGATGCTAAGAAACCGACCCCGGACGATACGGGAATCAAAACCGAAGGACCGATAACGGGCACGCAGAAATATGAAGACCGCGAGGCAGTAATAAAGGATTTCCGGGAAGTCCCGGAACCGCCGGAGGGAGCCACGGAGGTCTGCTACTACCGGGAGGAGACGCTTGGGACTTACGCCGTTATGCAATTTGTCTACGACGGGTATTTATACAAGGTTTACATCCTGGTACCGAGGGCAATCGGTGACGGAACGTTTTACAAGACGGAACTGAACCTTTCGGCAAAGCAAAGCTGGGGCTGGTATAAAAATGACGCGCAATGTATTCTGGCCACCGACGATGAGGTCAGCAAGGAAGAATTCGAACGCATATATGAAATGCTTCATTAGAAGCTGTTGGTGTGGGAACATTCAGAGAAAGAAGGGAATCGTATGAAAAGAATGCTTTTAACTGTGGCAGCAGTGGTCACGCTGCTGATGCTTACGGCTTGCGGAGACCGGGAGAAAACCCCGGACCAGGGCGCAAAAGACAAAGGGAAACCGGAAAATGTAACAAAGGAGCCGCCGGAGGAACCGCCGATTAAAAAGCCGGACGAAACCTTGAACGAAATCGTTGACCCGGTAGTCACGACGACGGTTTATAAGAACGGAAAGAAATGTGTCGAACTGGCCGATGCCGACAACCCGATGATGACCGATTTCGGGATCATTTATACAAAGCATCAGTTTAAAGGTGCCTTTACGAGGGACGAGGAATATCACCTGCTCGTGCCGGACACCGGTGAGGACCGGATCCTCGGGACGGTAAACGATTTAAGCTATGAAACGGTTTATGACCGCGTGGAGATAAACGGCAAAGTATACACGCTGATCATGAAGGGAGAACTGGACGATCTCGGAACGAAGCCGTTGATCCTTCTTGAAATCGATCCGATGAAGGGACTTACGGAACGGACGGTTTGCGAGTCGGGATTCCCGTATGCGATGCTTGCAAAGGCAGCGGACTGTCTGTTGATCGGAAACCACAATATGGACGGTTCCGATACAGACTCTTTATGGGCATACCGGCCGGAGGACGGAACCTCCTATGAAGTAAAACGGTATCCGGATGCGCCGCTTCGGCATATTTACAGCGACGGAAAGCGGGCTTATGTGCTCTGTGCCCGTATGAAGGACGGAAAGACGCAGATGGTCATCGAGCAGTACGACTCTTCGTTCAGCCTGGTTGCGGAGCAGGATGTTACGGCAATATTCGAAAAAGCCTGCGCCGAGATGGGCGACGGCGAGGACCGGGATATGGAAATGCGCCAGCACGTGAGCGGTTTTCATGTGACGGAAGACGGAATGCTTTACTATGAAAATTTCAGCTGTACGCATTTTCTGGCGGATATGAATACAGGAAAGATCCTTCGCTCGGGCGAGTGCTTCTGCGATGTGGCCGGTAAGCCGGGCGAGCTGTATTTCGAGTATATGAAAGGCTTCCGGACGGAAGCATCCGTGCCGAACACTATCTACACCCTGTCCAAAACGGAACTTACCACGTCCGAGTTTAAGACCGACAATCCGAATTATTACATCACGGATATGTCCGTATCCCAAAACGGAACGAGGCTTACAAGAATCGAGTATAAAGACGCGGAGAACCGCGGAGAAGATCTTGCTCCGGCCTGGGTAATCGAATAACGAAATCCGGTTTATGACGGATCCTCAACAACCAAAAAGGCGCGCCCCATACGGGACGCGCTCTTTTCTGTGATATTAATCTACCCGGAACTCGGCGAGCTTCAGGTTTTTGTTTCGCTCCTGTACCATGCCGACGCTCCATGCATTGATGAACAGCAGCAAAGGATTGTCGTGAAGGTCTTTGATCCGCTTCATGTCGGAGGTGCCGACAATCTTGTCGACAGGGCATTCCTCGGGGTTCACAACCCAGCGGATATGCTCATACGGCAGCGGTTCCAGCTTGATTTCCACGTTGTATTCGCTCTGCAGACGGAACTGCAATACGTCGAACTGCAGGGTTCCGACAACGCCGACGATGATTTCCTCCATGCCGGTGTTGAATTCCTGGAAAATCTGAAT
>CAMIWE010000033.1 GCA_946402335.1 uncultured Lachnoclostridium sp.
GTCTTGAAAACCGTTTGTCCGCAAGGGCGCATGGGTTCGAATCCCATCCTCTCCGTATTTGTCATAAGAAGGGGCCCGCGTCAGCGGGAAGATTTCTTATGACCTATGCAAACGCATGACGTTTGCAAACAGTTTTATATCTCGATTGAGATTCAGGCTATTTGGAGAAGTACCCAAGAGGCTGAAGGGACACCCCTGGAAAGGGTGCAGGTCGTTAATAGCGGCGCGAGGGTTCAAATCCCTCCTTCTCCGTCAACCCGTAAACGTAATGTTTACGGGTTTTCTTTTTCTTGCGCGGAGGCCTTCCCGGATGGTATAATCTTTAAGATGGAATGGTGAGGGAAAACCGAAACGGAAAAGCGGAGGAACCACAAAGCGGATGAAAAAGGCGGAATTGGTACTGAAAGAAACCCTGGTAACAATCGAATGCATCATTCTCGGAATCGGTGTTCTGCTCAGTTATTCCGGGACCGCCGAGGCCGCTTTGTGTTCAAATGCCTATATCCCCTATTATCTGTATTCTGTTTTGGGAATCGCATTCATCGTCGTTCTGGTTAAGCTAAGGAAGAAGCAGTATACAATTTATCTGGGCCTTTTTCTGATTGTCCTTTATCTGGCTTTTGCAGGCGGGCACGGATATTATACCTGCGCGATGGCCGTGCGCCGGTTCCGTAACCTGAACGCGAATAAGGGCGCAGAGGGGCTTATCCGGTTGTGGTTCAGATAAAACATTCCATGGAAACGATCTCATTTGCCGTCACTATAAAGGAGATTTCGGAAAATGCAAACACGCATCATGATCATTTCGGATATTCACGGTGGAATGTACAATCTGGAGAAGGTGCTCGCCATCTATGAGAATGAGCACTTTGACCGGTTGTTTGTACTCGGAGATCTGTTCGGGTATTCCTATGATCCGGCGGAGGACAGGATCCTTGAGCGTCTTAACGGAATCAAAGACTGCGTCATGGTCCGGGGAAACTGTGATCCGCAGACACTGCGGTGTGAGGACATTCAGCGGTTGAAGATTGAAGACCTTAAGATCACGCTGACGCACGGACACAGATTCGGTCTCTTCAGCATGCTCAGGGAGGACGCCGATATTATTTGCCACGGGCATACGCACCGCCCGTCTATCTCCATCGGAAAGAATCGGGTTGTTATCAACCCGGGCTCCGTGTCCGCCTCGCGAAAGGGTCCGAACAGCTTCGCAACGATTGAGGATGGTTACATCTACCTGAAGTCGATTGATAACGAAGTACTGGAGAAGGTGGATATGTCGGAAGTCGGCGGGAAAGCCGATTGAGACTTCGTTGAGTAGGTGAGAGGGAAGAAAGATTCTTCAGAATTTTGGAAACTATATACGGGAAAATGGTAAGAGTGCCGGTGTTAATGGCACTCTTTTTTGTATGAAAAATATAAATGAGTCATTTTTATGGGACAGTTGACGGAATATACTTATATCGACCGATAATAAGGCATAGAAGAGGATAATACTATGCATTTAGTTGCCGTAGGCTTTTTTTCTATGCTATAATAAATCAAATACATATTTTCGGCCATATGGAAAAACGGGTAAAACATAAAAGGATTTCATTTCTGAAATCCTTAAAGTGCACCGATGTGCTGTTGGTCTACGCCAACGATCTGAGTAAACTTTTATTTGAACTCGCAATGTAATTCCATAGGGGTCGGTAATTACAATTAGACTATAACAAAGTCGGAGGAGGATGTCAAGTATGCCGAAAAAGAATTTCTATATGGGACTGTTAGATTATTATCTGGGGCTGGATATAGGAACGGATTCCGTAGGTTACGCAGTGACCGATGAACAATATAATTTGTTAAAGTTCATTCGTGTTCCGGCGTGGGGAGTTCAGGTTTTTGAGGCGGCATCTCTCAGCAAGGATAAACGTAGATTTAGAACTGAAAAAAGACGACTGGACAGACGTCAACAGCGGATACATCTTGTAAGAGATTTGTTTGCCAACGAAATAAAAAAGATAGATCCGCGCTTTTATATCCGTCTGGATGCAAGTCAGCTTTACCGGGAAGATGTAGAAGAAACAGATTGTTTCCCGCTTTTCAATGATTTGGACTTTACGGATAGAGAATACTATTCAAAGTATCCGACTATTCATCATCTGATATTGGACTTAATGAACAGTGGCGAACCTCATGATGTGCGGCTTGTTTATTTGGCATGTGCATGGTTAGTGAAGAATAGAGGACATTTTCTGAGTAATATTGATGTAGACAATATTGATGCTGTGGATGATTTTTCTTCGGTGTACAACGATTTCCTGGCTTATTTTACGGATAATGGATGGGAAGCGTGCTGGGGTAATGAGAAGAAGGATGCTATAGCAGAAATACTTAAAAAGAAAATAGGTGTTAGCAAGAAGACAGGAGAACTGGTTTCGGTCATATTCGGTGGGGTAAAGCCTTCAAAAGAAACTTCTGAAGCATTCCCCTTTAGTCGTGATGCTATTATTCGATTGCTCGCCGGAGGAACAGTAAAACCGGCAGATTTGTTTGGAAAAGAAGAATACGATCAAGTTGGAAGTTTTTCGCTTGGAATGGACGATGAAAAACTTGCAGAGATTTTAGCTGAAATCGGTGACGATTCTGAATTAATCAGGCGAATGAGAGCTTTATCCGACTGGGCTGTATTAGTTAATGTTAAAGCAGGATACGGATGCATTTCCGAGGCAAAGGTGGCAACATATGAACAGCATAAGAAAGATCTGAAGTTGTTGAAACGCTTTGTGAATAAATACATCCCGGAGCAGTATGATGCAATCTTTAGAGATTTAGATAATAAGAATAATTACGTTGCATACTCTTATCATACCGATTCTTCTAAAAAAGGATTAAAGAAGATTAACGCAGAAACATTTTCGAAGTATATTCTCAGTGTTTTCAAAGATGTAAAGTGTGATGCAAAAGACGAGAAGAAGTTTTCCGAAATGAATGAAAGATTGCAGCTCGGAACTTTTATGCCTAAACAGAAAGATACGAACAACAGGGTAATTCCCCATCAGTTGTATCTGTATGAACTTAAAAAGATACTTGAGAATGCAAAAGGATATCTGGATTTCTTGAATGATAAAGAAGATGGATTAACTGTTGCAGAGAAAGTATTGTCTGTTTTTTCGTTTAGAATTCCGTACTTTGTTGGTCCTTTAAATAGTCATTCTAAATATGCCTGGATTGCCAGAAAAGCAGGGAAAATCTATCCGTGGAATTTTGAGGAAATTGTTGATCTTGATGAAAGCGAAAAGAGATTCATCCAAAGAATGACGAATAATTGTTCCTATCTTCCCGGGGAAAAGGTTCTGCCTAAAGATTCGCTATGTTATCACAAGTATATGGTTCTAAACGAGATTAATAATATCAGAATCAATGGAGTTCGCATTCCGGTAGAGGTTAAACAGGGGATTTATAATGATTTGTTCTTGAAAGACAAGAAAGTAACAGTAAAGAAGCTTGAGGATTATCTTATCAGTAATAATCTGATGAGAAAAGAGGGGGATATCCTGAGTGGAATTGATATTACCATTAAATCAAATTTGAATCCTCAAATTGATTTTGAAAAATTAATGAGGAGAGGAATTCTTTCTGAGGATGATGTCGAAAAAATTATAGAGAGAGCTTCCTTTAGCGAGGATAAATCCAGATTAAGAAAATGGATTGAGGAGAATTATCCTCAGATTAACGAAGTTGATAAGACGTATATCTGTGGATTGCGAATAAAAGATTTCGGAAGACTTTCCAGACACTTCTTATGTGAGATGGCAGGTGTCGATAAGAGTACGGGTGAAGTTTCAACCATTATGGGCTTTTTGTGGAGTACACAGAACAATCTGATGGAACTTCTTGCTGAAGATAGATACACATTCTCCGAAACCATAAAAGAATACGTCAACGAGTATTATGGCAATGAAAATTGTTCATTGGAAAAGCTTCTTGATGAAATGCATGTTTCTAATGCTGTAAAAAGACCAATTTATAGAACTTTGGATATCATCAACGACATAGTGAAAGCTTTTGGGGCCCCGCCCAAGAAAATTTTTATTGAAGTTACACGAGGCGGTGCAGAAGACCAAAAAGGCAAGAGAAGTACTCCTAGAAAACAGCAGATCTTGGACTTCTACAAAAAATGTAAGGATGAGGATGTTAAACTTCTTAAGCAGCAGTTGGAGGAAATGGGCGATGCTGCAGATAGTAAGCTTCAAGGAGATAAACTGTTCCTGTATTTTATGCAATTAGGTAAATCCATGTATAGTGATACGCCTATTGAACTCGAAAAGCTGGGGACTAAATTATATGACATCGATCATATTTATCCGCAAGCATATGTAACAGATAACAGTATCTTGAATAACCGAGTACTGGTTCTCTCGGAAGAGAACGGAAATAAGAGTGATCGATATCCGCTTGACAAAGGTATTCGAGAGAAAATGGGAGGATTCTGGGAGCATTTAAAGAACATTGGTGCGATAACAGAGGAAAAGTATAATCGTTTAGTTCGTTCCACACCGTTCTCTGAAGAAGAGAAGATGGGCTTCATCAATCGACAGTTGACTGAGACTTCCCAATCGACCAAGGCAGTAGCTACATTGATTAAAGAACAGTATCCAAACACGGAAATCGTATATAGCAAGGCCAGACTGGTATCTGATTTTCGTCAGGAGTTTGATCTGATTAAGTCGAGGACTTTTAATGATTTGCATCATGCATCGGATGCCTATCTCAATATTGTCACCGGTAATGTATACAACATGAAATTCACGAAAAAGTGGTTTGATGTTAATTCAAAATACAGCGTTAAAGCCAAAACTATATTTACCAGGCCTTTGGTGTGTGGGAATACTGTAGTCTGGGATGGTGAAAAGATGCTGGCGAAGGTAAAAGCCAATGTTGAAAAGAATAATGCGCATTTCACCAAATATGCATTCTTCAGAAAGGGAGCCTTGTTCGATCAATTACCGGTATCAAAAGGGGAAGGGCTGACTCCACGAAAAAAGAATTTACCCACTGAGAAGTATGGTGGATATAATGGAGCAGCAAGTATGTGCTTGATTCTAGTTGAATATCGCTACGGAAAAGAACATGAGGTGGTTTTGATTCCGGTAGAAGTGATGCATGGGGATAAATTCCTATCAGACGATTCTTTCGCTAAAGATTATGTCATTCGTAGAATACATAGTATCTGGGGAAAAGATGTTACGGATATTTCATTCCCGCTGGGAATGCGTCCGTTGAAAATCAATTCAATTCTTTCGCTAGATGGATTTAGAGTTTGTCTAACGGGAATTAGTGATAGAGGGCAAAAACTTAGGGCGTTGCCAATAATGCAGTTCATGGCGGATAGGTATTGGCAATATTATTTGAAGAAGATTGAAGCATTCTGTGAGAAGAGTAAAAAGAATAATAATTATATTTATCAGAGAGAGTATGACAAAGTATCAAAGGAGGATAATGAGGCTTTATATGATATTTATTGCGAAAAACTGAGAAAATCTATTTATTCTAAAAGAATCAATTCGCCTCTAGAGATATTGGAAAAGGGAAAGGATGCTTTTAGAAAACTGGATGTGAAAGACCAGTGCTTCACGATAATGAATATTCATCAGATTTTCGGGAGAAATGCAGGTGGATGTGACCTCTCTGCTATAGGTGGAAAGGCAAATAGTGGCGCTTCAAAACTTAGTGCTAAGTTATCTAACTGGAGCAAAAAATATACTGATGTTAGAATAATTGACAGTTCTTCCGCTGGATTATGGGAGAAAGAGTCTTGCAATTTGCTGGAATTGTTATGAGCTGGAGAACGGTAATTATCAGCAGTCAATCTAAACTAGACTACAAAATGGGTTATTTGGTTGTTCGAGGCATGGAGATTACCAGGATAGCGATTGATGAAATCGCTATCCTGGTGGTAGAGAATCCTGCAGTGTCATTGACCGGTTGTTTGTTGGAAGCTTTAGTGGAAAAGAAAGTCAAAGTTATCTTTTGCGATTCCAAAAGGAATCCTATTTCTGAACTAATACCACATCATGGAAGCCATGACAGTTCCGCAAAGATTCGGACGCAGATTGCATGGAGCAGTGATATCAAGGCTGTAATCTGGCGGGAAATAATCAGCGAAAAGATTAGAAAGCAGGCAGAGTTTTTGGCTTGTGTCGGCAAACAAAAAGAAGCCCAACTTCTTTTGACCTATGTGGGGCAAGTGGAATTGTTAGATGCTTCGAACAGAGAGGGTCATGCAGCCAAAGTATACTTCAATGCCTTATTCGGTATGGATTTTACAAGAAGTGCGGATATTCCCGTAAATGAGGCATTAAACTATGGATATAGCCTATTGCTTTCCACGTTCAACAGAGAGATTTCAGCAAACGGTTACTTAACACAGTTGGGCATATACCACAATAATATGTTTAATCATTTCAACCTTGCATGTGATTTCATGGAGCCATATCGCGTTATTGTTGATCAATTTGTAAAGTCCATGAATGTTACTGAGTTTGAAAAGGATGAGAAACATAAGCTATGGGGCATACTTGATTTATTAGTCGAGATAGATGGATATAAACGAGACTTATCTAATGCAATAAAAATCTATATACGAAGTGTGTTTGATGCAATCAATGATGATGATCCGGGAATGATAAAACACTATTCTTTTGTGGAATAATCAAAAGATAATGGCATATGAGTGGTTTTCGATTTATGAGAGTAATTGTATTCTTTGATTTACCGGTTTTAACTGCAGAGGAACGTCGGGCATATTATCTGTTTCGGAAGGCATTAATTAAAAACGGGTTTATCATGCTTCAGGAGTCAGTCTACTGTAGGATGATCACTTCACCCTCAATGGAGGGATCTATAACCAATATGCTTGAGAAGAATAAACCAAATAAAGGGGTGGTTCAGGCCTTGACGGTTACAGAAAAGCAGTTTGTCGGAATGCGATAAATTATTGGGCGTAACAATAGTGATGTTCTGGACTCAACAGAAAGGGTGATAGTGTTGTGAAATTCTGCTATCCGGAGATAAAATCTACATTTGATTCTGATGCCAGGAAAGTTAATACAATTGTCATAGAAAACCAAAGACTATTGCGAGAATTGTTGCAAGATATTCATTGTCAGATAAATGGAGATTCAGGCAATGCTGTTTTGTCAGATCAAGATTCCCCGCTTCCGATATCACGGAATCTTGAATTATTGGATTGTTTTGTCCCATTTGAATTGAACAAGAAAGCCCTTCTAAACAAATTGATTGGAAAACTGGCTAAGGAAGCTGTATCAGAAGAATACTACATGGAAACGAGGGAACTTCTTGGCCAAATAGAGTCATACTTGATGAAGTTATCACAGGAAGTGAATTGCACCGTGGGTTTCTCAAATATTACTGAGGAGTCTTTAATTAAATCGGTTGGAGTTGAAATTCCAGAAGAATATGATAGCTTGGGGGAAAAAATTATTGATTACATGGAATTAGTATACGAATTAATTGGAAAGAAACTGTTTTTATTGTATAATCTTAGATGTGTTATGGTGGATGAAGAGACAAATATGTTAATGAAAACAATACTGGATCACAGTTTCCATTGCATTATGATAGAGAATCACGAATATGAATTGTTGGAATTTGAGAAACGATATATAATTGATAAAGATTTGTGTGAAATCAGCTAAATGAATAAAACGGTTGAGATTCCTAAAGCTAACCTCTGGTGATTGCAAGTCACTTTTCAAATGTAGGTTTGAATTTGAGGTTTGAGAGCAGTGTAATTCCATAGGGGTCTCAAACCGCGCCGAGAATGAAGCAAGCCATAACGCCGTTTGAGAGCAGTGTAATTCCATAGGGGTCTCAAACTGTGGCAGGACTGGACGAATTACATCAACGTTTGAGAGCAGTGTAATTCCATAGGGGTCTCAAACAAACCGGATTTGTTCGGAACGATATCAAGAGTTTGAGAGCAGTGTAATTCCATAGGGGTCTCAAACGTCACGGAACATTTCAAAGAACGCAGAAAAGTTTGAGAGCAGTGTAATTCCATAGGGGTCTCAAACCGAATACGTTTCTTTAAGCGAACAACACGTGTTTGAGAGCAGTGTAATTCCATAGGGGTCTCATACTTAACCGTATGTTCAAATACGGAAACCTTCGTTTGAGAGCAGTGTAATTCCATAGGGGTCTCAAACAGCAAAGTTGGTGAAGGGCATTAACTATGGGTTTGAGAGCAGTGTAATTCCATAGGGGTCTCAAACTCAGAAGGGAGGAAAGAATCACGGCATTGGTTTGAGAGCAGTGTAATTCCATAGGGGTCTCAAACAGAGTCCTTTGCGGAATTCGGTGGAGCGGAGTTTGAGAGCAGTGTAATTCCATAGGGGTCTCAAACCAAGCCAGTACTCAGCCCGGCAGAGTTCCGTTTGAGAGCAGTGTAATTCCATAGGGGTCTCAAACGAAAATGAAGAGGAAGAACCCGATTGCCAAGTTTGAGAGCAGTGCAATTCCATAGGGGTCTCAAACTGGCGTTCGCAGATCGGAGCGCCTCGTTATTTTTGAGAGCAGTGTAATTCCATAGGGGTCTCAAACGGAGCGAACGCAAGACAGATTGCGAATATGGTTTGAGAGCAGTGTAATTCCATAGGGGTCTCAAACCCCTTCGTGCCGTGGATGTCAATCTCACCGGTTTGAGAGCAGTGTAATTCCATAGGGGTCTCAAACAGGTACTACCACTTCGAATTTGGTCATATGGTTTGAGAGCAGTGTAATTCCATAGGGGTCTCAAACTGAAAGGTAGGTGGTCAGGATGGAACTGAAGTTTGAGAGCAGTGTAATTCCATGGGGGTCTCAAACTATGGTACAAAGGTTTTAAGCGGCCTTTCTGTTTGAGAGCAGTGTAATTCCATAGGGGTCTCAAACCATCGAGATGCTCCAACTCTTGCTGCCTTGCGTTTGAGAGCAGTGTAATTCCATAGGGGTCTCAAACGGAGGCACTCGGGCTCCGGATCCGCATGAAGTTTGAGAGCAGTGTAATTCCATAGGGTCGGTAATTACGAATGAACTAACCTAATGAGACTGAATTATGTTTGAGAACTGCTAATCCTATGGAAATCTTGAATAGGAGCTCGAATAGGGGCTCCTATTTGAGATTAGCAAGGTATAAATCCACATCGATATGCGTTAGTATTCACTTTATAAGTCTTGAAAGGAAACGAATATGATTCTTTTACACACATCTGACTGGCATTTGGGAATGATGTTCCGAGGCGGTTTATCCTACGGAGAAGATCAGCGGTACTTCATTCGAGAGATATGTCGAATTGCCAAAGACGAAGGGGCAGATGGTATTCTTCTGGCAGGAGATGTTTTTGATAAGGGAATAGCTTCTCAGGAGGCCATTCAGATTTATGATGAAGCAATGACATATATCTGCAAAACGATGGAGCTTCGTGTTTATCTTGTGGCTGGGAATCATGATGGAGCCGAGAGAATTTCGCAATGCAATGAGTTATTAAAAGAAAGTGGTCTGTTTATAGCAGGAGCTTTAACGAAAGAAGTTCAGTCAGTCAATGTGAATGATGTTGATATATACATGTTACCTTGGATTAGTACGGATAAGGTCAGAACAATCTTTCCGGATGAGGCTGACAATGTTAACTCGATTGAGGATGCTTATCAAGTAGTGCTTGATCATTACAGGGCTTCTTTTGTTGATGGACACAAAAACATATTGGTTGCGCATGCATACATTGTAGATATGGAGACAAGTGTGAGCGACCGTGCAGCCGAAGTTGGGCGTGCAGCTATGGTAAGCGCCGGAGTATTTGATGGTTTTGATTATGTTGCACTTGGCCATCTGCACGGTCCGCAGAACGTGAATGATAAGATTCGATATAGCGGGACTCCGATGGCCTATTCTTTCGGCAAGGAAGAAAAGCAGAAGAAAAGTGTTACGATTTTAGATACGGACACCATGACACATAAAACCGTTGAGGTGCCACAGCTTCATAAGAGGACCACTCTAACTGATACTTACAACAAACTCGCAGAAGCCGATTATCCGGAGGATATACGAAAAGGATATGTTCGGCTTGAAGTAACGGATAGCTTTATTGGGCTGGATACTTTGGCCGCTTTACGGGAAAGATATCCAAATCTTATTGAGGTCAGTGGAAAGAATCTTGAGCGTGAAGATGCTAAAATCACCATGTCTTTAGATGAACTGGAACAGGCAGATACCAGTCCGGAAGTTGTTTTTGAACGGTATTGCAAAGATATCTTAGAGGAGGCTCCGAAAGAGCGACAGATCAAGATGTTTCAAAATGCATTGAGCCGGTATGAGAAGGAGATGACTGAGGAATGAAACCAATCACAGTAGAATTTCAAGCATTCGGTCCATATGCAGGGCATGAAATTGTGGAGTTTGATAAGTTGGCCTCAAAAGGTCTTTTCCTGATCTGTGGTAAAACCGGAATCGGGAAGACAATGCTTTTAGATGCAATAACCTTTGCCTTATATGGAAAAAGCAGCGGACACGGAAGGGATGATTTCTCTGCAATGCGCTGTACAAGGGCTGAATATGATGCAACGACTTTTGTGAAGTTCGTGTTTGAAAATAAAGGCGTATACTATAGCTTTGAACGTCGTATAGAACGCAAAAAGAAGAATCTTTCCCTTTCATACAGCCTTTTGTTCAAAGATGAAAGCGGAGTCTGGCAGACAATGCTTGAGAATCCAAAAGAAAAGGATTTAAATGCTAAGGCAGTTGAAATTATAGGACTTGAGTACGAACAGTTCTGCCAGGTTATTATTCTTCCGCAGGGCAAATTTGAGAAGCTGCTCGTTTCGAATTCCGATGAAAAGGAGAAGATTCTTACCAGTATCTTCGGGGAAGAAAAATGGCAGAAGATAGCAGAGTATTTCTTCGCAGAAGCGGATGCCCGTTTAGGTAAATTGAGGGATATCAGAGAAAAGATTCAGCGCAGTTTAAGAGATGAATCCTGTGAGACGTTTGCTGAACTTGACCGGTTGATAAGCAGTAAACAGAGTGAAGCAGATCAATTGACGGATGAATATATAAGTCATCATTATGATGACATTATCAAAGAACAACAGGACCTGCTTGCAGTTGCTAGTCGATTTGAAGACCTGCGTAATGCGGATGCAAAAAAAACTTCGCTTGAAGCTCAAAAGCAGGAAAGAAGCCTTTGGGAAAAGAAATCAGAAGATGCTGAAAGAGCGGAGAAGGTAAGAACGTTTCTTGCCGCCGTAATCACTGAAAAGGAGAATGTTGAAAGCAGAGAGAAGGAACTGGAAAGTGCGCAAGATTTGATGGTTTCGAAGGGTGAAGCATTAAATGATGCCGAGACACAGCTTAGAAATCATTTGGAAAAGGCAGAAGAATATGCTTCCAAAAATCAATTGAAGATAAAGTTCGAAGGTCTTCGCGAAGAATATGCGAGTGTTGATGAAGCAACGGACGAACTCAACGAGAAGAGCAACTCTTTGAACAAAGCACTGGAAGACGAAAGCAAGGCACAAGAAGAGGATGAAACGCTGAAGAAAGCCTTGAGCCGAATCAAGGATGAGTACGAATCCCTACAGAAGAATCACAATGATATGCTTGAGGCATATATGAATGGCATTACCGGAGAACTTGCCGGAAAGTTAAAGGAGGGCGAGCCTTGCCCGGTGTGTGGAAGTACACAACACCCTCATAAAGCCCCCATTGCAGACAACAATGTCACGAAAGAAGCCGTTGAGTCCGCAAAAGAGGAAGCAGACATTAAGTATCAGGAACTTAAGGCTTCGATGACCAAAGAAGAAAGTGCTAAGAAAAGGTTTGATGAAAAACACGCGGCAGCCGAAGAGGCAAAGCGTTCTGTAGAAGTTTCCAAGGTAAAGCTGGAAGGTCTCAGAAAGAAGATGATTTCGGATATTGATTCCCTTCAGGTTCTTGAAGAAAACATTAAAAAACTTATAAATGAAATAACAGAATACAATAACACTAAAGAAAAACTGGAGAATCTTCAGAAAACTGCGAAAGATAATTATACAGAGGCCTGCACCCATTCTAAGTCAGCAGAGAAAGAACTGGAAAGTGCAACGGTAAGGAAATCAGACGCAGAGAAAAAACTTATGGTTGGTTTAAAAGCCAACGGCTTCCTTTCCGCAGAAGAAGCTGAAAGTGCGATGTTGTCTGACGAAGAAAGAAAACAGTTGCGCGACAGCATCTCTCAGTATGACGCAGAAGTTAGTACAGCAAACGAGAGCTATAATAGAATCAAGGCTGAGTTGGAAGGAAAACCTGACCTGGATTCACAAATAATTCGACAGACAATAGAAGAAACTCAGACGGCAATTGATGAATTCAAGGGAAAGAAAGCAGTTTTAGATAATGAGATTCAAAGACTTCGTGATAAAGATAATAAGCTTAAGGAGGAAGGAGCAGGAATCGAGGAAGACATTCGGGAAGCGGAAGAAGATGCCTTATTTGCCAGAAGATTACGTGGTGAAAGAGGAACAGGTCTTCAGCGTTATGTATTGGGGATTATGTTCTCTACGGTTATTGCGGCAGCCAACAAAATGTTAGAGAAAATTCATGGGGGCCGTTATCGTCTGTTCCGTTCCGATGAGAAAGCACAAGGATCCACCAAGCGTGGGCTTGAGTTAAAGGCATATGACAGACTTAGTGCGGACCATGAAGGACGGTTTGTGAATTCGCTTTCCGGAGGAGAAAAATTTCTGGTTTCACTGGCATTATCTATCGGAATGTCAACAATAGCCCAAAAGAGCGGTATCCGAATTGAGGCTTTATTTATTGATGAAGGATTCGGTTCCTTGGATGAAGATTCCATTAATGACGCTATGGATGTTCTGAACAGTATTCAGAGGTCGAATGGAATTGTCGGAATTATCTCACATGTCAAGTTACTGCAGGAGCAGATTCCTACAAAGTTATGTGTTGAGGCTAATGAAAAGGGAAGTTATATATCTTCAACGATTGGCTGATGAGTTTCTATTTTTCGAAAATGCGTAAAATTTTACCGTTGACGCGGGGCGCTTTCGGAAGTATACTTGCTACAAACAATTTTATACTTTAAACCGTTGAAGCGGAAGTAAAGATGATTATGATCTCACAGAGAGCCTTCGGGGATGAGAAGAAGGCAGACCCCAGATTATCACAATGGGCCGCTGAGGGTACAGTCAAAGGAAGCAATTCCGAGTATCTGTAACGTGACGCATACGTTAGTTGCGAGGGATATGTCAGTATCCTGCAGAGACAGCACGTGCATCGTGAATCAAGGTGGCACCGCGGATCATTGTTATGTGAATTCGTCCTTGAGCAGAAGTAAATATTCTGCTCAGGGACTATTTTTTTGCCGAAAAGGAGAGAAAACCATGATTAAAGAAGCAATCATCAAAATCGTTAACAAAGAGGACCTTACATTTGAAGAGGCCTACACCGTAATGAATGAGATTATGAACGGGGAGACGACACCGACGCAGAATGCGGCATTCCTTGCTGCACTTTCCACGAAGAGCGCGAAGGCGGAAACCATCGATGAGATTTCCGGATGCGCCCAGGCCATGCGTGAGCATGCGACTCAGGTGAAGCACCCCGGCATGGAAGTGCTCGAGATTGTAGGTACCGGCGGAGACCACGCAGGCAGCTTTAACATTTCGACGACGTCCGCATTTGTCATCGCCGCCGCAGGTGTGAAGGTCGCGAAGCACGGCAACCGCGCGGCTTCCTCGAAGAGCGGTACGGCCGACTGTCTGGAGGCACTCGGGGCAAACATCAATCTGGAGCCCGAACAGTGCGTACGCCTTCTTGCGGAGACCGGCTTCTGCTTCTTCTTCGCGCAGAAGTACCATTCCTCGATGAAATATGTCGGCGCCATCCGCAAGGAGCTCGGCTTCCGTACCGTGTTTAACATCCTCGGACCCCTTACGAACCCTTCGACGCCGGAATACTTCCTGCTCGGCGTTTACGATGAGTATCTGGTTGAGATTGTTGCGCGCGTACTTGGCTCCCTCGGCGTGAAGCGCGCCCTCGTTGTATACGGTGCCGACAAATTAGACGAGATCTCCGGCAGCGAGGAGACAACGGTTTGCGAACTCAATAACGGAGCTTACAAAAAGTATCACATCAAGCCCGAGGAATTCGGTCTTGCCCGTGGTACGAAGGACGAAATCGTCGGCGGAACGCCTGCGGAGAACGCGCAGGTGACGAGAGACATTCTCGCCGGAAAGATTACCGATACCCGCCGCAACGTCGTATTAATGAATGCCGGCGCAGCCATCTATGTAGGAGGCAAGGCCGGTTCCATCGCAGAGGGCGTGAAGATTGCAGCCGAGATGATTGACAGCGGCAAAGCCCTTGCGCATCTTGAAAAGTTCGTTGCATTATCGAAAGAGGTGTAATTGTGAGTGATATTCTGGTAACCATCGCCGATTACGCAAGAGAACGGGTTGCCGCCGCGAAGAAAGTCATCTCCGCGGAAGCAATGCGTGACGCAGCGGTAAGGCTTGCGGCACTGGATACGGATAAGCATTTCTCGTTTGAAAAAGCACTCCGTAAGGACGGGATGAGTTTCATCCTCGAGTGCAAAAAGGCTTCTCCGTCAAAGGGCGTGATCAAAGAGGATTTCAACTATCTCGAGATCGCGAAGAATTATGAGAAAGCCGGAGCCTCGGCCATCTCGGTTCTGACCGAGCCCAAATGGTTCCTCGGGGACATCCGGTATCTTAAGGAGATTTCGGAGGCGGTATCCATCCCGTGTTTACGGAAGGATTTTACCGTAGATGAATATATGATCTATGAGGCAAAGGTGAACGGCGCCTCGGCAGTGCTTCTGATCTGCTCGATTCTTACGAAGGAGCAGCTTAGGGAGTATCTGAAAATCTGTGAAGAGCTTGGTCTTTCCGCCTTGGTGGAAGCTCACGACCGCCGGGAGGTAGAGGATGCGATTGCCGCAGGAGCGAGGATCATCGGTGTGAACAACCGGAACCTCAGGGACTTCAGCGTGGACCCGCTCAACTGCCTGCGGCTTCGGGAGTATGTGCCCGAAGGCGTAACATTTGTCGCGGAAAGCGGCATTCAGACGAAGGACGACATCGCACGGCTTTCCGGAAACGGCGTGGACGCCGTTTTGATCGGTGAGGCAGCGATGAAAGGACTGATCACGGTTTCCTGAGGAATGCCGGGAATGGCGGGAACAGGAAAAGGAGAACGATATGGGCTGTAAGATAAAAATCTGCGGGCTGATCCGCGACTATGACGCGCTGATCTGCAATACCTACATGCCGGACTACGCGGGACTGGTCTTCTGGGACAAGAGCAGGCGGTATGTAAATAAGGAGCAGGCAGCCGGAATCCGCGCGATCCTGAACCCGGCGATTCCGACCGTCGGCGTGTTTGTGGATGCGCCGGTTAAGGAAGTGGCGGCACTTGTGAAAGAGCATATCATCAGCATCGTGCAGCTTCACGGAAAGGAAGACGACGATTACATCCGGGAACTGCGGAAGCTTTGCAGCGTGCCCGTTATTAAGGCGTTCCGGCTCGGCGAGGCCGGAGGTTCCGGCGATGATGTCTTTGAGCGGATCAACCAGTCCATTGCCGATACGGTTTTGGTGGATTCGGGAGCCGGCTCGGGCGTCACATTTGACTGGGAAGCGCTTAAAAAAATCAAACGGGAGTACTTCTTAGCGGGAGGGTTGTCGCCCGACAATGTGAAGGAAGCAATGAAAACGGGCGCATTTGCCTTAGACGTAAGCTCCGGCGTGGAAACCGACGGCCGGAAGGACGCTGACAAGGTAAGGCGGATAATTCAGGCAGTACGGGACTTGGAATAACAAAGACGCGGGCAGATTTTCCCGCTTAGCGATAGGACAGGAGACAAGAATATGAGCAATCAAAAAGGACGCTTTGGCATTCACGGCGGGCAGTACATTCCCGAGACTTTGATGAATGCGGTATTGGAACTGGAAGAAGCATACAACCGTTATAAGGAGGACCCAGAATTCAACCGGGAACTGACGGAACTGCTGAACAATTACGCGGGACGGCCTTCCCTTTTGTATTATGCGGAGAAGATGACGAAGGATCTCGGCGGCGCGAAGATTTACCTGAAGCGGGAGGATCTGAACCATACCGGTTCCCATAAGATCAACAACGTGCTCGGGCAGGCCCTTCTTGCAAAGAAAATGGGAAAGACGCGTTTGATTGCGGAAACCGGCGCGGGCCAGCACGGGGTTGCCACGGCGACTGCGGCGGCTCTTCTCGGAATGGAATGTGTCGTGTTCATGGGAGAAGAGGACACGAAGCGTCAGGCATTGAACGTATACCGCATGAAGCTGCTCGGCGCATCGGTCATTCCGGTGAAGACAGGTACGGCTACCTTGAAGGATGCCGTTTCGGAAGCAATGCGCGAGTGGACTTCCCGTATTGACGATACGCATTACTGCCTCGGATCGGTTATGGGACCGCATCCGTTCCCGACGATCGTAAGAGATTTCCAGGCAGTCATTTCAAAAGAGATCAAGGAGCAGATTCTCAAGCTGGAAGGAAAACTTCCCGATGCCGTGCTTGCATGCTGCGGCGGCGGTTCGAACGCCATCGGCTCCTTCTACAATTTCATCAACGATCCTTCGGTAAAACTGATCGGCTGCGAGGCGGCCGGCAGAGGCATCGACACCTTTGAGACGGCGGCAACGATCAATACCGGCAAGCTCGGAATATTCCACGGCATGAAATCCTATTTCTGCCAGAACGAGTACGGCCAGATTGCTCCCGTATATTCCATTTCGGCAGGCCTTGATTATCCGGGCATTGGACCGGAGCATGCGATGCTTCACGACATCGGAAGAGCGGAATATGTGGCGGTCACCGATGACGAGGCGGTCAACGCATTTGAGTATCTGTCCCGCACGGAGGGAATTATCCCGGCCATTGAGTCCGCACATGCGGTTGCCTACGCAATGAAGCTGGCACCGACGATGAGTAAGGATCAGATCATGGTCATTACGATATCCGGCCGCGGCGACAAGGACTGTGCCGCAATCGCAAGATACAGAGGAGAGGAAATCTATGAGTAGAATTAAGAGTGCATTTGAAAACGGCAAGGCATTCATTCCGTTTATTACCTGCGGGGATCCCGATGCGGAGACGACCGAGGCGGTCATCCGCGAGATGGAGCGAAACGGCGCCGATCTGATTGAAATCGGAATTCCGTTCTCCGACCCGACGGCCGAGGGACCGGTTATCCAGGAGGCCAATATCCGCGCGCTGGCAGCAGGCATCACGACCGACGGCGTATTTGACGTCGTAAGAAAACTCCGAAGCGGTGCCGACGCCGTAAAGGTGCCGTTCGTGTTTATGACCTATGCGAACGTCGTATTTTCCTACGGCGCGGAGCGGTTCTTCGAGCGTTGTAAAGAAGTGGGAGTCGACGGTGTGATCCTTCCCGATGTGCCCTACGAGGAGAAGGAGGAATTTGCCGTACCGGCCCGCAAGTCCGGCATTGATTTCATTTCGCTGATCGCGCCGACTTCGCAGGACCGCATCGGAACGATCGCGGCCGATGCGGAGGGCTTTGTGTACATCGTATCCAGCCTCGGCGTAACCGGTGTTCGTGACAGCATCACGACCGATATCGGAGCGCTTGCGGGAAGCATTAAAGCCAATACGACAATCCCGTGTGCCGTCGGTTTCGGTATCTCGACGCCGGAGCAGGCGGCAGCCGCTGCAAAGCATGCGGACGGTGCAATCGTCGGTTCCGCCATCATGCGTCTGATTGCGGCAAATGGGCGGAAGAGTGCCCCGGTTGTCGGCGCCTATGTAAAGAGCATGAAGGACGCGCTTCGGAATTAATAAGAACAGAGGAAACAGGCAGGCAGGAAGGGGCCACCCCGGAATGCTTGCCTTTCTTATGGAAAAAAGGTATAATACACTCGGCGTAATGATTTGAGAAAACAGGAGTATTGCTTTTTATGAAACGAATTCTGTTATATATGTTCCTCGTGTGTCTGGCCATTATGACGGTGGCATGCGGCAAGGATAAAACACCGGATATTCCCGACGTGGACGACAGTAAACACGGCGGCGTTCCCACTGACGGAAAGACCAATCCCGACCCTTCGACGGATACGAAGGCGGAGGCGTATGACCTGTACCTCAGCGAGGTAATGGTGGACAACCGCAAGCTGTATCTGAATACCGATTCCGACTGGATTGAGATCGGAAGCCGTGAGGACAACGTCGTATCCCTGAACGGATATTATCTGACCGATGATAAGACCAAGCCGCACGCTTATCCGCTTGCCGGCAACGTAATCGAGCAGAACGGCTTCGTTGTCGTGCTGCTGCCGAAGGAGGCACCGTTCCGCTTAAGCGGCGAAGGGGAAACCATTTATCTGATCCGTAACGACGAGATTGCCGATACGCTTACCTATACCGAGGAAATCGGAGACCGTTCGGCGTCGAAGGACGGCATTCTTCCGTATGCAACGCCCGGGTATGCCAATACGCAGGAAGGGTATGAAGCATATATGGCAGGCGTAAAGCTTGCGGAGCTGATCTTTACGGAAGCCATGTCCGATAATACGCAGTTCAGTCCGGTGAACGGGCAGTACTATGATTTTGTGGAATTAAAGAATAATACCGATCACGCAATCCGCCTTTCCGATTTCTACCTGTCGGACAAGAGAAGCAATCTGACGAAATACCGCCTTCCCGACCGGGAACTCGGTGCCGGAGAGTATGTTGTGATCTATTGCTCCGGTCTTGAGGCCGACGGCCATGCACCGTTTAAGATCTCGGGAAGCGGAGAGGCGCTGTACCTTTCGGACGGCGTGAACCTGGTGGACATGATTGACGTTCCGGGCGACCTTGAGAAGAACAAGAGTTACGGCCGGAATGACAACCGTTTCGTTTATATGGAAGACCCCACGCCCGGCGCCGCGAACAATAGCGGCTTTGAGGCCCGTGTTGCGGCACCTGTTTCGGATGTGAAAACCGGTGTTTATGAGTCGGCAGTGAACGTTACCTTAAGCGGGGAAGGAACCATCTATTATACGACCGACGGCAGCATGCCGACCCTTTCCTCGAAAACCTATACAGGAGCCATTAACGTAACGGGTGTGATGACAATCCGTGCGATTGCCGTGAAGGACGGACGCCAGAGCTCGCCGGCTTCGTTTACCTATGTGATCAACCAAAACCATACCCTTCCGATTCTTGTCGTGAACGGACCGCGGGACGGCATTCTCGGGGACAACGGCGTGGTGAAGCAGATTTCAAAACGCGAACTCGAAGCGCAGGCCATGATGACGTTAATTGAAAACGGTGAAGAAAAATTCTCCGTTCCCTGCGGAATCAAACTTCACGGCAATGACAGCCGTAAGATGGAAAAGCAGAATTTTACGGTGCATTTCCGCTCTTCGTATGGCGCCAGCAAGCTGAAGTACAAGCTGTTTGACGATACGGATATTGACTCCTTCAACTCCATCCTGTTAAAGGGCGGCAGCGAGCGCTACCGGGAAGGCATCATTGAGGACGAGTTCATGACGCATATGGTGCTCGGAAATACGAACCTGAGCGCACAGGCCAGCAAGCCGGTGGTATTATACCTGTGCGGCGAGTTCTGGGGAATTTATTTCATGCGTGAGCGTTTCAGTGCCGATTATGTTGCGGATCATTTTGATGTTTCAAAGGATACGGTCAATCTGATCAACGGCTACGGCAGTTATGCAGAGGCCGAGAACGGCAGCCGGAAGGATTATGACGCGCTTGTGTCATTTGCCAAAACCAATGACCTGAACAAGGACGAGAACTATGATTATCTGGCAAGCCGGATTGATCTGAACAGCCTGTTCGACTGGTACATATGCCGCGGATACTACGGCGATTCCGATCTGGCCAATATCCGGTACTTTGCCGCGCCGGACGGAGACAATAAGTGGCGCTGGATGTTCTTCGACCTTGACTGGGGATTCTGTGTGCAGTCCCATGCAATCTCGACGGCACTTAAGAACGACGGAAACCATGTGCTTGCCTGGAAGATCACACACAGCAAGCGCGGGCAGGATGCATTCCTGAAGCGTGTTGCTTATCTGTTGGATACGATCCTCAATGAGGAATATATTACTAAGGAAATCGATTCGTGGAAGGCAATTCTCGAACCGGAGATTGCCGGGGAACGTTCCCGCTGGGGCGGATCGGTTAACGGCTGGAATTCCAGTCTGAATGTTTTATACAATTATGTTAAAGACAATAAGCGGGATATGGCAGTGCTTAAGGATCTTAAAAGCATGTTCGGGCTTACCGATGCGCAGATGAAGGAGTATTTCGGAAGTCACTGGACACCGTAATCGCCGCGTTGGTTTTTATACGGAAAATGGGGGAGAGACATGGCGGGACAGAATTGCAGAAAGAAGAAGCGCGGACTCAAAAAGAAACAGTTCATCCTGCTGATCGTCGGAATCTGTGTGATTGCGCTGGTTACGGAAGTGGTGCTGTTAATTCACACATTTTCCGAAAAGGAGGAAGAGAAGCCTACACCGACACCTGTAGTGGCGGAAGTAACACCGACTAAGGAGCCGACGGATAAACCGGTTGAATACAAGACCGTATGGCGGGTCACCAAGGAGAAAGCGTCGGGAAACAACAGCTTTAGCATAGGTCACGATTATGATGAACAGGGGCGCGAGGTTCGCCGGGTGGAATATAAACCGGATGGCGTTACACCGGAGTCTACTACCATCCTGAAATATGACCGGAGCGGAATCATACTTGCACAGAGCTGGAAGCCGGATACGGAAGGGGAGCTTGTGCAGACGAAGTGCTATTTTCCTACGGCAGCCAATTTCGATACGCTCGATTACTGGACAGTGATTAAGAATCTCACAAACACCGGGGAAATCGTGACGAAGGCAGAGTACGATTCGGACGGCAATCTGGAGGGCCTGGACAGTACATTTTCCACGACAGGGTCGATTGCGGACGAAGGGCATTCCCATTGGTCAATGGACGAAAAAGGCCGTGTTTCATTCCACGGTTTCATGGAACCGGGCGAAGAGGAATACCATAGGTGGTACGAGTTCGAGTATGATGACGAAGACCGCCTCATCAGCGTAAAATACGGCGATGACTACGGTGAGAAAACGCAGATGTATGCGATCCATTACCGCGACAATCACAGAACGGTGGTCCAGAAGGCCAACGGCTATTGGATCTTTGATTTTAAGGACGAAAAGTTTGTAAGACTGTCTGTCGAATATACGAACGAAGCATGGGGCAGACTGGTTCGCAGAGAGAATCCGGATTACTCCATTCAGGACGGATGGGTGACACAATACCATTATCCCAACATGCGTTATCCGAATATGGATCACACGCCGCTCAACATGTCGAGCCCATATTATACAATCTGTGCAACGGATGAGTATGAATATAAGGGAAGGCAGGTTACGCGGCAGACGGTAAAGACATTGTTAGACGAGGACAGCAATCCGATCCGGGAGATTCGCTCCTTCGATGGATCCGGTGATGTGCGGGAATCGAATACAGAATGTACGAAAACATTTTTTGAGTATGAAACGGTTTTCAGGGACGTAAAGACCGCGACGGGACAGTCTTCGGTCATATCCGAAATGCGTTTACTCCGTTCCTATGAGGTCGGACAGAAGGACGTTCTGAGTCAGAGACGGTATTATACCGTGGATGATAACAAAAACCTCAGGGAGTTCGAGGATGGCGGTACAACTTACCGGTACCAATGGATTTCCGTGGAGATTCAGAAATAAGAATAGTTATTTCGGGAGTGTTAAGGGAGGAGAAGGTTGATGGACACAAAGAAGAAGGGTGCGAAGGGGATATCCCGCAGGCAGTTTCTGTTTATTATTATCGGTTTATGCGCAGGTGCCATGATTGCCGAAGGCATTTTGCTGACAAAGTCTTTCCGTAAAAAGCGCGGCAATAATACTCCGACGGTAACGCCGACGGAGGTCGTGGTTTCGGTATCACCGACACCGACACCGCAAGGGAACCCGTTTAAGGTCCCGGAAGTAGACCATTATGAAACGGTATGGAGGGTAGCGTGTGAGTATTTGACCGGCGCCGGCTTTCAGAGGATACCCGTGATGTCACATGAGTATGACGAGCTCGGCCGGGAAGTAAAAAGAGTCTTATATGACGATTATTCCGGCGAACGTAAGGAAACGATACTGTTTCATTACGGAAAGGAAGGATTTATCATATCGGAACATTGGGCTCCTACCGCAGAGGAAGGTACTTTGTTGCAGAAACGGGTTTACTTTCCTTCGGCAATCGGAGTAAACATTATAGACTGGATGCTTGATCCGCCGAATCCCTTTTACGGGGAAAAGCTGCTTGAGGAAAAGCATGACGATGAAGGAAACCTCATATTGGTAACGGCTCCGTATGAAGGAGGCTCGGAAACCAATGAATGGATATTCGGATCAGACGGAGTTTTAAGTAAACGGCGTTTCTTAAGTCCAACCGGATATTTATGGCATGAAAATGTGTTCCGGTTTGATGAGTACGGGAGATTCCTGGGATTCGGAGAAGAACCCAATGATGGTGATACCATTTACAGGGAGGATGATACCATTATTGTTGAAGGTTTGAACGGCATTTTTACCTATGTTGTGCAGGACGGTTTTGTTGTTTCCGCTACCAGATATATGGGATATGATGAGGATTGGCCCGGGGCGGGAATAATGATTAACGCGGATCGCTATCCGAGTACATATATGATTAAACAATACCGCCCGAAAGGGCATTTCCCGAAATCGTATTTCGGGGGTTATATGTTTGAGGGGTACGATCCCGAACTTTTTGCCTGCATTGATGAAACTGACTATGACGAAAACCTTTCGGGAACGGCTCGTTTTACTGTCTCGTTGCGCCCGGACGGCCAACCGGATATATGCCGGGAGGAGGACGGCGAAAAAATATATGAGTATGATGAGAACGGAAAACTGATAAAGTACACTTATGCTAGTGACACCTACAGGATGGAAAGAGAACTGCAACTGGATGATGATTGGAAGCTTATAAGAATGAGAGATGTTGATACGAACGAACTCCATGAATATGAGTGGATATCTGTTGAGGTTCCGGTGTATAAGTATTGAGTATGAGAGCCGAAAACCGAATGTACGAGGTTGGATTTTGTTTACGGTTCCGTGATTCGCACAAGGACTGCCGAGTTCCGATGGGTCTCGGTATATAAATAGCATTTGTTTATGAAAGGAGAAGGAAAATGGAAGAACAGATTATCACGATTACGGTAAAGACTAAGGGCGATATCTGCGTGATGAACGATGCGGAAATCCGCGAGTGGTATGAGAAGAGCATCGCGGGACTCTTTAATCCGGAGTACGGAACCCCCGAGATCATGGTGGACGTGAAGAGGATTGTGAAAGAGTAGGGCAAGCTGTTTTCTGATAATGTTTTTTGGAGACCTGTCTGCGGAGGAGAGATCTTTGAAGGAGAAAGAACGGATTCTTAGGGCGAAAGCCGGGCAGATGAAAGAAACGGCTGATTACCGTATGAAGCTTATGAAGGAGCCGCTGCTTCATTATTTGTTTTTTGAACTGACTTTACGATGCAATGAGAACTGTGTGCATTGCGGCAGCCGGTGTGGAGAAGTACATAGTGAAGAAATACCGGCTGAGGTATTCATCGGTGTTCTTGATAAGGTTGCCGTGGATTTTGCGGGACATCTTCCGATGCTGTGCCTTACCGGCGGAGAACCGCTGCTTCGGAAAGAATTCTTTGATATTGTGCATCATGCGAAGAAGCTTGGCTTCTCCTGGGGAATTACCAGCAACGGGACATTGATTACAAAAGAGGTTGCCCGGAGACTGAAAGAAGCCGGAATGGCAACCATATCGGTGAGTCTGGACGGGACAAAGGAATACCATGATGCGTTCCGCCGTTCGGAGGGCTCTTTTGAGCGAACCGTGGAAGGACTTTCGAACCTGATGGAGCAGGGGTTTCAGGAGGTACAGGTAACAACTGTGGTAACGCCCGCGAATCTGGCGCAGTTGGATGATCTGTTTCAGGTGTTGTGCGGGATTGATGTGGATTCCTGGAGACTGGTCGGGATGGAGCCCATCGGAAGGGCGCTTGACCGTCCGGACCTTTTCCTTAACAAAGAGGAACATCTACAATTGCTTCGTTATATTCGTAATAAGCGCGAGGAAGGCTATCCGGTAACCTATGGATGCAGCCATTGGCTTGGGCTTACTTACGAGAGGGATGTGCGTGACTGGTACTTCTTCTGCTATTCCGGTATTACTACGGCCGGCATTATGGCAAATGGAGATATCGGCGGCTGCCTGGATATAGAACGCAACGCGGAGACGATTCAGGGCAACGTGCTAAGGGATGATTTTACGGAAGTATGGAAGAATCGGTTTCGCATATTCCGTACGCCGCTTTCGACGCGTTGTGAGGAATGCAGGACATGTCCTGACGAGGAGTTTTGTAAGGGCGGATCCGCGCATTCATGGGATTATGCGAAGAACAGGCAGATGGTTTGCTTTCGCAGAGAATGGTAGTGTCAACTACTGAGTGAGGGAAGGACGATGAAGAAAGGATTCAAAAGGACGTTTGTGCTTGGCGCGGCATTTGCCGTAACGTCCAGCCTCTCAGGGTGCGGATTGTATGCTACGCCACCGGATATGCAGCACAAGGACCCAACGCCGGTCGTGACAACCGTCAGCGGCGTGGATGCTCTTGAATCATTCGGGCTTGAGTTTGCTGTTGGAGACAGAGTGGTCAAACATGTATTCCGTGATCATGATGAGATAATCGTATCGGAAGACACAAGGTTATTTCTCGGAAAAGAATATAAGGCGGCGATTTCGGCAGAAACCGGAGAAAAGATACTCCCGGAAGTATACGTGGCTTATTATATTGCACCATATACATATGATCCTAATGAAAAGAAAAAGCCGAAGGGTAATTTCGCTTACAGTGAGGGGCCTGTTACATCCGACGATGAATGGGTGATAACCCGTATTGTGATCACGGATCCGACGGTTACGGTTTTCGGACATGGTATCGGATCTGATCCCGAGAGGATTGATGCAACCCTTCAGTTTAGGGGCTTTTCAATTGATATTGTGGGAGAACTCCATGTTGCTCACCGCTATGACGTCAAGATTATGTACGGCAGAGGGGAAATAAGGCTTTATCCCGAGAATGTGAAATAGCGACGCAATCCGCCTTTTTAAGCGGACTGGATTTAAGGAAAATGAGAATGAGAACCGGTGCTTTTTCGTGCGCCGGTTCTCATTTGTGCATTTAGTCAAATAAAGTTTCTGACGGGGGCCGAAAAATGGTCATTTTTTCTTCCTGATTTTTTACAAAAAGCTGTTGACAAATACTTGCTTCTGCGTTAATATGTAAAAGCTGTCGCGATTGACAGCCAAGTACTTTGAAAACTGAATAGTGAAACAACCTT